>NZ_KV809512.1:22104-48933 GCF_001812605.1 Neisseria sp. HMSC073G10 | reverse complement strand
ATGCCGTCTGAAAAAGTTTCAGACGGCATTTTTTCTATTTACATATTAAATTTAATATCATATTATCATTGCATATGTATCAATTTGAATTTTTTAGAATTTCAATATGAAACCCCTAATTTACTACGCCCATTCCGCGCAAGATAAACTCGGCAATCTCTTGCCTTACGAACATTGGCAAACCTTGCAAAGCCATTCGGTAAATGTTGGCGAAATGGCGGCGGAGTTTGCGCGAGTATTCGGGGCGCAGGAACAGGCCTGCCAGACGGGACAGCTTCATGACTTAGGGAAATATTCAGAAGCCTTTAACCATCGATTGCATGGGGGCCCTTCAGTTGATCATGCTACTGCCGGCGCCAAAATTGCCGTTGAGCGTTAGGGAAATGTTATCGGTAAGTTAATGGCGTTTTGCATTGCGGGGCATCATGCAGGGTTGGCTAATGGATGTGGTGAGGGCGATAACCGCAGTACTTTGAAACAGCGTCTAGCTTTGCAATTTGGCGAAGATATTCCCGCTCTCGATAATCTGTGGCAACAAGAAATCAAGCTCCCTCAAGCCCTGTCCGCACCGCTACTCAAAGCCGACGCGCATCATCCTTTTTTCTCCTACGCCTTTTTCACACGAATGCTTTATTCTTGCTTGGTGGATGCCGATTATCTCGATACCGAAGCCTTTTATCTAAAGCTAGAAAACAAAGCCGTCGAGCGAGGCGGTTATCCCGATTTAAACGCCTTACAACACAATTTCAATCAATTTATCAACGCGTTCAGACGACGTATCGCCGAAGCTCCAGAGCAAACTGAAGCCGAAAAACGTAATGCCGCCTTAAACCGCCTGCGTAGCGAAATTCTGGATTATGCCGTAGAACAAGCGGCACAACCGCAAGGGCTGTTTACGCTCACAGTGCCGACCGGCGGCGGCAAAACCTTCACTTCTATGGCGTTCGCACTGGAACATGCCAAACGGCACGGTATGCGGCGCGTGATTTATGTCATCCCGTTCACCAGCATCATCGAGCAAAACGCCGCTGAATTCCGCAAAGCCTTTGGCGAATTGGGTGAACAAGCCGTGTTGGAACACCACAGCACCTTCGACGACGGCAAACTGCAAAATGAGGCCACCAAAGACAAATTGCGCCTCGCCTCGGAAAACTGGGACGCGCCGATTGTCGTGACCACCGCCGTGCAATTCTTCGAATCCCTCTTTGCCGACCGCTCCTCGCGCTGCCGCAAGCTGCACAACATCGCAGGATCCGTCATCATCCTCGACGAAGCGCAAATGTTGCCGCTCAATCTTTTGCTGCCCATCATGCAAGCCATCAAAGAATTGGCTCAAAACTATCATTGCTCTGTCGTCATGTGCACCGCCACCCAGCCAGCCGTGCAAGCTGAAAACGGTTTCTATCGCGGCTTTGAAAACGTGCGCGAAATCGCCCCAAAACCGATCGCACTTTTCGACAAACTGCGTCGCACCACCGTGCAACACATCGGCACACAAACCGATGCCGACCTGCTCGCCAAACTTGGTGAATACCCGCAAATGCTTGTTATCGTCAACAACCGCCGCCACGCCCGCAGCCTGTATGACCAAGCCAAACACCTTGACGGCACGTTCCACCTGACCACCTTAATGTGCGCCAAACACCGCAGCCAAAAACTGGACGAAATTCGAGGTCGTCTGAAAAACGGCGAACCCTGCCGCGTTATCGCCACCTCCTTAATTGAAGCGGGCGTTGATGTGGATTTTCCGCTGGTGATGCGCGCCGAAGCAGGTTTAGACAGCGTTGCCCAGGCCACAGGACGCTGTAACCGCGAAGGTAAAAGGCCGTCTGAAAACAGCTTTGTATGGATATTCGCGCCAGAAGAACAATGGAAAGCCCCGCCTGAACTTGCCGCCCAAGCCGCCGTTATGCGCCTGACCGCCGACAGCTTTTCAGACGACCTCTTATCTACCCAAGCCGTCGCCGCCTACTTCGCCGAGCTTTATCAATTAAAAGGCAGCGAACTGGACAATAAAAAAATCCTGAAAATGCACAACGATACAGGGCAAAGCCTCGATTTCCCATTCCAAACCATCGCCGACAAGTTCCGCATGATCGAAAGCCACATGCAGCCGCTGATTATTCCGTTCGACAGTGAGGCCGAAAACCTCATTAGCAGCCTGCACCACGCCGATCACATCGGCGGACTCTTACGCAAACTGCAACCCTACACCATCCAAATCCCCGAAAAAGCCCTCGCTGCTTTGTATAAAGCAGGGCGTATCGAACCGGTTAACGAGAAAAACTTTGGCAAACAGTTTTATACGCTGATTGGACTGGATTTGTATGATGAGGTGGCAGGGCTTTCTTGGGAGGATACGGTGTTTTTGAAGGGGGAGAGTTTGGTGTTTTAACTGAACTTATAATTTATAGAATATTAATTTGATTTTTACCTTTAAAAGGCATATCCTTCGTATGGCCTAAAAAGTAATTTGGAGAAAATTAAGACCATGTCCCAATCTCAACTGACACCACATCAAGCTCGATACTACTCCTGGCTTTTAACCCGTCAAGCCGAGGGCGGAAGTATGGACTCGTTAGCAACAACATTGGTTGATGCCCAAGTCGATTTAAACCCGCATCAAGTTGATGCAGCCTTGTTTGCCTGCAAAAATCCCTTGTCGAAAGGTGTGATTTTGGCAGATGAGGTAGGTTTAGGAAAAACCATCGAAGCGGGCTTGGTAATATTGCAGCATTGGGCAGAACGCAAACGTAAAATTCTGATTATCACCCCGGCCAACTTACGCAAACAATGGCATCAAGAGTTACAAGAAAAATTTGGCTTACAGGGCATGATTTTGGAGGCTAAAAGTTACAATGCCATAAAAAAAACAGGCAAAAACCCTTTTCGTCAAGAAAATCCCGTTATCTGCTCCTATCAATTTGCTAAATCTAAAGCGGATGATATTAAACAAATTGGATGGGATTTGGTTGTATTAGATGAAGCTCATCGTCTACGCAATGTTTATAAGAAAAACAATGTTATCGGTAAAACTTTAAAAGAAGCTTTGGAAAACGTATCCAGCAAAGTCCTATTAACTGCTACTCCTTTGCAAAATTCTTTGCTTGAACTTTACGGCTTGGTCAGCATGATAGATGACCGTGTTTTTAGCGACTTAGATAGTTTTCGTGCTCAATTCGGTGCAAAGGCCACAGAACAGACCTTATCTCATCTGCGCCAGCGACTCAGCCCTGTTTGCCGACGTACCTTACGCCGCCAAGTACAGGCCTATGTTCCCTACACTCAGCGACTTGCCATCCTGCAAAAATTTACTCCATCCGACCAAGAACGAGAATTTTCTCATTTGGTTGCAGAATACCTACGTCGTCCAAATCTACAAGCAATGCCGGAAGGACAGAGACAGCTTATTTCCCTAGTGTTGTGGAAACTTTTAGCCTCTAGTAGCCGTGCTATTGCTGGTGCACTGGATACTATGACCAAGCGCCTACAAGGCGTATTGGCAGAATCAACCACGCAAGACCTAGTCGAAACTCTGGACGAAGATTATGAAAGCTTAGATGAAACTGCAGAAGAATGGGAAGAGGAAAACGAATCGAACATTCTGACTGCTGATGAATATCAAGCGATTGCTGATGAAATTGAAGAGCTCAAACATTTTAAACAACTTGCCGAAAACATTCGAGAAGACGCAAAAAGCCGTGCATTATTGACCGCGCTTTCCACAGCCTTTGGCAAATTGAAAGAACTTGGTGCGGCGCAAAAAGCCATTATTTTTACCGAATCCAAACGCACCCAAGCCTATCTCTTAGAATGTCTTGCCCAAACCGACTACGCAGGCGAGAATGGTGACGGTATCGTGTTATTCAATGGTACAAACAGTGATCCCCAAGCACAAAAAATCTATAAAGACTGGCTCAAACGGCATGAAGGCAGCGATAAAATCACCGGTTCCAAAACTGCCGATACCCGTGCCGCTTTAGTAGAGCATTTCAAAGAGCGTGGCACCATCATGATTGCCACTGAAGCAGGTGCAGAAGGCATTAACCTACAATTTTGCTCACTCATTATCAATTACGATCTGCCTTGGAATCCACAACGTGTCGAACAGCGCATCGGACGCTGTCACCGATATGGGCAAAAACATGATGTCGTTGTAGTGAATTTTGTTGATGAAACCAATGAAGCCGACCAACGTGTTTACGAATTGCTTGAGCAAAAATTTAAGCTTTTTGATGGTGTATTTGGTGCCAGCGACGAAGTATTGGGGGCAATCGGTAGCGGCGTAGATATCGAACGGCGTATTGCTGAAATCTACCGCCAATGCCGCCAGTCCGAAGACATCAAAACTGCCTTTGATAGCCTGCAAAGTGAGCTATCAGAGGAAATCAACCAGAACATGATGAAAGCCCGTCAAACCCTGCTGGAAAATTTTGATGAAGAAGTCCGCGAAAGACTACGGAACTGTGCTGAAAAAAGCCAAGCAGCACTCAACAAATACGAAAAAATCTTAATGGAGTTAACCCGAAGCGAACTTGGTGACAGTTCAGACTTCTATGATGGTGGTTTTATACTCAATAAGCTACCTGAAAATCTTTCAGACGGCCTTAACATTCTAACAGGACGATACGAACTGCCGCGAAAAAGTGGCGAAGCTCATCTCTACCGAATTACTCATCCCTTGGCACAAGCCATCATCGATCGCGCCAAAAAACGCGATTGTCCACCAGTACGTCTAATTTTTGATTATCAAGGGCGTAACGGCAGGATCAGTACACTCGAACCCTATCGCGGACGAAGCGGACAACTTATTGCCAAACTCATCAGCATTAGCGCACTGGGTGATACGGAGCAGCACATACTGATTGCCGCCATAACTGAAAACGGTGAAGTTCTACAAGCGGATGACCCAGAAAAACTTCTGCACCTGCCTGCACATATTGCCGAAACCACAACAAAAATGGGATTTCAGACGACCTTATCCGACAATATGACTGAACGCCGCCAAACGCTATTAAATCAAGCCACCGAACGTAATTTGGGTTATTTTGAGGAGGAAGTGCAGAAACTGGACGACTGGGCGGATGATTTAAAACAAGGTTTGGAACAAGACATTAAAGAAACCGATCGTGAAATCAAAGAAGTCCGCCGTACCGCCGCCACTTCCGCCACTTTAGAGGAAAAACTAAGTTGGCAGAAAAAACAGCGCGAATTAGAAAACAAACGCAGCCGCCAACGCCGTGAACTTTTTGATAAACAGGATGAAATTGAAGCGCAGCGCAACCAGCTGATTGAAGAATTAGAAGAAAGTTTGAAGCAGACGGTAGAAGAGGAAGAATTGTTTTTTATTGAATGGGAGATGGTTTAATGGAGCTTTATCAAAATCTTTCTAGAAACTCTAATATCGTTTCGTATCAAATTTTTGAAGATTCTATTCATGTTGTATTTAAGAGTGGGCGTTATAGAAACTATTTATATACATATGTTAAACCAGGTAGATATGCAGTAGAACAGATGAAGAATTTAGCAGTACAAGGGATAGGTCTTAATTCCTATATTTCATCTGTAGTAAAAACTAATTATGCGAGGAAATGGTAAGATGAAAACACCAGATGAAGAATTAATCGAATTAATTTTTCCTTCTTTAATTGAAGAAAAGCTATTTTTAGCTACTGATTTAGAACGCTATCAAGAGAAAATTGCAACAGGTTCAATGAAAGAGGAAGATTGGTTATTGGCTATAGAAAAAGCCATAGATAAAACAAATATGGGAATTGGAGAATAAAAATGTCCACTATTTCATTAAAAAGTTTATCTATTGAAAATCTTAGAGGTTCTGTAACGCCTTTTGTTCTGAATTTTGAAAAAGGCAAAAAACTGACGATCATTTATGGAGAAAATGGTACGGGGAAATCCACAATTTCAGATGCTTTTGATTTACTGGGGAATAGCAAAATTGGTTCTTTGGAAAATAGGGGCGTTGGATCTTCTACAAAAACATATTGGCCGTCTGTTGGGAAATCCCATTCAGATGTTAAAGTTTCATTAGAAACTTCAAGTGGTACCTGCATATTATCTTTAGATAAGAAAAATGTATCTGTTGATTTTGAAGTATTAAGACCACAGGTATCAGTATTGCGCCGCAGTGAGATATTAAGATTAATAGCTGCACAACCAGCAGAACGCTATAAGGAAATTCGTCAATTTATTGATGTATCTGGAATTGAAACATCAGAAAATACATTAAGAAAACTAATCAATAATAAGGAGCGAGATTTTGATACTGCAATAACACGTGTAAGTGAAAATAGAAATACTATCGAACATTTTTGGAAACAAGTAAATTGTCCAGTACATGATGTTATTTCGTGGGCAAAAGATGAAGTAAAAAAAGACGTAGCTCATCTTGAAAAAAAGAAAAATAATATTGATGTCTTAATTTCTTATTGGAACAAAATTGAAGGAGGATACGAAAAGTACCTGCAAATCTGTAATGAAATAGAGAATGCTGAAACCAAACTAGCTAACGATCAGGTTACACTAACCAAGCTAAGCGAAGCAGCTTCCAATAATTATTTAGAAATCATAGATATTCTTCAAGCTGCACAAAAATATTTTCATAAACATGATACCTTGGAAAAATGTCCACTTTGTGGAAGTTCTGAAAATATAAGTAATTTAGTTGAGAATGTAAATAAGCAGATTGAAGAAAATGGACTGGTTGGGAAATTGAATAGTGTAAAACAAACCGTTTCGAGAAGTGAAATTTCCCTAAGAAGTAAGAAACAACAGTTAGAGGATTTTTTAAAAAATACAAGAGATGATTTTAAAAAATTAGAAAACTACTGTTTGAATACATCTGAGATTCAAGACCTAGATCTTCCATTTTTTCCAGCACCCGAAAATCCAACGCAATGGTTAGAATGGACTACGGTACACAATAAGAAAGAATCTTGGAGAAAAGAAGCAGATAGATGCATAGATAGTAAGAATTTTATAGAGACATTACGACGTTCATTAAATGATCTTGCAAATAATGAAAATATTGTTAACGAATTATCTGTAACATTACCTAAATTGAAAAGAGTACTAGATATTATTGAGAGTAAGCGTAAGGAATATACAGACAATATTCTTGAGGCAATCTCAATAAGAGTCGGTGAACTTTATGAGTTAATTCATCCTAATGAAGGCTTAGATAAAATTACCCTAGCATTAGATGCAGCCAAAAGAGGTTCTTTAGATATTTCAATGGAATTCGGCGGAAAACAAGATACCCCTCCGCAAGCATATTTTAGTGATTCTCATTTGGATACTTTGGGACTTTGTGTATTTTTAGCCTTAGCTGAACGTGAAAATCCAGAACAAAAAATATTGGTTTTAGATGACGTATTAGGTAGTGTAGACGAACCCCATGTAGAGCGTGTTATCGGCATGATTTACGACGTAATCCAGAAATTCCAACATACTATCGTTACAACACACTATCGACCTTGGCGAGAGAAATTTCGCTGGGGTATTTTAAAACCTGAACAAGGTTGCCAATTTGTAGAGTTAAAACACTGGTCGTTGGATAGTGGAATGGCTTTAACTGGATCAATCACAGAGATTGTTCGGCTAAAAAATTTACTCGATGATTCTGATCCAGACATACAATCTATTACTGGGAAAGCTGGTGTTATTTTAGAGGCTTTGCTGGATTTCCTAACTATAAAATATGCTTGTGCAGTTCCAAGAAAAGTAGGAAATACTTATGTACTAAGTGATTTATTGGGAGCTGTAAATGGTAAATTACTAAGAGAGCTGAAGGTTGAAAAAATAAGCGAACAAAATAATGAAGAAATTCAAATTGGTGAAATTTTAAAAGAGATACAAAAAATTGCTCAAACACGAAATGTTATTGGCGCACATTTCAATGAACTTTCGTTTAATCTTTATCCTCAAGATGGATTAAGATTTGCAAAATTAGTTGAGCAATTATGTGATGCTTTAATTTGTCCGGATTATGGATGGCCAAATAAAGATACTGGAAGTTATTGGAAAAATGGTGGAGATACACGCCGGCTACACCCACTAAAGAAACCGAGTTAGGAAATAGTATGACCAAACAAAAACTAGAACTCACCTGGATAGGCAAACATAAACGTCCAAAGTTAGAAGCGCGGATTTTGCTCGAAGACCCTGAAAAATCCTATCACGCCAAAGTGCGGTCGGAATCGGCGGCGTTTGATAATCGATTGATTTTCGGTGATAACCTGCTTGCGCTTAAGGCATTGGAACAGGAATTTACGGGTAAGGTGAAGTGTATTTATATAGATCCCCCATATAATACAGGTGCTGCATTTGAACACTATGATGATGGATTAGAGCATTCCATTTGGCTTGGCTTAATTAAAGAAAGATTAGAAATATTAAGAAAACTACTGACTAAAGATGGAGTTATATTTATCCATATTGATGACAAGGAAATGGCTTATTTAAAAATTCTTTGTGATGAAATTTTTGGCCGAAATCAATTTTTGAATATGGTTGTTGTAAAAACATCTGATCCTTCAGGACATAAAACTGTAAATCCATCTCCATATTCTCAGACAGAATATATTTTAATGTATGCCAAGGATAGATCTTCATATAAATATGATCAAATTTATGTTGAAAGTGGCTATGACTCGGGATATGGAAAAATTATTCTAAATAAAGAAGAACATTACTCAAATTGGAAGATTGGAGGTTTAAATGAGGTTGTTGCTTCATCTCTGGGTTTTGAGAATACACGTATAGCACGAAAAAAAATGGGAAGAATGACATTTGATGCACTTGTTGCTGGATATGCTTTGGAACATAGAGACTGCGTATTCCAATCTACAGCAATTAGCAATGCTGCAGGGAGAACTATTGTTGAAGCAAGAGATAAGTCTAAGAATTTAAAGGATCAAGTAATTCATATAGAAAGAGACGATTTTGACGATATATATATTTTGAACGGAAGGCAAATCTATTTTTATTCTTCTAAAGTGAAAGAAATTGATGGTGAACTTGTTCCCGCGAAACCATTAACAAATTTATGGACTGATATTCCTTGGAATGGAATTGCTAATGAAGGAAATGTTGAATTTAAGAATGGTAAAAAACCAGAACGATTGATTAAACGAATTTTAGAGATTTCTACCAACCCCGGCGACCTCGTCCTAGATTCTTTCGCAGGCTCAGGTACTACCGGTGCAGTTGCCCATAAAATGGGGCGGCGTTGGATTATGGTGGAGCTGGGCGAGCATTGCCATACCCACATTATCCCGCGCCTGCAAAAAGTGATAGACGGCGAAGATCAGGGCGGCATTTCCAAAGCGGTGAACTGGCAGGGAGGCGGCGGATTCCGCTATTTCCGCCTTGCGCCGACATTAATTGTCAACGACAAATGGGGCAATCAAATCATCAATCCCGACTACAACCCTGAAATGCTGGCGGAAGCCTTGGCGAAGCTGGAGGGATTTACCTATATGCCGTCTGAAAACCTTTGGTGGCAGCACGGCTATTCGAGCGAAAACGATTTTATCTACGTTACCACCCAAAGCTTATCTGTCGAACAGTTGCAAGTGCTTTCAGACGAGGTTGGAGCAGGCCGCAGCCTGCTAATCTGCTGCTCTGCTTGGCGTGGGATTACGGCAGATCAGGCAGCGGAGCGTTTTCCTAATCTTTCCTTAAAAAAAATCCCCAAAATGATTTTGAAACGCTGCGAATGGGGGCACGACGATTACAGTTTGAACGTAGCCAATCTTCCGATGGCGGAAGAAGAAACAGAACAAAGGCCGTCTGAAAACCAACCCGCTGCCAAAACCAAACCCGTGAAACGCAAAAGTGCGGTCGAAAATCAGGGCGGATTGTTTGATGGAGAGGATAGTGATAGGTAAGGAAATGGCGATGATGCCCGCCGACTATGGGCAATGGCTAGCAGACATTAAAAACCGGGTGCTGACCGCACGGCAGCGGGCGGCACTAGCAGTAAATGCCGAGCTGGTGTCGCTTTACTGGCATATCGGGCGGGATATTTTGCAGCGGCAGGCAACGCAAGGCTGGGGTAGCAAAGTGATTGACCGCTTGGGGCGGGATTTGCGCGAGGCGTTTCCTGAAATGAAGGGTTTTTCCCGCTCCAACCTTATGTATATGCGGGCTTTTGCTGAAGCTTGGACTGATTTTGAAATTGTCCAACAGGCTGTTGGACAATTGCCGTGGGGTCATAATGTGCTTTTGATTAACCGTATTAAGGAACAAGAAGCACGTTTATTTTATGTGCAGAAAGCGATAGCGGAAAATTGGTCGCGCGCCACATTAGAAGTCCACATTAAAAACAGCCTGCACGAGCGACAAGGGAAAGCGGTTACCAACTTCGCCGCCCGTTTGTCCGCGCCGACTTCCGTATTGGCGCAAGAAACATTAAAAGATCCTTATTTGTTCGACTTTTTGAGTTTGGGCGAAGACGCGCAAGAGCGGGAAATTGAAAACGCCTTAATGCAGCACATCACCCGTTTTCTGCTGGAACTGGGTAACGGCTTTGCTTTTGTTGGGCGGCAATACCGCTTGGAAGTGAACGGCGACGAGTTTTTTATTGATTTGCTGTTTTATCACACCCGCCTGAAATGCTATGTGGTGGTGGAATTAAAAGCCACGGCATTTAAACCCGAACACGCAGGGCAATTGAATTTTTATTTGGCGGCAGTCGATGCACAAATAAAAGCTCCTGACGATCATCCAACTATCGGCTTACTGTTGTGCAAAACGCAAAACCGCTTGGTGGCGGAGTATGCCTTATCGGGCATAGACAAGCCGATAGGCATTGCTGAATACGAATTGGTACGCGCCCTGCCGGAACCTTTGGTAACGAATCTACCGACAGTTGAACAGTTGGAAAATGAGTTGTCGGATTGGCAGGAAGCAAGAGATGATCTGTCCGGAAATTCGGAATAGTTCGAATTGTATTGGCTTGCTGCAAAAAATGTCAGTTATTCGAATTTTTCGAGCAACTGATCACATATGGCAGTTTGGTCAGCTAAAAAATCCAGGCAGCTAAAGGAATAAAGATCAAATCAGTGATTAAGCTATTTTTAATTACTGAAAGCAAGAGATAAGAGATAAAACCATGAGCATCAGAACTCAAAACTATATCAACGGACGTTTGTCTTTGCGTGCACCGCAAGCAGAAAGTTTGGCAAAGCTGAAGCAGGCTTTGGATACCGCACCGGAAATGGCGCAGAAAGATCGCGATGTAACGGCGGTGTTGAATACCTTGAAAGCTGAATTCCCAACCTTGCAGGATTTTGAGCGGGAATTTCCATCATTGTGCTTTGCTTTGGCAACGGGGGTGGGAAAAACCCGCCTAATGGGGGCATTTATCGCCTATCTACATTTGGCACATGGTATCAATAATTTTTTTGTACTTGCACCGAACCTGACGATTTATAACAAGCTGATTGCCGACTTTACACCGAATACGCCAAAATATGTGTTTAAAGGCATTAGTGAATTTGCGGTAAATCCACCCAAGCTGATTAGCGGCGACAACTATGAGCAGCAGAATTTGAGTATGGGAATGGATAATCTTTTTGGTGAGATTACCGTTAATGTATTCAACATTTCCAAAATCAACAGCGAGGTGCGCGGCGGCAAAGAACCAAAAATCAAGCGGATGCGTGAAGTGCTGGGCGATAGTTATTTCAACTATCTGGCGAATCTGCCTGATTTAGTGTTGCTGATGGATGAATCACATCGCTATCGGGCGCAGGCGGGGATGCGGGCGATTAATGAATTAAATCCGCTTTTTGGCTTAGAGCTAACTGCCACACCATTTGTGGAATCCACCAAAGCGCCTATTCCATTCAAAAACGTGATTGTAGATTATCCTTTGGCTCGGGCAATGGACGATGGTTTTGTCAAAATGCCTGCGGTGGTTACGCAGCGCAATTTTGATGCGAAAAATTATACGCTCGAAGAAATTGAGAAAATCAAGTTGGAAGACGGCGTGCGTGTGCATGAAAACACCAAGGTTGAGCTTATAACTTATGCTCGGGAAAATAATGTTGCTGTAGTGAAGCCTTTTATGCTGGTGATTGCCCGCGATACCACGCACGCGGCGCAATTATTGTCTTTACTGGAATCGGACAACTTTTATAACGGGCGTTATCAGGGCAAAGTGATTCAAGTGGATTCAAGTAAATCAGGCAAAGACGAAGAAGAAATGATTGAACGACTTTTAGCGGTGGAGAGCGTGGATGAGCCGACGGAAATCGTGATTCATGTCAATATGCTCAAAGAGGGCTGGGACGTTACCAATCTTTATACCATCGTACCGCTGCGCGCTGCCAATGCTAGAACACTGATCGAGCAATCTATCGGACGCGGTTTGCGTCTGCCTTATGGAAAACGTACGGGAGTGGAAGTGGTGGATAGATTGAATATTATCGCCCACGACCGCTTTCAGGAAATCATCGATGAAGCCAATAAAGGTGATTCAGTGCTGAAATTGAAACAGGTGATTTTGGATGCACCAAGTGAGGACGATAAAAAAGTCAGCGTGCAGGTGTATAGCGGTGTGGAAACGAAATTGGGATTGGTGGAAACGTCGTCTGAAAATACAAAACAAGGTGTTTCAGAAACCAATTCTTCAGTCGATTATCAGCCTGTTTTTAAAACTGAAAACGAAAAACGCATTGCCCGAAAGGTAATGGAAGCTGCTGCAAAATATGCTTCCCGTCCAAGTGAGGCTCCAACTTCCCAAGCATTATTGACAGTGGAAATCCGCGAAAAAATCGTTCAAGAAGTTCAGACGGCATTACAACCGGCTCAAGGGGAATTGCTAGTGGATGAGCTGGATATAGCTGAGATTGTTGCTAAAACCACAGAAACAATGGTGAATCAAACCATCGATATTCCTAGAATTACAGTTATACCCAGCGGGGAAGTCAGCACGGGATTCCATCCGTTCAAACTCGATTTAAGCAGCCTGCATCTACAACCGAGTGAACGTGAAATCACTATTCACAACCTGCACACCAACGAGCAAAGTAGCCTGTCTGCTGAATTGGGTATGAAAGAAAAACGCCCTGAAGACTATATTGTTTTTTCGCTGATGGATTTCGACGATATTGACTATTTCACCCAAGCTGACCTGCTTTACGATTTGGCGGGACAGATGGTGGTGCACCTACGTGCTTATTTATCCGAAGAGGAAGTTTTGAGTGTGCTGGATAAAGAACGTCGTCTGATTGCCCGTGAAATCCATGCGCAAATGATGGAGCATTTTTGGGAAAAAGTGGCAAGTTATGAAGCCCGCGTCAGTCAAGGATTTAGTACGCTCAAACCATGCAACTATACTGTTTCAGCTGATGAAGCGATTCATTCTGTGCGACAAACACCAAAAGATGTCAGCCGTATTAAGCAAATGCTGTTTGGCAGCTTTTCCAAATGTCTGTATCCCTTACAAAAATTCGACTCTGATACTGAACGCCGTTTTGCTGTGATTCTGGAACGAGACGCGCAAAAATGGTTCAAGCCAGCGCAAGGACAATTTCAGATTTACTGGAAATCAGGTTTCGATTCTAAAGAATATATCCCTGATTTTGTTGTAGAGACCAAAGATTCCATCTGGCTTGTTGAAACCAAAGCAGGCAAAGATTTAAAAGATCCTGAAGTTTTGGCAAAAGCTGATGCAGCTTTTGAATGGTGCAAACACGCTATGGATTATGCGTTGCAGCACAATGGTAAGCATTGGCGTTATGTACTGATTCCCCATGATGAAGTCGTTGAATCAAAAAAATTGGCGGATTTTTTAAGGTTTGAGAAAAAGTCTGCCTAAAGCGGATCGCACTTATCAAGTGCGTGGGTTGAAACTAAAATTTATAGGTTATTAGTAAAAATCAGCCGCTTTCGGGCGGCTGTGTGTTAAGGAGTTTGTATGGCAAACCAAATCCGCCTACACGTTTGGGGCGATTATGCCTGTTTTACCCGTCCGGAGATGAAGGTGGAGCGGGTGTCTTATGATGTCATTACGCCGTCGGCGGCGCGCGGGATTTTGGCGGCGGTGCATTGGAAGCCGGCGATTCGGTGGGTGATAGATCGGATTTATGTGCTAAAGCCGATTCGGTTTGAGTCGGTGCGGCGCAATGAGTTGGGCGGCAAGATTTCGGCGGGCAAGGTCAGCGGCGCGATGAAGCGTAAGAGCGTTGCCGATTTATATACGCTGATTGAAGACGACCGCCAACAGCGCGCGGCGACGGTGCTTAAAGACGTGGCTTATGTGATTGAGGCCCATGCGGTGCTGACGGCAAAAGCGGGGGCGGATGAAACCGTTACCAAGCATATCGAGATGTTCAAACGCCGTGCGAAAAAGGGGCAATGCTTTCAGCAGCCTTGTTTGGGCGTGCGTGAATTCCCTGCCGATTTTACTTTGATTGATGAGGGTGATCCGCTACCGCCGTCGGCGTTATCGGAAAGCGAGGCAAACCGCGATTTAGGCTGGATGCTGCACGATATTGATTTTGACCACGGCAACACGCCGCATTTTTTCCGCGCACAAATAAAAGACGGCGTGATTGATGTGCCGCCGTTTTACGCCGAGGAGGTGAAAGCATGATTCTTGCGTCCCTTGCCCACTATTACCGCCGTTTGGCAGCAGAAACCGATGAAATGGGCAACCCGAAAGTACCGCCTTATGGCTTTAGCGAGGAAAAAATCGGCTGGATTTTGGTGTTGGATAAAGAAGGTCGTCTGAAAACCGCAGTGCCGAATCTGACTGCCGATAAAAAGCCGCAACCGAAGTTGATGAGTGTGCCGCGCCCTGAAAAACGCACGTCGGGTATCAAACCGAATTTTTTGTGGGATAAAACCGCCTACGCGCTTGGCGTGGAAGCCAATAAAAACAAAGCCGAAGCCAAAGAAAAACCGTTTACGCCGTCTGAAAAAACCTTCGAAGCCTTCAAGCAATACCATCTTGATTTACTGCAAAACAGTGAGGATGAAGGCTTGCAAGCCTTGTGCCGTTTTCTGCAAAACTGGCAGCCTGCACATTTTGCTGCCGAAAACCTGCCTACCGAAATGCTCGATGCCAACATCGCATTTTCTTTTGAAAAAACGACCGCTTGTATTCATAAACGAGAAGCCGCGCAGGCTATATGGGCAGGCTGTCTGAAAAGCGACGAAGCACTCGAAGGCTTGTGCCTGATTAGCGGCGATACTGCCCCAATTGCACGGCTGCATCCTGCAATTAAAGGCGTATTTGGCGGGCAAAGCTCCGGCGGTTCGATTATTTCGTTCAACAAAGAAGCCTTTGCCTCTTTTGGTAAAGAGCAAGGCGCAAATGCGCCCGTTTCCGAACAATCCGCCTTTGCCTACACCACCGCGCTGAACTATCTGTTGCGCCGCGAAAATAATCACTGTCTGACTATCGGCGATGCCAGCACGGTTTTTTGGGCGGAAGCGGATGATAACGCCACGGCGCAGGCTACCGAAGGCTTCTTCGCGCAAGTATTCACGCCGCCGGATGATGAACAAGAAAGCGCCAAAATTTTCAACGTATTGGAACAAATCAGCAAAGGTCGTCCTCTGCAAGAAATTGCCCCCGAACTTTCTGCCAATACCCGTTTTTACATCTTAGGGCTTACCCCCAACGCCGCGCGGATTTCTATTCGGTTTTGGCTGGATACCACGTTTGGGCAGCTGGCGGAAAATTTGGCGCAGCATTGGCAAGATTTAGCCCTTGAGCCTTACGCGTGGAAAACGCCGCCGTCTATTTGGCGACTCTTATTGCAAACTGCCGTGTTAGGCAAAAGCGAAAACATTTCGCCCGTGTTGGCAGGCGAAATGACCCGCGCCGTGATTTGCGGTACGCCGTACCCCTTGAGCTTACTGTCGCAACTGATTACCCGAATCCGTGCCGATGGCGATGTGAACGGCCTGCGCGTGGCAATGATGAAAGCCGTATTACAGCGGCGTTTTAGAAAAGGTTTTATCGAAGAAGGAGTTCCTATGAGTTTGAACAATGAAAGCCCGAATCGCGCCTATCTTTTAGGGCGGCTGTTTGCCGTGTTGGAGCGCATTCAATATCAGGCGTTGGGCGAATTAAACGCCGGCATCGCCGACCGCTATTACGGCTCTGCCTCCGCCGTGCCGTTTTCCGTTTTTCCGCGCCTTTTGTCGGGCGCAAAACACCATTTATCGCGCTTGCGTAAAGACAAAGCCGGCATGGCGGTGAATTTGGATAAAGATTTGGGCGAAATCATTGCCAAACTGCCCGAAACCTTTCCGCGCCATTTGAGCATTGACGAGCAAGGCCGCTTCGCCATCGGCTATTACCATCAAAAACAAAGCTATTTTGCTAAAAAAGAAACCGCTGAAACTATTGAAAACTAAGGAGCCAGAAAATGTCTGCCATTCAAAACCGCTATGAATTTGTTTACTTTTTTGATGTTACCAACGGCAACCCCAACGGCGATCCCGATGCGGGCAATATGCCGCGCCTTGATCCCGAATCCAGCAAAGGTTTAGTAACCGATGTTTGCCTGAAGCGCAAAATCCGTAATTTTGTAGAAATCAGCAGCGAAAAGGAAGCCGGTTACGAAATCTACGTGAAAGAAAAAAGCGTATTGAACCTGCAAAACAAACGCGCTTATGAAGCGCTCGGCATTGAATCTGAAGCCAAAAAACTACCCAAAGACGAAGCCAAAGCCCGCGACATTACCGCTTGGATGTGTAAAAACTTCTTTGATATCCGCACCTTCGGCGCCGTGATGACCACCGAAGTCAACAGCGGACAAGTGCGCGGCCCTGTACAACTGGCGTTCGCCCAATCCATCGACCCGATTGTGCCGCTGGAAGTTTCGATCACCCGCATGGCAGTAACCAACGAAAAAGACTTGGAAAAAGAACGCACTATGGGGCGTAAATACATCGTCCCTTACGCGCTCTACCGCGTGCACGGTTTTATCTCCGCCAACCTTGCCGCCAAAACCGATTTTTCAGACGACGACTTAGCCAAACTCTGGCAAGCCCTGACGCTGATGTTTGAACACGACCGCTCCGCCACCCGTGGCGAAATGGCGGCACGCAAACTGTTCGTTTTCAAACACGACAGCGCGCTCGGCAGCCAGCCTGCACATAAACTGTTTGACGCCGTGAAGGTCGAACGCGTAAACGGCGAATCAGGTACGCCCGCAAGCGGTTTTGGCGATTACAACATCAGCGTGGTTTCAGACGGCCTGAATGGCGTGAGTGTGGAAGAATATCTGTAAAAATGTCTGAAAAAAAGACCGCTTGTATTGCAGAAGTCGGTAGGGTGGGCTTCAGCCCACCGTTTCAACAAATATAAAGGATTGATTAAAGCCCATCCTGCAAAACTATTACAAATAAATCTCATAAAGCCCTTATTCAACAAATGAACATATATTGTGTTATTTTATGTGTTTATATTTGTGTTATTTAATGGTATAATAGCTTCGTTAATATGAAAGGAGCATTCAGTG
This sequence comes from Neisseria sp. HMSC073G10, assembly GCF_001812605.1. NCBI lineage: Bacteria > Pseudomonadati > Pseudomonadota > Betaproteobacteria > Neisseriales > Neisseriaceae > Neisseria > Neisseria sp. HMSC073G10. Next base: position 31,426 of record NZ_KV809512.1, on the reverse strand, counting down.
AAAAATTTTATCCAAAACCTAGAAAACGAGTTTGTTGAAAAAAATCAGGAAAAAACAACGTTCAGTATTCGCCTTTCTGTAAAAGAAGATTTGATCTTGCAGGAAATTGCTGAAAGTTTTGATCTTTCGCGGCAGGAACTATTGCATCGTCTGATTACAGAGCAAATTATCGTTCCATGGAAACAACGCTTTGAGGCACAGGCAAATGAAGAGCTTGAACTGGATGGAGAGGAGTCAACTCAATATTTTTTGCTGAACACAAATAAAGTCAATGATATCGACGATCATAAATTTATGTTAGAAAAACAGGTAGCTGCGGCATTTGAAGATGGTTATAAAGAAAAAATTGCCAAATTCAAAAAAGGTGATTGGGTATTTTTATATGAGTCAGGGCAAGGCATCGTGGCATTTGGCCAGGCATCAGGTAAGCTAGAAAAAGCACCACATTATGGGCGGGAGGACAAAACCTATTATCAGCGCTTGGACGGTTTTACCTGTTTACCAAAAGCTATTAAAGCTAGTGAAGTCAAAAAGATTTTAAGCCGTTCTTTTCCCTTTGCTCAAACCTTGGCACGAATTGTTGATGGGGAAAAATTATTATCAGAAATTAAAAAGCGATAAACATACATTATGCAAATTATTCCCCTTTCTGCCCTGCAACACTACGCCTTCTGCCCGCGCCAATGCGCGCTGATTCACAACGAGCAGGCGTGGGCGGAGAACTATTTGACTGCGCAGGGCAAGGCGCTTCATGAGCGGGTGGATTCTGGCGAACCGGAAACGCGTAAGGGCGTGCGTTTTGAGCGGACGGTGCATGTGTCGGCGGAGAAACTGGGCATCAGCGGCGTGCTGGATTTGGTGGAAGTGGAAACAAAGACAGGCCGTCTGAAACCTGTGGAATACAAACGCGGCAAGCCCAAACCCGACCCAATGGACGAAATCCAGCTTTGCGCCCAAGGCTTGTGTTTGGAAGAAATGACGGGGCAAACCGTCTCTGAGGGCGTGCTGTGGTATATGCAAACCCGCCACCGCGTCCCTGTCGTGTTTTCAGACGACCTGCGTGCCCAAACACTCGCCACCATCATCGCTGTGCGCAAACTCCTAAACAGCGGTCAAACCCCACCGCCCGACTACGGTAAACGCTGCAAAGCCTGCTCGCTGGTGGATATTTGCCAACCGGAATTGTTGGGGAAACGGGATAGGAGTGTGGGGTATGTGGAGGGGTTGTTTGGGGACTTGTATTTTGAATAGAAAGCCTTATATCTAATAGGAAATTTTAAGGAGAACAATATATGTTAGATGAAAATAAAGATGTTACTTCTCAAAGTGGCTCAAATACCCAAGAGGTGGAAAACATTAGTGATGATAATACTCATTGGTATGACTCAAAATTTATGAAGGCTTTTGGGGGAGTTGGCATATTAATAACAATTTTTGCTTGCTTATTTTCTCTTTACAATCAATATCATAGAATTCCTTATTTGGAAGATGAAAATGAAAAATATCAACAGATAATAGATGAAAAACAAAAACAAATTAATTATCTGACCAGTAATTCAGTAGTTAGCCAATTAAGAAAAGAAAATGGAAATAAGGATAGAGAAATCAAATTACTAGAATCTCAAGTTAGAGAAATTAGAACTTCCAGAGATCAAGCGTTAAACGAAAATAGTAAACTTGAGTCTATTATTACTCAATGGAAATCTGCTCATCAAAATATTGAGAACAATTTGAAAATCTGTAGTCAACAATTACAACAGATAAAAGTTAATGCAGATTTATTAAATAGAATTACTTTTCTTCGTAATAGGATAGAACAAAATAATATCAATATTAATAAAAATGATAATTGGGATAAACCAACCAATATACAAATTGAAACTTGGAGATTAGATAATCAAGGTCTTAATTCAATGATTAAAGATTATCAACAAAAATTAAACTGCCAGCAACCATAGGCATCACAATTTTCAGACAGCCAGCCTTATCAGCCCCAAAAAACTGCGGTCAAAACCCAAGGAGTTTCCCATGCGCAAACTGCAAAATACGCTCTATATCACCACCCAAGGCAGCTACCTGCATAAGGATCGGGAGACGCTGGTGGTTGAGCAGGAGCGTAAGAAGGTGGCGCAGTAAGAGTAGGTCGGATACTTGTATCCGACAACCTTTTGATATTTATATGATTTGAAATTATTGCGGTAATTTTGAAAGTGTCGGATTTGAGAATCTGACCTACCATTTTTCAGGTGGATCAACCCTGTTAAATACCCAAAAGTGCGGCCAAAATCCAAGGAGTTTTCCCATGCGCAAACTGCAAAACACGCTCTATATCACCACCCAAGGCAGCTATCTGCATAAGGAGCGGGAGACGTTGGTGGTGGAGCAGGAGCGTAAGAAGGTGGCGCAGCTGCCGGTGCATTCCATCGGGCATATTTTCTGTTTTGGGAATGTGCTGGTGTCGCCGTTTTTATTGGGGTTTTGCGGTGAAAATAATGTGAATTTGGCGTTCTTTACCGAAAATGGGCGTTATTTGGGGCGGCTTCAGGGGCGGCAGAGCGGCAATGTGCTGCTGCGTCGGGCGCAGTATCGGGTGTCGGAGCAAAATCCCGTACCGATTGCGCGCAATATCATTGCGGCGAAGATTCAGGCGAGTAAACGGGTGCTTCAGCGGCAGATTCGCAATTATGGCGAGAATGCGGCGATTCAAAGTGCGGTCGATGCTTTGAACATTTCGCTGCGGCAGTTGAAGGGCACGATGGAGCTGGACGTGGTGCGCGGCATTGAGGGCGACGCAGCGGCGCGTTATTTCGGCGTGTTCGGGCAGCTTTTGAGCGAAAAAAGCGGCTTTACTTTTGACGGGCGCAACCGCCGTCCGCCCAGAGACGGGTGAACGCGCTCTTGTCGTTTGTGTACAGTATTTTGGGCAAGGACATCAGCGGCACACTGCAAGGCGTGGGGCTCGATCCGCAGGTGGGCTTTTTGCACGCCGACCGACCGGGACGCGACAGTTTGGCGCAGGATATTTTGGAAGAATTCCGCGCGTGGTGGGCGGATAGGTTGGTGCTGTCGCTGATTAACCGAGGGCAAATCAAACCGCAGGATTTCGTTACCGAGGCAAGCGACGCGGTAAGCCTAAAAGCTGAAGCGCGTAAGCTCTTGTTCCAAGCCTTGCAGGCAAAAAAGCAGGAGAAAATCGTTCATCCGTTTTTGGGTGAAGAAGTGGAAATCGGATTGCTGCCGTATATTCAGGCAATGCTGTTGGCGCGGCACTTGCGCGGGGATTTGGCGGAATACCCGCCGTTTTTGATGAGATAGGTTTGCAGGCCGTCTGAAAACGGATCGGATATTTTCAGACGGCCTTTAAAGCAGCCTGTATATGGGAATACAAAATGCTAATGCTGATTACTTACGATATTTCGTTGGAAGACGCGGACGGACAGGCAAGGCTACGGCGCGTGGCGAAATTGTGTTTGGACTACGGCGTGCGCGTGCAGTATTCGGTGTTCGAATGCGACATCGCGCCCGACCAGTGGGTTGTTTTAAAGGACAAACTTTTGAAAACCTACAACCCTGAAACCGACAGCCTGCGCTTTTACCATCTGGGTAGCAAATGGCGGCGCAAAGTGGAACACCATGGCGCAAAACCGTCGGTGGATGTGTTTAAGGATACCTTGATTGTGTGAATCGCCAACCTGAGGTTCTCATGAAAATGCGGCAGGGTTGGCGAACTTGGATTGTTCTTTAACAATCAGGATATTGCGAATGCAGGTGTAACAGAAAAGATGCTACTTTAGCCGTCTAGCCCTATTTCGAGTAATTTTTATATCATGTTGATTTATCTTGATATTTATTTTATGTAATTACTCAGGGCGCAAGCGTTTTAAGCTGTTTTTGCTTGACATTCAGGCAAAAACAGCTTTGTTATTTTATACAAACATTATGCAGGTTTGTAGCGTTCAGGATTGTAAGGTTTTTGTGTTTTGTAAACATAGTAAGCCACGACAAGAAGCTTACGCATAAGGGCTCCTAATATCAGCATCTTTGGTTTGTTTTTGGCCTTCAGGCGTTTGACAAAATCGGGAAAGTAATTCCTGTTGAGCGCAACCATAGCAGGCATGAACAGAGCGGATTTTAGCCGTCTGTTACCGTAACGCGTCATGCTTGAACGACCTTTTACGCTGGTTCCTGATTCTTTTTGTTGCGGATTCAAGCCGGCAAAGGCGGTGAATTGATTAGCGGTTTTAAAGTCGCCACTAAGTAAATAGTTTGTGAGTATAGCAGCTGTTAGTTTGCCAATAGCCGGAATGGTTTGCAGACGATCTGAAACAGCTTTCAAGTCTTGATTGCTATTTGTGATTGCCTGTATTTCTGCTTCGACTTGCTGAATGTGTTGATCCAATTCTTGGATTTGAACTTGATGAATTTTTCTAACAAAATCGTCTTTAGCTACTTTCAGCCTGTTCTTTTGGGCGGTCTTTTGGGTTTTAAGCTGTTCATATAAAGCCAATAAGCGTTTCAAGCGATAATGACCTATGCTTATTTTTTGCCGAGCGGGTAAGTCTTTGGGCATGGCCGTATGACAATATTCGGCAATCAACCTTGCATCTTGTTTGTCCGTTTTTGTGCGGTGAAAACGGCTTTTGCCGTATTCACTAATTTTGTAAGGGTTGATAACAGATACGATGTAAAACTGGCCGATATAGTCGGCAACGTCTTCAAAGTAATTGCCGGTTGCTTCCATGCATATATGCAATTCACAGTCAAAACCGTCAAGCCAGGCTTTGAAGCTTTTAAAGCCATTTATGCTGTTATCAAACAGGGCTTGCTTACTTTGCCCATTGACAATAGCGGCAGCGTCAAAAGTGTTTTGCGATATATCCAAACCGACAGCGTTTCTCATAATTTCCCTTACTATGCAGATTCACACTTTTATGTGTTCTTTGATGCTACTCAATTTTCAGACAACAAAAAAAACGCCCTCTTCATCTTTTCTACAGTCTGATGACTTAGGCCGTTTCAAGATGGGCGTTTTTCGGTTCGGGTAGCTAATCCGAACCTGTAAGCCGTCTGAATAAAAGGGCTTACAGCTTCGGATAGTTATCCTAGTATTCAAGTAGCGGGCGTTCCCGCACCCCGTGCTACTTTTTACCATATTGATTCCGCCTTTAGGGCTACATCAACACAGTAAAAAGCAGCTTGATTAATTAGATCCGACAGTCCCTCCACGTTGCTGGAATTGTTCCCCTGCCTCTACATAGCCGTCATACATCAGGTTTTGAGGGCTTTTGCCGCCCATCGTAAGTACTTGTCCATTTTCAGGCGCATAGGCTGTCTGCGGTGCTGTTTGTGGCTGTTGTACGGTGTGCTGTTCATCCTTATAAGGATTGAAAGGAAGGCCGTTTCTGGCGTAGTCCTTGCACATTGCCTTAGTGATCTCTTTCAGCGGTGTGCCCTGGCTTGAGTAACATGTACATCCGCTTTTGCCGCCATCAACGCAGCCGACAGGGTACTCAAATGTTTTGACTTGGCGTACGCCGTTGTAGATGGGTTTGCTTTCGGGTTTTTCGACGAGTGTAGGTACAAAATCTTCAGGTTTGAGATTTTGCCCTATATCGGCAGTCGCAGGACTAGTTTTTGGTTCTACGCCATCTACATCGGATGCGGCTATTGTTGACGTTGTTTGCTGTTCATCCGCGCTAAATCGTTTGCTCATGTTATTTATCGTGTAAAGCGTGAAGCCTATTAAAAGGGGAATAAACAGGACAACGAATATCAGGCTTTTGGGAATGCGACGTTTCGGCTTAGTATGCACTTCAGCAGACTTGTACATGCCAAAAGACTTTTTAGGAACTACAAACGTCCGCTCAATGGCTTTGGCAATATTTACGCTGCTATCGGGCTGGTCAACGCATTCGTTCCATTCGTAAAGCTTACGTCCCACTGGCTTGATTGAAACGTGCATATGCCTTTGAACGAGCTTTCTTACGAAACTATCAAGATAACTTGGATGTTGAGTAATCAGGACAATATCTAAACCATGATGTCGATGTAATGCCAAAGCTTCTATAAATGGAGGTACTTTTGAAGCTGCTGAACGTGTGCCCATCAGCCTTTGCACTTCGTCTATGATGACGAGCGAGCCATAAGGGAGAAAATCTTGAAATGGCTTTTCTTTAATTTGTTCATCTGTAAGTTCTTCATGTTCTACCTTCAATTCAGGAATGCCATTGACGAACAATGGACGTTTTTTCTTTACGCCGTCTTTGTCGGTAAAGTGGGTGTAGCTTTCGTCTGTCATCAGCATATTAACAACAGATGCAGTTTTTCCACTACCCGGAACGCCAGTTTGTAAAATAATCATTTAGCTTTTCCCCCTGGAATAAATGACAGTTTACTGATACTTTGCATAGCAACGTTAAATGCAAATGCACCGAATATCAGACCTAATGCATGGCCGAAACCTGCCATCATGACAATTTGAAGAATGTCTGATGGCATTGAGTTGAACTGATTTTTTACGTAGTCTTTTATAAAACCTAAGCCAACTGTAAAACCTGTGAAGGTTACAAAACTAATGCCAAGGGCAATAAATACTTTTGCAACAATATAGGTTAATAGTCTTTGTAATATGGCAAAAAATGCAGCTTTCATGCTTTAGTCCTTTCTACTTGAAAACATGATAAACGCTGCTGCTACCGCTGCGATACCAATCACAAGAAAGCGTATCATTTGGGCAAAATTACAAATCATGTCATATTTAAATTCCATGGTTATGCCCAAATAGGTTGCAGTTCGTGGAGCAGGGCAAACACCATTATCGGGTAGGAAGAAATCGGGGCTAAATGTTGTTTCGTTATTTGTATGAGGAATTTTGAAAGGTTCTTCTTGTTCCTCTACATCGCCTTTTTCTGAACAAGCTAATATGTCAGGGAAAACATTACAAAGTAAGCCTTTTGATTCTTCTTTCTTGTCATCTTTTTTATCTTCTTTTCTTTTGTCTTTATTAGATGGATCATCATCCGGATCAGGTTTATCATCTGGACGTTTATCAGGCTTATCATCGGAATCAGGTTTATCATCCGGCTTTTTATCAGGCTTTCCATCAGGATTAGGCGCAGGATCTGGATCAGGCTTTGTATTGGGTGCTTCAGATCCGCCCGGTGTCAAATCAGGACGCTGTGTTGTTGCAACATTTGCCGTTGTATTGCCTTTTGAATCTTGACCGAAGGTAATGGTAATTTGCACCGGCTTGCCATTTTCGGGAGTTACAGGGCCAATGGTTACGACTGTTCCGGAAGGGACTTTAATGTTTTCTTTATATTCGGGTTTGCCAGTGCCTTCTACAAAGGGCGTTGGGTTTCCGTCAATAGATGGGGTCGCGATTTGAAGGAATTTTTCTTCTGTCAAAGTTTCACTATGTAGTCCATTTTTTGCACCATACCAAAAGCGCGTACCAGTACTAATTTGACATGAAACACCTAAACCAGCATAAAAACAAAATTGGAAATATGCTCCTTTGTACCTATCTTCTATAATTATTTTTGATGTTTTTTGAAAATCTTTTTCGACAAGAATTCTCATTAATTCTTCAGCGTCTTCAGCACTTTGACCGCCTTTACTTTTTGCTTTAATAATTGAAGAATCAATACCTACACACGAATTAACAGCACGGTCTTTTAAACATAAAGCATCTGGATAACCTTTTATAAATTCGCCTTGTTCTTGACTATATTCATAGCCTTCAGATTCCAATGTTGATTTAACAACCTGATAAGCATCATAGGCATATGAAGCAGCACCAACATAAGGAACAGCTTTTAATCCAAATTTTGCACCTGCTTTTACCAGGCCAAATGCGCCTTTAAGAACGGCTTTACGGGATACTTGGGCTTCCAACGTTACGGGGACAGTTGAGGCAGAGCGGAGACCGGTGGAGGCTTCACGGACGTGAAGTGATTTATCAAATCTTGAAACATATTCATGATGAAACTTAGGTCCATTATTATCAAGATACATCCAAGGGCGTATCCCATTCTGATTAAATCCGCCAGCCGGTACACGCATACGACCATTTTTTTCAACGTGTATATCGACATCAGCGAACGAAAAATTAAACCCTAAAAGTATAACGACCGTAATAAAAAGCCGTTGTAATATCTTCATCATAATGTTCAGACCACTCAAACCCATCTTTTGTGAAATTCACTTTCAGAATTGAACAATCTTCAAAAAATACAATTACTTCATCTAAGTAACTTCTGTTCAAATAATATTGCATTGCGTTTTTTGCAATCTCAATAAAATTATGGAACGGATACAAATTTTTCAAATTGAATAATTCAGTCATAAACACATGACACAATTTTTCATTTGAATAATTAGGATTCGTATCTTTTTTAAATCTCAATTCTTCTTCTGAAATATAAAACATAATACTAACTTTCGTAATGGTTGCTGAAAGTTAGATTATATCGCTTCTTCATTAAAACGAACCATAACCACTTGCTATCATGTCTTCAACCGTACTATCTTCGGGCATAAGACCGGCATCAATCAGAAAAATTAAATAATCCTGATGTTGGTCATAACCATCTGACCAAACCCTTTCCATATACTCTTCGTGCGTTTCATGATCAGAGTCAGGCTCCATAAAGTCACCGAAGCCATAATCTGCTCCACCATAACTAGCCCCTTGTTCATACTCAAAATCATCTTCCATATCACTACCTATTTAAAAATCATCCAGCCCACCACGACCGGAACAAACACACCAAGATAAAAATAAAAATCCATCATGGTTCTATCTCAATTTCTGCCATATCAACCTGATACCCCAAACCGCTGCCATGATGGCAACAACTGACCAGCCTATATAGGATCCGTCCTTCATGCTGTCTATCGGGTTACATTCTGGCAATTCAGCTTTTAAAATCTGCTCCCCATATTTCCAGCCAAACTTAGTAAAATTAAGCTGATATAACTTTCCGTCATCGCCAATTTTGGGAGGCACTAAACTGAAATAGACGTTTTCGGCATCCTGACGGGTTGCGTAACAATTATTTCCGACTTGGTAGCCCATTATTTAAATTCTCATGTCAATTAGTATTCAGACGACCTTTAAGGGGTCGTCTGAAATATGCCTCAAATTAGCGCAATACGCGGCGGATCAGCTGGATAGCGAAGATTGAAGCGATAATACCCAGTACGATGGCCGCAACGGATAATGCGTCAGTCTTTGCAGTAGCCAAGTCGGTTTTAACGCTTTCAGGTACTTCGGCCAATGCTTGAGTAGCAAAAGCCAGAGGAGCAGCGGCAACAACGG
>NZ_KV809512.1:0-22004 GCF_001812605.1 Neisseria sp. HMSC073G10 | reverse complement strand
TTACGGCAAGTGTTCATCAATTTCATGATGTTTTTCCTTTTAAAAGTGTTTGGCGGAAATAATGAAGTTTTTCCAGCGACCGCCGAACGCTGAAAATCAGTCTTTCAAAAATCCAAATACGACAAATTCGTATTGATTGCCGATTTCTTCCAAACCTGCGTTAACAGCTTCTTCAAAATCAAAGAAATAATCTGCATTCGTAATTAATTTTGTATGTCCAATATCGCCCGTATCAGGGGATAAATACAGAAAGTCCCCTGTTGATACGGACTGGACAACATAGACTTTCTGCATTCAATCAGCCTTTCTTAACGGATTGGAAACCGATAACTTTCAGTTTTTGAGTCTTGCCCGTGGTGACGATTTCTACATTGAGGTTTGCTTCGATCGGAAATTGGGCATTTCGGAACTGCTCGAAGTTGGCAGAGCCGCCAAAATCGTATTCAGTAGTAGAGCTGCCCAGTGCGTTGCCTTGGGAGCTGTCTAAGGGTGTGGCAACAATCAGTCGGCAATAATCAAAGTTCTTGCCTTCGATTTGTCCGTTGAACTTTTTAACGCCGACGATGTGGCCTTGAAGTTGGATGTTCATTTTTTGGTTTCCTTGTGTGATTAAACGTCTTTGCAGGCAGACGCTTTAAGCCCATGAAATCGGTAATCCTGAAAATTTGTCGTATATGAAGTTGTTATAGCTTTCTTCATCATTGACTTGTTTTTGCTGTTCAAGCTGCTTTTCCAGACGCGCGTAATATTCGTACATGTCGTAAGGGTCTTTATACGGTTTGAATGCTGGCTGATTATGAATGGCTTGTGCTTTCAAAAACGCGCAGTCATATGCTTCGGGAGCTAAAGACTTGGGCAGCTTGTGATGATTCGGCTCAATCAGTTCAAACAGTTTGGCTTTATCCAATTCGGGAAAAATGAACTTCAGACCGTTGGCCGCACGTCCAAACTGTTTTTTAACCCATTCAAGATAACGATCGGCTGTAATGACTTTGTCTTCTTTAACCGCATGTATGCGCGTTGCCTTTTGGGCGAAGCGTTCGCAAATCGGATATGCGCCGCCGAAATATTCGCCCGGATTCTGTAAAACTTCGAAAGGGATAACGATATCTTTTGCTTTGAATTCAATTTCAAAGCGCGTCCATGTACTTGTTTTATCGCCCAACTGCTTGCCTTTCTCATAGACGCGGACGTATTTGGACGATTCACGGGAGCCGATACCGTAGGTCTTGCCTTTAGTCATTTTGGATTCATCATCTTCTTCCCAGTCAGATCCCAAACATTCGCCTTTGGGTTTGACGTGATGGCAGGTAAACAGACCTTTATTGCGGTCTTCACGGGCTTGGTTCGGGCTGTATTCGCCATTGAAAAAGTCTTTGGCTACGTCAACGCGGGTAATTTTTGGGCGTATTGCGTTGGTCAGTAATGCGAACAGTCGGGATTCCCAGCCTTCCTTTGCTACGCCGCAACCGGTGCCGGTCAATTCGAAAAGGATGGTATTTTGTTGACCGCCGAAGTGAACGCGACCGTACAGGGCGTCTTCTGAACCCATTAACCAGCAACGCTCATAGAAACGACCGCCCGAACCTTTGGACTCTTTGTAGATACCGAAACCGAAAACTTCTTCTGCGAGCATGGAAGCAGCTCGTATGAAATCTTCATCTTCCAAAAGACTTACACGGACACCGTATTTATCGAAAAAGGTTTTTTCATGAAATGAAAAGCTGATTTGGTCGATAAAAGCAGAATCGGATACACCGCGACGGAGCGGAACTCCTAAAAGATTGCCTTTACCATCTAAGATATAAGTTTCGTAACATTCAAAGGATTCTTGGAATGCTCCGGCGTCTTCGATTTCTGTACCCCCCCTGTTAGATGAGGGGGGCGCCATCGGCGCGCGTGAATCCGCCTTTGGCGTGTCGCTTGCGCTGACACCGCCAAAGGCGGCTATACGCGCTTTTGTGTTCATTTCCTTTTTCATTGGAGATGCTCCTTATTCATGATTCCACTTACATATAAACGGCCATATTCGTTAGCGGCGTTTTGTGCATGAAAAAGGTGATCTGGAGAAGAAATAGGGAAATTGATGGTTTTAAGACATTGTGTGTGGTCTTCATCATCTTTGAAGATGCGCACAATAAAAGATTTTGGGAATGTTGGAGGTTCTGGATTTACTGTGTAGAAGACGATGCACATAAAAAAGCCCCTTTGTTAAAGGGGCTTTAGTTATGTTAAAAATGCCCCTGTGATAGGGCGCAATATATAAGGCTGTGTTATACTCGCGTTCACGTTTTTCTCGGGAGCTTAGCGAAATCGGGGCTGTGAAACCTGACAGAGCAAGGCTTTTGAGAGAGGCCCCAGCCGCCTTCGGGCGGCTGTGTGTTGAAACTTCAGCAACTACGAACTCTATGCCGACCTATCCCGTCAGCAGCCTTCGGGAGGCTGTGTGTTCAAATATCGTCCAAGCAGGCCGCTCTTCTTTTGATCCTTCGCTTTCCGAGGCTTTAGTGAAAGCGGTGGGGGATATTAGAAGCAAGTTATAAAGGTTAATCAATAACAATGCCGTCTGAAAAAGTTTCAGACGGCATTTTTTTATTTACATATTAAATTTAATATCATATTATTATTGCATAATATCAGTTTGAATTTTTTAGAATTTCAATATGAAACCCTTAATTTACTACGCCCATTCTGCCCAAGATAAACTCAGCAATCTCTTGCTTTACGAACATTGGCAAACCTTGCAAAGCCATTCGGTCAATGTTGGTGAAGTGGCGGCAGAGTTTGCGCGAGTATTTGGGGCACAGGAACAGGCCTGCCAGATGGGAAAGTTGCATGACTTAGGGAAATATTCGGAAGCCTTTAATCAACGATTGCATGGCGGCCCATCAGTCGATCATGCTACCGCTGGAGCGAAAATTGCAAAAAACGCTTGCTTTAGAGTGGAGGTCAGAGTATAAGCTGTTGCTATCTTACTTTGGCTAGATAACTTTATTAATGAATTAAAAGGCAAAAATAATGGAAAATAAACAAACCAATTCAACCATCAAATCTCGTGCGGCGGTAGCATTCGCACCAAATCAACCCTTACAAATTGTGGAAATCGACGTAGAAATGCCACGCAAAGGCGAGGTGTTAATTCGTAACACGCACACGGGCGTGTGCCATACTGATGCATTTACGTTATCAGGAAGCGATCCTGAAGGCGTATTCCCAGTGGTGCTTGGACACGAAGGTGCGGGTGTGGTTGTTGCTGTGGGCGAAGGTGTGTCAAGCGTAAAACCGGGTGATCACGTTATTCCTCTTTATACCGCTGAATGTGGCGAATGTGAGTTTTGTCGTTCAGGTAAAACCAACTTATGCGTCTCAGTGCGTGATACGCAAGGTAAAGGTTTAATGCCGGACGGCACGACGCGTTTTTCTTATCAAGGCCAGCCGATCTATCACTATATGGGCTGTTCGACTTTCAGTGAATACTCTGTTGTTGCAGAAGTTTCACTGGCAAAAATTAATCCAGAAGCCAACCATGAACAAGTATGCTTACTCGGCTGCGGCGTTACCACAGGTATTGGTGCGGTACATAACACAGCAAAAGTGCAAGAAGGCGACTCTGTGGCCGTGTTTGGTTTGGGCGCGATTGGTTTGGCGGTGGTGCAAGGTGCACGTCAAGCCAAAGCCGGTCGTATTATTGCTATTGATACCAATCCTGCAAAATTCGAGTTGGCAAAACAGTTCGGTGCAACGGATTGTTTGAATCCGAACGATTACGATAAACCGATCAAAGATGTGTTGTTAGACATCAATAAATGGGGCATTGACCATACCTTTGAATGTATCGGCAACGTAAATGTAATGCGTCAAGCATTAGAAAGTGCACACCGAGGTTGGGGACAATCCATTATCATCGGCGTAGCAGGTGCAGGACAAGAAATTTCAACTCGTCCGTTCCAGTTGGTAACAGGTCGTGTTTGGAAAGGCACGGCGTTTGGTGGCGTGAAAGGCCGTTCTGAACTGCCGAAAATGGTCGAAGATTCAATGAAAGGCGACATCCAGTTGGAACCATTTGTGACCCACACAATGACGCTCGATCAAATTAATGAAGCCTTTGAGTTAATGCATGAAGGTAAATCGATCCGCGCTGTTATTCATTACTAAGGTACGCGATGAAACTGATTGAACAACATCAAATTTTTGGTGGTTCGCAACAAGTTTGGGCGCATCATGCCCAAACGCTTCAATGCGAAATGAAATTTGCCGTCTATTTGCCGGATAATCAGGAGAATCGACCGCTTGGTGTGATTTATTGGCTTTCCGGCTTAACGTGTACGGAACAAAATTTCATTACCAAATCAGGCTTTCAGCGTTATGCGGCTGAACATCAAGTGATTGTGGTTGCACCTGATACCAGCCCTCGCGGAGAGCAAGTGCCGAACGATGCTGCTTACGATTTAGGGCAGGGTGCGGGCTTCTATCTTAATGCCACCGAGCAGCCTTGGGCGACGAATTATCAAATGTATGATTATATTTTGAATGAGTTGCCTAGTCTGATTGAGGAAAAATTTCCTACCAATGGCAAACGTTCCATTATGGGACATTCAATGGGCGGACACGGCGCATTGGTATTGGCGCTGAGAAATCGGGAATGTTATCAAAGTGTTTCTGCCTTTTCGCCCATTTTATCGCCTAGCCTCGTGTCTTGGGGGGAGAAAGCCTTTTCTGCCTATTTAGGGAAAGATCGCGAAAAATGGCAGCAATATGATGCCAGCTCGCTGATCCAACAAGGCTATAAAGTACAAGGTATGCGCATTGATCAGGGTTTGGAAGATGAGTTTTTGCCAACACAATTACGCACCGAAGATTTTATCGAAACCTGTCGTGCGGCAAATCAACCGGCCGATGTGCGCTTCCACAAAGGCTACGATCATAGCTATTACTTCATCGCCAGTTTTATTGGTGAGCATATTGCCTATCATGCGGCATTTTTGAAGTAAACCAAAGAGTGATTCGTGAATCGATCAAACGTTGGTATGAACGTTAATTTTCATATTAACGAAAATAAAAGGCATCGGATTGATGCCTTTTATTTTTTATAAATGATGAAAAATAATGCGATTAAAATGAGCTAGCTTGCCCACTCTATTTAAATATCCCCCCATTCCAGTCCAAACCGTTGCAAATACTTTCTCAATCGGTCGCTGTCATTGACTTTTGCTCTTTCTGTTCGGGAGATATTGAACAATGCACGACCGGCAGCGGCCATGTTGGGGTGTTTGTGGCATTCATCGATAACGTGTTGCAGTTGTAGTTTGTCGAACAAATCCAATGTGTCCCAATCGACTTTATCGGGGTAGTCTTGTGCTTTTTCAGATGGCCTGTTATGTAAGAGGCCGTCTGAAAAGGGTTCTTCCGACCATAACCATTTGAGGCGTTCGATTTCGGCTTGGACTTGTTCTACCTGTATCCTGCCTTGTGGCGCGAGTGTGGCTAGGCGCATGATGCTGGCGGCGAGGTCGCGGAAGTTGCCACGCCATGGTGCTTGGTCTGAGTGTGCGAAGTCGAGGTAGGCGGCCAGGGCTTCTTTGTTGAAGCGGGTGGTTCGGCCGAGTTCTTGCGAGGCTAGGGCGAGCTGGTGTTCGACGTTGGGCTCGATGTCTTCGCGGCGGTTGGCGAGTGCGGGTAGTGGGTAATTCCAGATGTTGATGCGGGCGAACAGGTCTTCTCGGAAGCGTCCGGCGCGGATTTCGTGGCGCAGGTCGCGGTTGGTGCCGGCGATGAGTTGGAAGTCGCTTTTGACTTCGCTGTCGCTGCCGACGGGATAAAAGTGTTTTTCTTCAATGGCTTTGAGCAACATGGCTTGCTCGTCTAAGCCCAATTCTCCGATTTCATCTAAAAACAATACGCCGCCGTCGGCAGTTTTCAAATAGCCTTCACGTTTTTCTGCGGCGCCTGTAAAGGCGCCTTTTTTGTGGCCGAACAGGGCAGATGCTGCGCCGTCGCCGCGAAGGGTGGCGCAGTTTACATCGACAAATGTGCCTTTAATCAAATGGCGCGCTTTTTTCAATTCAAAAATCCTGCGTGCCAGCATGGATTTGCCTGCGCCTGTCGGGCCGGAAAGCAGAATGGGGGAAGGGGAGTTGAGCGCGACTTGTTCGATTTCGGCAATCATGCGGTTGAAGGCGGCGTTTTGGGTGGAAATGCCGCTTTTCAGGTAGCGCACTGCGTCATCGCGTACGGCG
Organism: Neisseria sp. HMSC073G10; assembly: GCF_001812605.1. Classification (NCBI taxonomy): domain Bacteria; kingdom Pseudomonadati; phylum Pseudomonadota; class Betaproteobacteria; order Neisseriales; family Neisseriaceae; genus Neisseria; species Neisseria sp. HMSC073G10. The sequence goes on along the minus strand of NZ_KV809512.1, from coordinate 15,768 downwards.
GCAAGGCGTTCGGCCAGTACGTCGTAACGAGCCAAGTCCAAATCTATGATTTCATAACTGCCGACATTGCCGTCCTCCATACTGCGTCTTTGGTTTTTGGGTGGAGCGGTTTGTAACAGTACGCCGGGGATTTGACGCGATTCCACCAATAAAAACAGACAGATTTGGGCAACGTGCGTACCCGTGGTGATGTGGGTGAGATAGGTTTCTTCTTCTGTATCAAATGGATAGCTTGCTGCCCAATCGTGCAGCTTGGTATAAACCTCGGAGAAGTCCCACGGGTTTGCCAGCTCCATAGGCACGAGATTAACGACTGTGTGGGGTGACACCTGCTGAATATCGGCTTTTACATGATCCGCCAGTTCGCGGTATTTCTCCGCATAAAACAGCTCCATACGGTCGAGATGAAAATCTTGACGCTGATTCATGGCGACGTTTGGCCGCCATTTCAACCAACGGCCCTGACCGAAACCGCTATCCAATACCGTACCGAGAAAGCTGACGGCGACTTGTTTTTTGTTACTCATCTTTTATTCCGTTTATTCCGTTCGAGTCTCAGACAGCCTTGTATTCAAGCTGCCTTCTTCATGTTTGAGATAGCCTGAAAAACTCTTTTTACTCAGGCGGTATCACTAACATAGGAATAACAAGCGTCCATTTTTCCAGCTTTTTCGTACCGATTTTTTCTGGGATACGTTGGCGAAATGATTCTCCTACTTCGTCTAAATAACGTACTCTGAAAGTGTTGGCATAGGCGGTAGTTTTTGTCGGCAACGGTGGTAATTTAACGGTACGGGCAACTTCAATATCATCAGAAAGGAAAATATATCTGCCATCCTCAGTCCGTTTCATTTCCAGTGGATCGTCTTTTTTCAGCTTCGCAGCAGTAAACAGGCGTTGTCTCACAGTTTCGACATTGTTGTGACAAACGATGAAGTCGATATCCAAATCACTTTTGCTGTCGGTTTTTCCCTCGGCTGCCGTGTTTCGATAAGCCGCCAAACGTCTGTATTCGGTATTCAAATCAGGTAATTCGGTAAAGATTTGAGCCACTCTTTCAATATCATCAGGTAGCTTTGCCATCCAAGGATGCTCTGGAGTAGTTTGCAGTAGGGTCAATGTTTCTATGGCACGAGTCATAGCAACGTAATAAAGCCTCTGTTCGGCTTCGTCAGCTCCCTGCCAACCTCCGTCTAAAATGAAGACGTGCTTAAACTCCAATCCTTTGACTGCATGTGCCGTGCCTAGAAATATACCTTCCGAACGGGTTTCATGTTCATCACCTACATACTCGTAGAGCCAGCTTTTCAGAAAGGAGGACGAATATCGGTTAACAGTGCCACTACTGTTTTCACACGACCCGTTGTCTTCTATGGGCGACACTTTGATTTCTGCCTCACGACTCTCTGCAAGGTTATCTGACTTTTCAGGTAGCTTCTCATCTTTCAGTGGATATTCGTTTAAGAAATCAGTTTGTAATTGCCTAAACCAAACGCACCAATTACCCCCACTTTTTTTCACTTGTTCACTAATAAGTTCTGCAAAAGCTTGTGATGTAAGGCCTTCGGTTTGTTTTTCCACGCCATCAATCAGGCGGACAAACTCACGGGTGTGGCGCAATTTGATTTTGCTGCTTTTGTCGGCACTCAAGAAATAAGGTATGCCGTTTTGTTCACACCATGCCTGCAGAGGTTTGAGACTAGCATTATGACGGGATAAAACTGCAATCTCATTCCATGCGACTGCGCCCAAGGTTTTCAGACGACCTATTTCAGTGATAACAGCTTGTCCCTGTATGTTGCTGCTGCTACCGAACGGCAGGCTGATGTGGCGCACACGCCCCTGCCGTATGCTGTCTGTTGCAGCCCATACGCCACCGTTGGGCTGTGTTTGACGTTCAGGGTTGATAACAATCGGATGCAGTGTTTTCAGACGACCTGTCATACCGTTTATCACGCTGTTGGCAGCGCTGATGATGTATTGTGTACTGCGGTAGTTGTAGGTCAAGTAATCGGGTTGGGCAACGTCGTAGTCTTTTTGGAAACGGTGGATGTACTCGTTGCTGGTGCCGTTGAAGGCGTAGATGTTTTGGTCATCGTCGCCGACCGCCAGAATGGTCAGCTTGTCTTCTTCAGCCCGCTTCCTACCTGCAAGCGCAGAAACAAGCCGGTAGTGTTCTTCACTGATGTCTTGGTATTCATCTACCAGAATATAGCGGAAGCCTGCCATGATACGTTCGCGTGTTTCATCGTTACCATCATCGTTTTCAAGGTCGTCTGAAAGCATAGCGGCAGCCTGCCTGCACCATTCTTTAAACTGACTTTTGCCGTATTCTCGGTTGTTGCCGTCAAAGCGCACACCCAAAAGCCGCATTGCCATACCGTCATAAGTCATAACCGTAACGGCAGCAGCAAGAGGGCCGACCAGTCCGAACAGGCGGCGCTTGACCTCCTGCGCCGCCAAACGGTTGAAAGTCAATACAATGATGGCGGATGCGGGAACATGTTGCACCCGTAAAAGGTAGGCAACACGGTGTACAATAACTCGCGTTTTTCCTGAACCCGGTCCGGCAAGAATAAGACGGTTGCTGCCGCTTTGGTCGGTAACAACGGCTTTCTGCATCTCATTCAGTCCGTCTGTAATTTCACGCAGGGTTTGTGGCGATGCAGGCTCGTCCAATTCTTTCAGACGACCTTTAAACCATTTATTCTTAAAATTCTTTTCTTCCAAGCCAAAGTAATCACGCACCAAATTCAACCCTTCAGTAAGATTTTTTAGTGCGCGAAGGGCATATTCCTGCATCACATGGATTTGAAAGCGTTTTTCGCCGTAAAAAATGGAAAGCGGTTTATAGTCCTCCGCAAGATACTGGCGTTTAGCTGAGAGTGCTTTTGGATTGGGTGTAATAGTCATGGCATGTCTCAGAATGGTCATGCCGTGGTTGAGTTTGATAATGCCTTGTTTGTGCATAAATAGCAGTGTCTGCCTGAGCAGAAGCTCGCGACGGTCAGCCGGGATTTGTACCGATAATACCAAATCGTCGGCAAGCTGCTGCACCAATTCACCCATACGGGTTTCAACCATTACGTCTTTTTGACGCACTCCATTGGTTTTTGCCATCAGGAATGGTAAAAGGCACAGACCGATATTACGGCGAAGTTCGGCATTGTTTTGTAGGTTTTCCCAACTGTCGCTTTTGGGATTCTTGAAACGTACTTTCAAAAGGTTGTTGCCAACATCACGGATTTGGAAACTTCCACTGCTGTTTGTTCGCTCTGCTGCTTTATCATCGGCAAGCGACTGCATCAGAAGTTTGATTTCAGCAGGATTGGTTTCTAAACCTACCTCATGCATTTGGTGGCAGACAGCGCTCAATGAGAGGTTTTGCCAAATACCTTGATCTGCTTCTGGAATTTCGTTTTTTAAAATCTGCCAGAGTTTTTCCTCACAGGCGATAACTTGTGCCAGACGTTTGTCGGCAGGCTTTATGTTATCGGTACGCAAAATGATGGTCATATGCGTATCGTTGGTAAGGATACCCAATTCTTCCAGCTTTTTTAGATGACCTCGCAATTCGGTGAAACTACATGCTGTTGCCTGCACCAAATCATCGGTACTCAAAGGCGCGTCCTCTGGCGCTTTAAACACAATTTCGGCAATCGTTTGGTAAATTTCCGAGATACGCTTGCTGAACTTGTTTTTTTCAATAATCGCCAGCGCCTCATCTAGATTCAGACGACCTGAGCGTGCGGGGAAAATACGGGTTTGATTTTCCTTACGCTCCAATAAGTCTGCACGTTCCAACCATGCCAATACGGTTTTGACTTTGGTATCTGCCTGTCTATCATCGCTGTCAAAACTCATGTACTCCTCAGTGTCGCGCAAAATTTCGCCACCTGTTGCCACGATTTCACCGCAATGGTCTTTGCCGTATGCCGCCTGATTCAGCCAACCAACTTTCTTCCATACTGATTTCAAATCGCGCAATTCGATTTGCGACATTTTGCTGATGGAAAACTGCGTATCCACGTCTTTGCCGTCATAAAGCAACACGCATTTTGCATCTGCCTGATCCCTCCCTGCTCTACCCGCTTCCTGCAAATAATTCTCCAGCGAACCGGTAATCTCGGCATGAATCACTAGGCGCACATCAGATTTGTCCACCCCCATACCAAAGGCGTTGGTGGCGACAATAACGCGCAAACTACCGCCAATAAATTGGTTTTGAATATCAGCTTTTTCGTTGTTCCCCAAACCTGCGTGGAAATGCTCACATGCCCAGCCTTGTTCTTTCAGATAAGCCGAATAGGTTTCCGCACTTTTCCGCCGTCCGACAAATACCACGGCTCCACCGCTTTGATGATCAAGTTCACGATGCAACAGTTCGTTGATTTTTTGCTTTTTAAGGTCATCTGAAATTTCCAGCACATCGTAAAACAGATTGTCGCGTTCGTTGTCACCGATAAATTGGCGAAACTCAATGCCCATTTCCTCCCGAAAATGGTGGGTAATATCGGCAAGGACGTCGGGTTTGGCGGTAGCAGTGAAACAACTGACCGGCGCGACCGCACCGTTATTTTTACTGTATTCAGCGATAAATTTGACTGCATATAGATAATCGGGACGGAAATCATGGCCCCATTTAGACAGACAATGTGCCTCATCGAATACCCAGCCGTTGATTTGGCGTTGCGAAATAGCGTTAATAAAACTGGTGTTGCGGAACTGTTCAGGCGCGACAAACAAAATGCCGATATCGCCCAAAGCTATTTTGTCTAAAATTTGGGCGCGTTCAACCACCTCAACCAAGCCGTTAAGCATAGCAGCGCAGGTAGCTCCTTTTTTCTCCAAACCGTCCAACTGATCTTTCATCAGCGATTGCAAAGGTGAAACAACTATTGTCAAGCCTCCGTTGCGGTAGTAGCGGTTGAGTGCTGGCAACTGATAACACAAGGATTTGCCGCCGCCCGTGGGCAGCACCGCCAGCGTATGCAACCCCTTCATACCTGATTGCACCACAGCACGTTGTCCACCATCAAATCCTTTTACATCGCGAAAAGTCGGTAGTTTGAAATAACGCTGTAACTGCGCCTCCGGATTGAGTGTATCCTGACAATAACGGCATTCCGTACTACCGCAATCATGGTCACGCAATTCGGCAATCAGCCGAGCCGTATCGGGAAACTGGTGCCTCACCCACGGAGCTAACACAGAATTACCACCAGAGACATTTAACCAAGATAAGGCATAGCCGAGGGAAGGATATATAGCAGGATTACGGATGTCTGTTTTCATTAACTCCAAAAAACGTGTGCGGCAGACTTTCAGACGACCTTGATCATTGTTGTCCTGCATCATCAACCAAATAGTGTCGATCAGTTTCTTGACATCTGGCGATGTATCACGCTCGGGAATCATAATGTCTTCTGAAAGACGATACGGCAGGGGTATATCAGACAGGGCTGTCCACAGCGCAAACTCCTCGGGCTTTTCGGCTTTGATTTTTCCGAACGCAGTGCATTGGTCTTGAAAAAGCTGCCAGCAAGCGTGACAGTCGGAGAGTGGGGAATTAATTTCAGAAGAGATGATTTTATGGTTTTTGATTAGTCGGTGATACGGATTTTGCGGAAATGCCAAAGGCGAGAGCCACAGCGTATCGATAACAGGCACTTTAAGCCATGCGGCTTCGGGCACTACGGCCTTCAAATATTTTAAATCGTGCCCGAGGATGTTGTGCCCCATCAGCCACTTTAATCCACTGGTCAGATGAGCCATTTCACACAAGGCGGTATGAAAACCCTTTTCTCCACGAAAAGCTTTTTCAAAAAACAAACCTGAGTCGGGGCGGAATGCACCGATTTTGAACGGCTTGTCGGTTTTTGGATCGACTTCCAAATCAATGATAAGAACAGCGGGGATTTGTCCTTTTGTAGCAGTATTCATTTTTAGACGACCTCTAAACAATTCTTTCCAATACAAACACGCCGTAACCATCGCCCAACGGCAGCTCGAAATCCGTATGCAGGATTTGGCGTTTTACTTGTACAGTTTCGTCAGTTTTCGGATTAAAACCTTCTTTTAAGGCCGTCTGAAAATACACACCGAAGCCGCGTTTCTGCCATGCGGGCAATTCGTTGAAATTGATATTGTGTTCAAACAGCAAATCATGTTTCTGCGCGCGCGTGAGACCGCTGACCGCTTCTGTGGCTCGGGATACGCTTTCTCCTTTCTTGCGCAGCATCCAATAGCAGTGGGCGTTGAGCGCGTTGCGGTATGAGTCTTCGTGCCGCCAACGGAAATAATCGACCACCAGTTTTTCGTTCGGCAAAACGCAAACTCTGGCATCAAAAGCGGCGGTCTGCCCGTGCGCCACAGAAAAGGCGGCGCTGGCCTCACCAGCCAATACCGAAATGATTTTGCGCGTTTTGCGTTTGAACGTATCGTCGTCTCGACGCAGCAATAGTGAAATTTCATCGCTTTCCGAATAGCCGTACACCACATTGAAGCCACATTTCATCAAATGACGGACGGTGTGCGCCATCAGGTCGCGGAAACGAATGTCGAACGGGGCTTCAAACTGCCAAATTTCCTTGGTTAGTCGTGTAAAACCACGCCCGTCTAAGCGTACAACAATAAAATTTTCCTGTGGTACGCAAAAGTCATAAGCGGTTTCGTATTGTCGCAAGCGTTTGTCCAAATCATCGAATCTCATCATATATCCTTGTATATTTTATTTTCTATATAACTATCTATAAATATATTTTTTAGTATTCTACGCTTCTTGTCGATAAAAGCCACTTTAAAATATATTTTCTTTATATTCAATAAATTAAAAATTATTTTTATAAAAATTTTATTCTTGGCACGCTGTTGGCTATGTTGTGAATGTAACGATACAGCAGATGCTTCGGGAAATACAGTTACCGGAGAAAAATTTTCCGTAAATTTAGTTGCTGTGTGGTTACAGGGCGAATGCCAACAAGACTACATTTGGATTAACAGGTTCGAATCCTGTCTCGTCTAATAGACGTTGAACGTCTTGTTTATTTAGTCGCCCACCCTTTTTCAATATGGCAGGCAAATGCCTGGGGAAACTACAACATGGATATCCTTATGTCGCAGGTTCGAGTCCTGTCTCTGTTATCCACAATAGCAGAGTAGCTCAGTTGGTAGAGCCAAGGCATGTTTCCCTTAAAAACTTGTTGCGTGCCATATTATTTTTACGGCAGCAGGCGGATGCCTGGGGAGAGTACATTAACCTTTCACGTTAAAACCGTTTCTCTTCATGTTTATCCGCTACGCTGCAACCCATTCGAGGCCGTCTGAAATATTCAGGCGGGCTGATATAAAAACTGTTTTTGGTGCAAACGGCAAATGCCGGAGGAATTACAGCCTGTAAAGCTCGAGGTCGCGGGTTCGAGTCCCGTCTCTGCCGCCAACTATGGCAGAGTAGCTCAGTGGATAGAGCGCGTAAAAATTTCTCCACTCTTTGTTGCCCAATGTGCCACCCCTTATGGGCGAATGCTATTAGGATTACATTCCTTTCTTGCTACAAACCCGAATGATCCTAATTAAACTGGTCGCCCTACGGCAGTAGGCGGATGCCCGGAAGAGAATACATTAGCTTTCAGTTAAAAACGCTTCTCTTCATCTTTAGCCGCCACGCTGCCACCCATTCAAGGCCGTCTGAAAAACAAAGCTAAAACAAGTTCAGACGGCCTCAAACCAACAATATGAAAGAAAATGAAAATGGCTAATACTAATTTGTTTCAATCTATTAAAAACCGTTTGATTAAAACCGATACCTATAATGAAGCCGGCGGCATCGCCTACACGCTGACACCCAAACAACAGCTGGCACAGCTTGCCGCTACCGGTTGTCTGAACAATACCTTCTATGCTGATGCCCAAAGCCAGCTTGACCAAGTGTTGAAATTGGCAGAAAGCCTAGATGTCGAGTTTATCGCCAAAACTGCCGTATATGCCCGTCAAAAAGGTTTTATGAAAGATATGCCAGCGCTGTTGCTTGCCGTGTTGGCGCAAAAAGACGTGAACATGCTTGCCCGCGTATTCGACCAAGTGGCGGACAACGGTAAAATGTTGCGCAACTTCGCGCAAATCATCCGAAGCGGCGCGGTCGGCAGAAAATCCTTCGGCAACCGTCCGAAAAAACTGATGCAGACCTGGCTTTTGACCGCCACCGAAAAACAATTGTTGAACGCCGCTATCGGCAACGCCCCGTCGCTGGCGGACGTGGTCAAAATGGTGCATCCCAAACCGCGTGAAGCATGGCGTGCCGCCTGGTTTGCGTGGCTTATCGGCAAACCGTACGACCGCGAAGCATTGCCGCCCATTACCCGCGCCTTTGAAGACTACAAACAAAGCCGAGAAGGCGAATTGCCCAACGTTCCTTTCCAAATGCTCACTGCTTTAGACTTGAACAGCGGCGACTGGGCGCAAATCGCCCATAACGGCTCATGGCAGCAGGTTCGTCAAAACCTGAACACTTTCCTGCGCCACGAAGTGTTTGCTAAAAGCAAAAACATCAAAATGGTGGCAGAAAAACTGCGTGACGAAACCGCCATTGCCCGCGCCCGCGTCCTGCCTTATCAGTTGCTGACCGCGTATCAGGCAACATCTAATCAAATGCCGTCTGAAATCCGCGAAGCCCTGCAAGATGCGATGGAAACCGCCGTACAAAACGTACCGGTAATCCAAGGCAAAGTCGTGGTTTGCCCGGACGTCTCCGGCTCTATGCACAGTCCGGCTACCGGCTATCGCGGCAGTGCATCCACCAAAACCCGCTGTATCGACATCGCCGCGCTCGTGTCCGCCGCTATGTTGCGTACCAATCCGCAAGCCCGCGTGATACCGTTTGAGCAAATCACGGTAAACGTGAAGCTCAACCCGCGCGACAGCATCATGACCAACGCCGAAAAACTCGCCAATGTCGGCGGCGGCGGAACAGCATGCAGCGCACCGCTTGCCATGTTGAACCGTGAAAAAGCCGACGTGGATTTGGTTGTCATCGTATCAGACAACGAAAGTTGGGCAGATGACAGCCAACGATGGGGCGCAACAACCAGCCTGATGAAAGAGTGGGACATTCTGAAACGACGTTGTCCGGAAGCCAAACTCGTTTGTCTAGATATCCAGCCCTACACCAAGGCTCAAGCACGAAACCGTCACGATATCTTGAACATCGGCGGCTTCTCCGACCAAGTATTCTCCCTGATTGGTTCCTTTGCCGAACGAGGCATGGGTACAGATTTCTGGGTAGAAGAGATTGAGAAAACGCCGTTGGCAGCTGTGAACTGAAGCTGAGGCCGTCTGAAAAAAGGGTGAAAATATTTTTCAGACGGCCTATTTATTCAGGGTAAGCTGAGAAAAAGAATAAGGAAACAAAATGCAAAAATTTATCTTAATCCGCGGTCATCAAGGTTCGGGAAAATCGACGTTTGCCGAACAAAAAGCCGCTGAATTTAAAGCGCAGTATCAGGATGCGGAAGTGGTCCGTATTGAAAACGATTTGTTCATTACCGATGAATACGGTGAATATCGTTGGTCGGGCGAAGCAGTGGATAAGGCGCAAAAACGCGGCAATGCTTTGATGACTGAAACTTTGAGACTTGGACGCCAAAATCCGAATCGAAATATTTTGATCATTAATTCCAATACCAACCAAAAAACTTCGCGTTGCCGTCATTTATTGGATCAGGCGGAGAAAAGCGGTTTTGAAACAGAGATCTACCGATTGCACAATTTCTATCCCAACCTGCACGGCGTAAAAGAGCATGATGTGTTGGCGGCGTATATCAAGTTGAACCAAAACCGTGTGGCAAACGAAATCCATATCGAGGCCGTGCAACCGGCAAATGCGGAGCAGTTAGAAAAAATCGAACAGATGCAGGCTATTGAGCATAAGCCGCTGGTGTTTGATGAGGCGCAGCAAACCTTTGTGACCGATCACTATCTGCAACACGGCAGCCGTAACTTTACAGCCAAAGCATCCAAGCGTTATCCCGAATTGCGCGTGTTGAAATACGCCCGCAGCGTGTTCTATAACAACCGCTTTGATGATGCTTTGCTGGAAATGCGCGGTTTGATTATCGACGCGCATAATCGAATCATCGTGCGCCCGTTTAAAAAAGTGTTCAATTATTCGGAACGTATCGCCAAAGGCAGCCGTTACCCGATCCGCGTCGGCGACGAGCGATTGGTGGATGCAGTGGTAAAAGTGAACGGCTTCCTCGGCTGCTGCACTTTCGTCTCGCTTTCAGACGACCACCCGTCCAAAGGCGCGGCGTTTGACGGCAAAGTGCTATATTCGACTACCGGTTCACTTGATAGCGCGTTTGCCGATATGACCGCCGCACACTGCGCGCAATACGAAACCTTGTTCCGCGCATATCCGAACCATACTTTTTTGTTTGAAATCACAGATGCGAAAGATGTACACATCATCCGCGAAGAATTGGGCGAAACCTTAATCGGCTGCATTGACGTGGCGACCGGCCGTCAATTTTCTGAATCGGAATTGGACGAAATCGGCAAACAATACGGAGTGCGCCGTCCTGAAACGCTGAAAAACATCACGTTTGGCGAGCTGAAAGGCCGTCTGAAAAACGTGGAACACGAAGGCTTTATGGTATTTGATGCCCTAAACGGCGAAATGCTGTTCAAACTCAAATCGCCGTATTACCTGATTTCCAAGTTTTTAGGACGAAGCAACGAAGGCAATATTGGCCGCAAACTTGATAAACGCCACCTTGATGAAGAATTTTACCCTTTGATTGACTATATCCACGAGCATCAGGAAACATTCAATGCCATGTCGGAATTGGATAAAATCGCGTTTATTCAAGCGTTTTTGAGACAGTTGTAAGGCCGTCTGAAAATATATGTAGCAATGCGTATTTATTTTCCGCGCTCGTATGCTTCAATTTCGCCGACTTTAGGTGCATAGCCGCTGCTTGTGTCGTGGCGCAAATCCAACCAAATATCCACCAACGCCCAAGCGGCCGGCGCGGCAATCACGTTTTGCCCCATACATAAAACTTGCGCGTTATAGTTTTCCACCGAGCCGCGGACAGTAAGCAAATCATGTGCTGTCGCCGCTCGTATGCCGCGCACTTTATTGGCCGCGATTGCCGTGCCCACGCCGGTGCCGCAAATCAATAGCGCACGGTCGGCGCGTCCTGCCGCAACTTCTTCGGCTGCGGCAAACGAGAGTTGCGGATAGCTTCCTTCTGGCGAGGATAAATCGACCAAGCTGCTGACGCGCGTGTCGTTTTGCAGATGCGCTTTGAGCGCGTCTTTCAATATTGCGCCGTTGGCCGGCGCGGCAATAACCAAACGCATAAAAACTCCTTGAAGCACACAATAAACATTACTCAGCATACGCCCGCGCGTGATACGATTCAAGCCTGCAACGCAGAGAACACGGCATGAGCAAAACCTACTTCACATCCGACCTACATTTCTCACATAAAAACATTGCCAAATTCTGCCCGCAATTTCGACCGTTCGATAACGTGGAGCAGATGGATGAATTTTTAATCCGGACATGGAATGAAACCGTTACGCCTGAAGATACGGTGTACAACTTGGGCGATTTTTCCTTTGCCCAAGACCATAAGCAGATAGAGCGCGTTTTGTCGCGGTTGAACGGGCAACATCACTTGATTTACGGCAATCATGATCATGTGATTCGGCAGCATGCCGATTTGTTCCGCAGCCAAACCAAGCATGACGGCCATCCGCTGCTGTCGTCCATACGGTCGTATTTGAAACTCAAATTGCCGGAAATTAAGAATACGCTGGTTCTTTTTCACTATCCGATTCAGGAGTGGGACGGCTGCTATCAGGGTTGGTATCACTTATACGGCCATTTGCATGACAGGGTGGCGGAAATCAAAGGGCGTGCTTTAAATGTTGGATTCGATTTGCACGGCCGCTTTTTGACGGCGCAAGACGTCGATAAGTTTTTGTGTGATTTGCCTAAAATTTCGTATTTTGGCGAAGTAGGCTTGAAGGCCAACTCGCCGGAAGAAGCGGCTGAGCTGGTGTCTCGGAAACTGGTGCAGTTAAATCAGGTATAATTTCAGACGGCCTTTGCGGATTTCCGGCAAAGGCCGTCTGAATATCAATTTCCCATTTTTGAGTGATACATGGAAAACCTTTTGGCTTACTTACTACAAAAAATCAGCCTCCCTAACCAAACCGGCAAGGACAAGTCATGAGCGGTAAGCCTCTGAAGTATCCCGTTTCCGCTTTGGTTGTTTTGTATGATAAAGACGGCAATATCCTGCTGATTGAACGTACGGCGCCGCAAGGTTTTTGGCAGTCGGTTACCGGCAGCATGGAAGAGGGCGAGTGTATCGAAGAAACCGCATGGCGCGAAGTGTGGGAGGAAACCGGTATCCGCCTGGCAGACGGCCAGCTGGAAAACTGGCATGACAGCACCGTTTATGAAATCTATCATCACTGGCGCCATCGCTATCCCAAAGGCGTTTTTGAAAACCGCGAACACATCTTCTCCGCCCAAATTCCGCGCGATACGCCTATCGTCCTACAACCGGACGAACATGTTGCCTACGGTTGGTTTGGCGCAGAAGAAGCGGCGGAAAAAGTGTTTTCCCCTTCCAATAAACGCGCAATTTTAGAATTGGTCAAAAGGCTGAATGCCAAAAAGGCCGTCTGAATACGACAGTTTCACATTTTCAGACGGCCTTGGGTTTGCTATACTTTCGCCGTTTGACTCTCTTTAAAATCAAAGGAAACCATCATGGCAGACTTCAACAAAATCCTGACCCCGGGCGACGTGGACGGCGGCATCATCAACGTTGTCAACGAAATCCCTGCGGGCAGCAACCACAAAATCGAGTGGAACCGCAAACTGGCCGCCTTCCAACTCGACCGCGTTGAACCGGCAATTTTCGCCAAACCGACCAACTACGGCTTCATTCCGCAAACTTTGGACGAAGACGGCGACGAATTGGACGTATTGCTGGTGACCGAGCAGCCTTTGGCAACCGGTATTTTCCTGGAAGCACGCGTTATCGGCGTGATGAAATTCGTTGATGACGGCGAAGTAGACGACAAAATCGTCTGCGTTCCAGCCGACGACCGCAACAATGGCAACGCCTACAAAACTTTGGCCGATTTACCGCAACAACTGATCAAACAAATCGAGTTCCACTTCAACCACTACAAAGACCTGAAAAAAGCAGGTACCACCAAAGTTGAGTCTTGGGGCGATGTAGAAGAAGCGAAACAAGTCATCAAAGAATCTATCGAACGTTGGAACAAACAAGCCTAATCGGTTTGTCCCGTCCAATATCAAGGCCGTCTGAAAGCAAAGTTCAGACGGCCTTTTTATGTTTCTAATCAATATAACAAAATCGTCTTTAAAACAAACAAACCATTCTTTCTCATTTTCAGACGGCCTCATTAAAGTAACGCCTATACCAAAAATAAGGAGTGCTTCAATGACTGCTACCACAACCGATCCACGAGCCAAGCTGCCTGAGACGCCTTTGTCCGGCAACGAAGCCTTAAAAGAGCGCAGCGATTATCTGCACGGTACGATTAAGGAAGAGTTGAAAGACGACTTTACCGGCGGCTTTACTGCCGACAACTTTCAGCTTATCCGCTTCCACGGTATGTACGAACAGGACAACCGCGATATCCGTGCCGAGCGTACCGAACAAAAACTTGAGCCTTTAAAAAACATGATGTTGCGTTGCCGTTTGCCCGGCGGCATCATTACGCCGAAGCAGTGGCTGGGTATCGACAAATTTGCCGGTGAAAATACGATTTACGGCTCTATCCGCCTGACCAACCGTCAAACCTTCCAATACCACGGCATTTTGAAAACCGATTTAAAACAGGCACATCAGGCATTGCACAAACTAGGTCTCGATTCCATTGCCACAGCCAGCGATGTCAACCGCAATGTGTTGTGTACCAGCAATCCAGTGCAAAGCACTTTGCACCAAGAAGCCTATGAATGGGCGGCGCGCATCAGTATGCACCTTCTGCCGCGTACCATGGCATATGCCGATGTTTGGCTGGACGGCGAAAAAGTGTTCTCGACCGAGCCGACCGAGCCGCGCAATAAAGAAATTGCCGACGACGTAGAGCCGATTTTGGGTAGAACCTATTTGCCGCGCAAATTCAAAACCGCCGTCGTGATTCCGCCCGATAATGATGTGGACATTCATTCCAATGACTTGGGTTTCGTGGCGATTGCAGAAAATGGCAAGTTGGTGGGCTTCAATGTATTGGTCGGCGGCGGTTTATCCAGCGAACACGGTAATACCAAAACCTATCCGAACACTTCTTACGAATTTGGTTTCGTACCGCTCGAATATACCCTCAACGCCGCCGAAGCCGTCGTCAGCACCCAGCGCGACTGGGGCAACCGCAGCGACCGCAAAGCCGCCCGTACACGCTATACGCTGCAACGCGTGGGCGTGGATGTGTTCAAAGAAGAAGTCGAAAGGCGCATGGGCATTAAGTTTGAGCCCATCCGCCCTTACGAATTCACGCATCGCGGCGACCATATCGGCTGGGTACAAGGGCATGAAGGCAACTGGCATTTGACTTTGTTTATTGAAAACGGCCGTCTGCTCGATTATCCCGGCAGACCGTTGAAAACAGGTATACGCGAAATTGCTAAAATCCATCCCGGCGACTTCCGTCTGACAGCAAACCAAAATCTGGTGGTTGCCAATGTACCGCCCGAATTGAAAGACACAGTTGATAAAATCGCCAAAGATCATGGCCTTATCAGCAAATCGATTACCATCCAGCGTGAGAACTCGATGGCCTGCGTTGCCTTGCCGACTTGCCCGCTGGCAATGGCAGAGGCCGAGCGTTTCCTGCCGACATTCTCCGATAGAATCGACGAAATGTTCGCCAAATATGGCTTGGAAGACGAATACATCGTTTTGCGCGTAACCGGTTGTCCCAACGGTTGCGGCCGCGCCATGCTGGCGGAAATCGGTTTGGTCGGTAAAGCAGTCGGCCGCTACAACCTCTACGCAGGCGGCAACCGTGAAGGCACACGCATTCCTCGTCTGTTTAAAGAAAACATTACCGAACCTGAAATCCTTGAAATTGTCGAAGGCTGGGTAGCAGATTGGTCTCGAAACCGACTCGATGATGAAGGCTTCGGCGATTTTGCCGTCCGCACCGGTATTGTCAAACCCGTATTGGATGCACCTCACGATTTCTGGGCATAACGCATACAGACAGACCGAGACCTTTGCAAAATTCCTTTCCCCCAACAGCCGAAATCCAAACACAGGTTTTCGGCTGTTTTTGTTTCAAATATCCACTGATTCTACTCAAATACCCCCTTAATCCCCCTTGGATACCTGATTAATCAGGCATCCGGCCGCCTTTTAGGCAGCTACAGGCGCACTTAGCCTATTGGCGGCTTTCAATAGGTTCAAACACATAGCCTTCAGGTGGCTTTGTGCACTCACTTTGCGCAGACCAAAATAGGCTGCCCGGGCATAGCGGAACTTACGGTGCAGCGTGCCGAAGCTTTGTTCGACCACATAACGGGTCTTTGACAAATATCGGTTACGTTTGGTTTGCGCTTCCGTCAGCGGACGGTTACGGTGGGCTTTGCGCATAATGCCGTCCTGCAACCGATGTTCTTCCAGATATTGCCGGTTTTCCGTACTGTCGTAGCCTTTATCGGCATAGACGGTCGTACCTTCGGGCAGTCCTTCCAACAAAGGCGACAGGTGTTTG
>NZ_KV809511.1:0-545 GCF_001812605.1 Neisseria sp. HMSC073G10 | reverse complement strand
GCTTCAACAGTCGGTTTAGCCGGTGCAGTCGTGTCAGGAGCCGCAGCGTTATTGCCTGCGTTGGCTTTAACTGGGGTACTTTCGTTACCAGACGGATCTTTCGCCTGTGCAGTTACTTCAGAACCATCTTTCACTTTGTCTTGTGGAATAGTGGTGCTGTCTTTGCCTGCTTCAACGCTTGGCACTGTTTCAGGTTTGTCTGATGTCCAGCTGCCGTCTGCCTGTTTGGTCAAAGTCACTTTTTCTGGGGTGTCAGAGCCTTCAGGGGTTACTGTCACTTCTACAGTATCACCTACTTCTGCATCGCTAGGCACTTTCACAGCCACTGAGCCATCAGTGGTAGATGGGGTCACTTCCGGTGCGCTTGGTGCAGTCGTGTCAGGATTATTACCTGCATTCACTGTACCTTCTTCACCTGTATTACCTGCGGTGTCCGTTGCTTTCGCAGTCACTGGAGAGCCATCTTTCACTTTATCTGCCGGGATGGTTGCTTTGCCAGTCGCTGGGTCTACCGCAACATCTGGGTTGTTTGAAGTCCAGTTGCC
>NZ_KV809510.1:0-12712 GCF_001812605.1 Neisseria sp. HMSC073G10 | reverse complement strand
ATCCAGTGTCTTAACCGCTTGACGACTCCCCAACTTACTAAATCATATGAAACAGCGGATGAATATCTAATCCTTCCACACAATAAGCTTCATATGATTGAGAAACCTGTTGGTAAATTGTATGTGCTTCTTGATGAGATTCACTTGCTATAAACAAACAAGCCCCAGAACCAGTCATTAATGCATAACCATATTGGGATAACTCAACATAAGCCTTCCAAACTTCAGGATATTCCTGAAACACAACAGCCTGCATATCATTTTGAAACGGCTGTAACGATTGGAAAGTCGGCATTATGCTGGGTTTGGAATCCCGTGTCAAGCCTTCATGTGCAAAAATTTTAGCTGTTGCAACATGGACGGGGGGCTTAACGATAACATACCATTGTTTAGGGACATCTATTTCAGCCAGCTTCTCGCCTACGCCTTTGGCAAAAGCACTTCTTCCAAAAATAAAAAAAGGAACATCCGCGCCAAGACTTAGGCCTAAATCAATCAGTTGCTGCCTGCTCAAATCACATTGCCACCATTGGTTTAAAACCATTAAGACTGTGGCTGCATCAGAGCTGCCACCGCCCAATCCGCCTCCGGTCGGAATCACCTTATCCAACCAGATTTCAACGCCGTGCGGCACGTTGGCATAGGGCAGTAATAATTTAGCCGCCCGATAAGTCAAGTCTTGCTCAGGCTTAAGCCCTTCGACCGGCGTATGCAGAATAATCTGCCCATCAGTACGCATTTTCAGATGAACGGTATCGTATAAGCCGATCAAACAGAAAATACTTTCCAAATTATGATAACCATCGCTCCTACGGCCGGTAATCCTCAAATCCAAATTTAATTTGGCCGGCGCAGGAAAGGCTTGGATTTCCTCTGAAACAGACATGGCATCCTCTATTTGCGTGCTGCGCATCGGGTTTGTCCATTCTTATCCAAAGAGTGGTTTACCGTGTCAAACACCAAGCGGATATTAAACTTGGCATTCTCAAGTTGAAGCGTTTTAGGCTGTCCTGAACTATTTAAAGTACGCGATATTGTCCAGTCAAACTGCTCCAGACGGCCATCAGGCAGGATTTTGTATGGCGCATTGGCAACGCGTTTACCATCAGCCCAAATATGCAGATATTGAACCGGCAAAGCAAAGCCTAAAAGCTGTCTGCTCAATTCCTCAGCCGTTTCCGCCTGATAGACCTTACCCTTACTGTCTACTGCCAATACACCTTCACTGTCTTGACACAGCTGACCTACGGTATTGCCCAATGGTGTATTGACATCAATGGTTTGAACCGCATTCTGATAAGTCCAGTCGAAATTAGCATATGAGCCTT
This sequence comes from Neisseria sp. HMSC073G10, assembly GCF_001812605.1. Taxonomy (NCBI): domain Bacteria; kingdom Pseudomonadati; phylum Pseudomonadota; class Betaproteobacteria; order Neisseriales; family Neisseriaceae; genus Neisseria; species Neisseria sp. HMSC073G10. The sequence continues at coordinate 11,384 of NZ_KV809510.1, read as the reverse complement.
TGCCTTCCACTTTAACAGCCAATCGACCATCTGCGCTAAAATCCTGCACCTGCTCTGCTGCTTGCCAACTGTTTTGCTGAGGTAAATTTGGCTGCGCACAGGCAGCCAAAAGCAATAAGGCTGCAACCGATGATAATCGTTTCAAATTCATGGATATTCCTTCATAGGCCGTCTGAAATCAAACGCTTTTCAGACGGCCTTTTGGTTTTATTTGTGTTTTTGAGTATGCGGTTTACTGGACGTTATACCGAATTTGGACATTGTCTCTTTTAATACTCGGAGATTGCTTCCGCGCTTCAAACCATCATTCCAGATTTCTTTGGCCTTATCTTGGTCTCCAAGCGTCCATAGGACTTCGCCCAAATGCGCGGCGACTTCGGCTTCAGGTTCTTTTTCGTAGGCATATTGGATATATGGAAGCGCCATTTGCGCATCACCTTTAAGATAATACGCCCAGCCTACACTATCATTAATTGCTGCACTTTCCGGCTCCATTTGATAGGCCGTCTGAACCATTTTGAATGCCTCGTCCAAATCCTTGCTGTTTGACAACAAGGTATAGCCCAAAGCATTCCAACCGTGCGGATTATCCGGATACAGCTCTACCACACGGCGCAAATCGGCAATCGCCTTGCCTGGCTGATTCAGCTTCTCATAAACCATCGAACGCTGATACAGCACATTGGCAAGCAGCTCGGGAGAAGCTTGGGTTTTCAAGGATTTTTCTGTGGAATTTACCAAGCTGTTTAAAGCGTTCAACGATTCTAGAAGATTGGTGTTTTTAGACAATACAAACAAAGCCGTATTCAGCAAATCACTGGCTTCAAAATAACGTCCTCTTTGCTCGGGCATTTTTTGTGCGCGTTGCACCAAAGCCCAAGCCTCTTTATGGTTGCCCTGTTTGGCTTCGATGGAAGCGGCCAAAATAGTTTTATCAAACGTATAAGCCGTTGCCGTTACCTTGTCCAGCCATTGTTTGGCTTTGGCCAATTCTTCTACATCATTATATGAAACCGCACCAATCAATGCCGCACGGCTGCGCTGCTCTTCCGTACCGGCTTTATAAGCCTTTTCCAGATAGCTGTTTACCGCAGAAATATTTTCCGTCTTACTGGCTGACAATAAGGCGGCCTGAATATACAAATCAGGGTTGGGATTTTCTTCCAACAAAGTCTGCAAACGCTTGAATGCCTTATCATTTTGACCATGGGCGATCAAATTGGCGATGTCCAACTCCTGCCAAATCGGAGATAAGGTTTTGGTGTCTGTCTCTTTGAAGAAGCCGTCCAAAATATCAGGATGCCGTTGCGCCATCAGACGCAGGGTAACAAAAGTCGGCGGCAGAATTTCATTGTCCAACTTGGCCAATCGCTGCAATGCCGCAATGGCGTGTTTCTTTTGACCGTCTTTTGCACTAAAAATTGCATCCGCAATCGCCGCTTCAGGGAAGTCTTTATAATTCAAGGCCGTTTTATGCACTTGTTTGACCGCGTCGCTGGTCAGATTCGGCTGTTGGGCTGCAGTTTGCGCCAAAAGCAGGAACACGCGCTTTTGCTCATCTTCACTCCCGCCGGCAATTACCTTGTCCAATCCGCTCAAATTCTTATCGGCTTTACCCAGCAGCAAATTGCGCAACCAAGTCATACGCTTTTGTGTTTCACCAGGCTCCGGCTCGATCTCACGCCATTTTTGGTAAATGGCTTCAGCCTGTTCAAATGCGTTTAAAGAAATCGCCATCTCCAAAGCGCGTTCGGCCACTTCGGGAGATTTAGTGCGATGCAACGTTAAAATATAAGTAAACAGCGCAGAAGCCGCATCACCCTTTTGCAAGGCTAGTTCTGAATTTAACAAAGTAAAAACCTGCGAAGTGCGGTTTTGTATACCCAACAGACGTATCCGCTCCTGCTCGCGCTCTTCAGGAGAAAAACGGTCAGCACGGCTTTTCTTTTTAATAATCTTAGCCGATTCAAAAACTGCATTTGAATCGCCGGGCGCTGCAAAAGTTTGTGTAGCAAACAACATCATGACAGCCGCAGCTGCCACTCGAATACGGGATGGGGAAAACAACATAACTATCCTTTTTGAGAACCTGCCGGCATTTTCAGACGGCCTAAGCACTTGCAGAACAGATGCAAAGCTTTATTTATCATTCAGGCATAACTGTAACACACGCACCCTATTTTGTTGACACGGTAACCGTAAACCTTGTGTAATCCTCATCTGCATAAAACGATCAGCGCTAAAAATGAATACCGACCAACTTATCCACTTCCTAACTCAAGCTTCACGCTTCAGCAGCCGTATGCAAGCAGAGCGCAATCAATTAGTTACCGCCCAAACGGTCAAAGAAGCAGCCGTTTTGGTCGGCATTGCCTTGCATGAAGGTGCGTGGCAAATCTTACTGACCAAAAGGGCCGAGACCTTAAGGCAGCACACAGGACAAATCGCCTTTGCCGGCGGGCGCAAAGATGTTCAAGACGACAGCCTAACGGCAACGGCGTTAAGAGAAGCATATGAAGAAACCGCCATTCCGATTACCGCATGGCAAACTTTTGCACCGCTACCCTTTTATGACACGCCTTCCTGCTACCGTGTTACGCCTGTTCCGGCAATTTGCACCCAGCCCATCAACCCAAAAGCAAATCCCGATGAAGTAGCAGAAATTTTTTATCTGCCTTTGGACTTCACCTTAAACCTGCAAAACTACACATTCCGCCAGCTTCATCACAACAATCAAACCCTCGCCCTCCCCGCCCTGCCTTTCCGACACTACGACATTTGGGGGCTGACAGCCATCATCCTATATGGACTGGCAGAACGTTATCAGCAATATTGCCAAGCTTTTAAATAAGGCAAGGCCGTCTGAAAACCAATATTCAGACGGCCTTGTTTGATCAATCCTCTTTATGCAGCTTCTTCATAGCATTCGACAAATTCTCCAAACCATTTCATCTCATCGCGCAGGGCAACCACTTCGCCAATTACCATTAAAGCCGGACGCTCTGCTTCGGCAGCCAACAAGCCCAAATCTTTCAGACGGCCTGTCCGCACGGTTTGATTGGGTAAAGTGCCATTAGAAATCACGGCAACGGGCGTAGAAGGCTGCCTGCCATAAGCCATTAGTTTTCCCGCAATCTCAGCCGCTTTAAGCGTGCCCATATAGATTACCAGCGTTTGACGGCTTAAAGCCAAAGTCTGCCAATCAGGCTGATTGCCCTCGTGTTTGCTGTGGCCGGTCACAAATAAAGCACTTTGGGCGCAATCGCGATGGGTTAACGGAATACCGGCATAAGCAGTAGCTCCAAGTGCAGCAGTAATGCCCGGCACAATGCGGTAGGCAATTCCGGCCTGATGCAGGGTTTGCACTTCCTCCCCGCCGCGCCCGAAAACAAAAGGATCGCCGCCTTTTAACCTTACCACACGCTCGCCTTTTTGAGCGTGTTCAACCAATAGACGGTTGGTTTCTTCCTGCTGAACATGGTGCGCACCGGCGCGTTTGCCCACGCTGATTTTCACCGCATCTTTGCGTACCATCGCCAAAATCTCATCCGACACCAAAGCATCGTAAAACACCGTATCCGCAGCCTGTATCGCCTGCAAAGCATGTATGGTCAGCAAGCCCGGATCGCCCGGCCCTGCACCCACCAAAACCACTTCGCCGCCAAACGGCGTTTCCTGATTCAACTGAGTTATCAACTCGCGTTCTGCCGCTTCGATATTGTTTTGAGCCGCAAAAATACTGAAACGGCTGTCGAACAACTTTTCCCAAAAATAACGGCGTCGTTCGACATGATGAATAGTCTGTTTAACCTTTTCGCGCCATTTTCCTGCAATACGCGCCATCGTACCCGTATGCAGCGGAATCAATGTTTCAATAATCTGCCGCCATTTACGCGCCAATACAGGCGCAGTACCGCCGCTGGATATGGCTATCTTCAACGGTCCTCTATCCACCACAGCAGGCACAATAAATGAACACAAATCCGCCGTATCCACCGTATTGCACAATTTTGCCTGTCGCTCCGCTGCTTCAAAAATACGGCGGTTAAACCCATCATCATCCGTCGCCGCAATAACGAAATACACCTCGTCCAACATGGCTTCTTCAAACAAGCCGCCCAGCCAAACTATTTTTTCTTCAACCGCCCATTGCTGAAACTGCGGATTCAAAGTTTCCGCAACAACACGCAAGCGCGCTCCGGCAGACAACAGACTTTCCGCCTTGCGTTCGGCAACCTTGCCCGCGCCTGCCAGTAAAACAGGACGGTCTCTCAAATCGGCAAACAAAGGATAATGGCTCATGGTCGTGCTCTTGCTTTATCAATGATTGTCCGCCGATATTAAAGGCCGTCTGAAAAAATAGGAAAGAATGGTTTCTGATTTTCTTATGGTGTTTGGTTATATACCTGCCACAACAAAATAAGTTATAGCGACAAACATAAAACAGGAGCAGAAAATTTCAAAATAAATGATTGGAAAATAGTGTAACGATATAAAAATTCATTTTTTAACAAATATATTGCGCTCTCTTCATTTTTCAGACGGCCTTTGCCTGCGTATAATATCGGTCTATTTACAATTCAAACGAGCTTAGCCCAGCCATGACCGAATCCATCCGCCTGCCCGCTTCCACACTCAAGCCCTCCATCGTTGCCCTGCCTGGTTCCAAAAGCATCAGCAACCGCACGTTGCTCTTGGCAGCACTCTCCGACAACGTTTGCGAAATCCATTCTTTGCTCAAATCCGACGATACCGACCGAATGCTTGAAGCACTCGACAAACTCGGCGTACACATTGAATCTTTACCTGAAGGCCGTCTGAAAATTCATGGCACCGGAGGCCGCTTTCCCAACCAAACTGCCGATTTGTTTTTAGGCAACGCCGGTACGGCATTCCGCCCTTTGACTGCCGCGCTTGCCATTTTGGGAGGCGACTATCATCTGCATGGCGTGCCGCGTATGCACGAACGCCCCATCGGCGATTTGGTGGATGCGCTACGCATTGCAGGTGCAGACGTACAATATCTGGGCAATGAAAACTATCCGCCGCTTCAGATCGGCAAACACCAAGACAACGGCGAGCGCATTATTCCGATTAAAGGCAATGTGTCCAGCCAATTCCTGACCGCCCTATTGATGGCTTTGCCGTTGACCGGACAAGCATTTGAAATCCACATGGTAGGTGAGTTGATTTCCAAACCTTATATCGACATCACGCTCAAGCTGATGGCGCAGTTTGGTGTGGACATCATCAATGAAGACTACCGTGTATTTAAAATCCCGGCCGGTGCAAAATATCATGCGCCCGAACATTTATATGTAGAAGGCGATGCCTCCAGCGCGTCTTATTTCTTGGGCGCAGGCCTGATTGCGGGTACACCCATCCGCGTAACCGGTATCGGCGCACACAGCATCCAAGGCGACGTTGCCTTTGTGCGCGAACTGGAGAAAATCGGCGCGGATGTCATTTGGGGCAAAAATTTTGTTGAAATTTCCCGTCCTGCCGAGCGCAATATTCAGGCTTTTGATTTAGATGCCAACCATATTCCAGACGCGGCCATGACTCTGGCCATTATTGCACTGGCCACCAAACAGCCCTGCACCCTGCGCAATATCGGCTCATGGCGCGTCAAAGAAACCGACCGTATCGCCGCCATGGCAACCGAACTGCGCAAACTGGGTGCAGAAGTCGTTGAAGAAGCCGAAGCCATCCATATTACGCCGCCCGAAACACTTACCCCCGATGCCGTCATCGATACTTATGATGACCACCGCATGGCCATGTGTTTCTCACTGGCTTCGCTTTTGGGCGTTCCCGTCATCATCAACGACCCGAAATGTACGCATAAAACTTTCCCCGACTATTTCCAAGTTTTTGCATCATTAACCAACTGATTGATTATTCAAAGTTTCAGACGGCCTGTTGCATACAAAAAACACAGGTCGTCTGAAAAATAAAAATAAAACTATACTTTTTCTTAATTTATGCGATAATAGCTAAATAAATTCTTAGCGATTCATATTTCCTTTCGGAGAGAAAACATGTCAGACGAAAAAAGCAAAGCCTTAGCCGCCGCCCTTGCCCAAATCGAAAAAAACTTCGGCAAAGGCTCCATCATGAAAATGGACGGCAGCCAACAGGAAGAAAACCTTGATGTTATTTCCACCGGCTCCCTCGGCGTGGACTTGGCACTCGGCGTTGGCGGTCTGCCCCGCGGCCGCGTGGTTGAAATTTTCGGCCCGGAATCCTCCGGTAAAACCACACTCTGTCTCGAAGCCATTGCTCAATGCCAAAAAAATGGCGGCATCTGCGCATTCATCGATGCCGAGCATGCTTTTGACCCGATTTACGCCCGCAAACTCGGCGTAAAAGTCGAAGAACTCTATCTCTCCCAACCGGATACCGGCGAACAGGCATTGGAAATCTGCGATACCTTGGTACGTTCCGGCGGTATCGATATGGTCGTTGTCGACTCCGTAGCCGCACTTGTGCCTAAAGCCGAGATCGAAGGCGAAATGGGCGACAGCCACGTCGGCCTGCAAGCCCGCCTGATGAGCCAAGCCCTGCGCAAACTGACCGGCCACATCAAACGCACCAATACATTGGTTGTTTTCATCAACCAAATCCGTATGAAAATCGGCGTGATGTTCGGCAGTCCTGAAACCACGACCGGCGGTAACGCGCTCAAATTCTACGCCTCCGTCCGCCTCGACATCCGCCGTACCGGTCAAATTAAAAAAGGCGATGACGTTATTGGTAACGAAACCAAAGTCAAAGTCATCAAAAACAAAGTTGCCCCTCCATTCCGTCAAGCCGAATTCGACATTCTTTACGGCGAAGGTATCAGCTGGGAAGGCGAATTGATCGACTTGGGTGTCAAACATAACATCGTTGAGAAATCCGGTGCATGGTACAGCTACAACGGCGCAAAAATCGGCCAAGGTAAAGACAATGTACGCGTTTGGTTGAAAGAAAACCCTGATATCGCCAACGAAATCGATACCAAAATCCGTGCAGCAGTCGGTATCAATGTCGATATTACCGAAGGCAAATTGGACGATACCGACGGCGAACGTCCTGAGGAATAAGCCTGCTTGAAGTAAAAGGTTAAAAAAGACCAAATAAAGGCCGTCTGAAATCCGACCATTAATCGGATTTCAGACGGCCTTTTATTCAATACTGCTCAAAGCCCCAATGCTTGGGCGTGAAACTCAATATGCGAATCGATAAAGCTGGCAATAAAGAAATAGTCATGCCCATAGCCCGGACGTACTTTATATTGGATATTGAAACCTTTTTCGCGTGCTGAGCGGACAAACGCTTCCGGTTGCAGGACTTCAGGATACAAAGCATCTTCACTGCCGACATCAATCAAAACAGGCAATTTATGCGAGGCCGTCTGAAGCAGCTCTGTACTGTCATAGCGTTTCCATGTTTCCACGTTTTGCCCCAAATAAGCAGAAAACGCCTGCCTGCCGCCTTCCGTATCGACGGGATGACATAAAGGCGCAAAAGCGGAAACCGCAGCATATCGACCAGAATGCTTCAAAGCCAAATGCAACGCACCATGCCCGCCCATACTGAAACCTGCAATGCTGCGCTCTTTCATTACCGGGAAATGATGCTCGATCAAATCAGGCAATTCTTGGCTGATATAGCTCTCCATTTGGTAATGCTGCGCCCAAGGTGCTTCAGTTGCATTGACATAAAATCCAGCGCCCTGTCCAAGATAATGTTCACCGCTGTCGGCAACATGCTGACCGCGTGGCGAGGTATCCGGAAAAACCACAATAATATTCCATTGCGCTGCAAAACGTTGGATTCCGCTTTGCCGAACCAATTCAGAACCATCACTATTTAAGCCGGAAAGAAAATATAAAACAGGCGCGGGATAACCTTTTAAGACTTGTGGCGGCAGATAGACATCAAATACCATATCCGTCCGGCAGGTTTGAGAAAAATGGCGGTACCGTTCCTGATACCCGTTAAACATCTTTCTGCGTTCCAGCAAATGCAATTCTGAATTTTTCATTTTATTCCTTGTAAGGAAACAACAATAAGCAGAATGTTAGCGCAAAACCTGCCCATCGTGTTGTTGCCCCATCTTTTTAAGGCAACCAAATCTGCTTTAAACAAGGCTTGCCAATCATGCGAAATCATTACGCCGACAGCATTTAAAATCTATACACAATCTCTGTGGATAAATCTGTTGATAAGCTTTGGGTAATCGTAAAATTTTCTTTAGGAACAAACCAAGTCTTAAATTGACTAAAATTTAATCAAATAAAATATAATAAAATCAAATAGTTATATTTATAATATTTTACTATAATCATACAGTGAAAATTTATAGGTAAAACAAGGTTATGCGGCTTTGTGCATAAATTAGGGTTGACATCCCTAAAAATCGCCCCGAATCAAAAGCTGCGTAAAACAACGGCCGATTTCATCAGGTGCCATTCAAAAGACACGCGGCCATACATTTTGCGTTACAATACGCACTTATTTTTAAGAAAGAAAAATACGCCATGAAAGCCTCCCAGTTCTTCATTTCTACCCTTAAAGAAGCCCCTGCCGAAGCCGTACTTGCCAGCCACAAGCTGATGATTCGTGCCGGCTTGATCAAAGCCAACGCATCAGGTCTTTATACTTGGATGCCGATGGGTCTGCGCGTATTGCGCAAAGTTGAAAATATCGTGCGCGAAGAAATGGCCCGCGCAGGTAGCGTGGAGCTGCTGATGCCGGTGGTACAACCTGCCGAACTGTGGCAGGAATCCGGCCGCTGGGAGTTTTACGGTAAAGAACTGCTGCGCCTGAAAGACCGTCATGACCGTGATTTCTGTATGGGTCCTACTTGTGAAGAAGTCATTGCCGACATCGTGCGCAAAGAAGTCAACAGCTACAAACAACTGCCGAAAAACTTTTATCACATCCAAACCAAATTCCGCGATGAAGTGCGTCCGCGCTTTGGTGTGATGCGTGCGCGCGAGTTCGTCATGAAAGACGCTTATTCCTTCCATGCCGACTATGCCTCGCTTCAGACGACCTATCAAGATATGTACGACGCTTACTGTCGTATCTTTACCCGTCTGGGCTTGGAATTCCGCCCCGTCGCCGCAGACACCGGCAGCATCGGTGGTACCGGCTCTCACGAATTCCAAGTATTGGCAGAGAGCGGCGAAGACGTTATTGCATATAGCGACACTTCTGATTACGCCGCCAATATCGAATTGGCACCTACCTTGCCACTTAAAGGCGAACGCGCCGCTGCTCATGCCGAGTTGACCAAAGTACATACACCAAACGTCAAAACCATTGAGTCTTTGGTTGAATTCCTCAATATTCCGGTTGAACAAACCCTCAAATCCATCGTGGTTGAAGGCGAAAACGAAGGCGAACTCATCCTGCTGCTGTTGCGTGGCGACCATGAATTTAACGACATCAAGGCAGAAAAACTGGCCGGCGTGAAATCACCGCTGACCATGGCAAGCCCTGCCGCGATTGTTGAACAGTTCGGTGCAAACGGCGGCTCTCTCGGCCCTGTCGGCTTCAAAGGTAAAGTCTATGCCGATTTCGCCACCGAAAAAGGCGCAGACTGGGTTATCGGCGCGAACGAAGACGACTACCACTATACCGGCTTCAACTTCGGCCGAGATGCTGCTGAGCCTGAATTTGTCGATTTGCGCAATGTCATCGAAGGCGATATCAGCCCTGACGAACAAGGCCGTCTGAAACTGGCGCGCGGTATTGAAGTCGGCCATGTCTTCCAATTGCGCGACAAATATACCCAAGCCATGAATGTCAGCTTCTTGGATAATAACGGCAAATCCCAAATCATGGAAATGGGCTGCTACGGTATCGGTATTACCCGCGTTGTTGCCGCCGCCATCGAGCAAAACAACGACGAAAAAGGCATTGTTTGGACCAAAGCAATGGCGCCGTTTGAAGTCGTTATCGTGCCGATGAACTACAAAAAATCAGAAGCTGTACGCGAAGCCGCCGACAAAATCTATGCCGAGCTTTTGGCTGCCGGTGCAGATGTATTGTTAGATGACCGCGACGAACGTGCGGGCGTATTGCTGAATGACTCCGAGCTGTTGGGTATTCCTCACCGCATCGTGATCGGCGATCGCGCCTTAAAAGAAGGCAATGTCGAATATGCCGAGCGCCGTGACAATCAGGCTCAAGCCGTTGCCGTATCAGAAGTTGTCGCCAAGGTTTTGTCCGCATTGAACGCTTAAGTTTTTTTCAATAATGAAAAGATGATATATTGACCTGTCAATTATTAAAATAAGTTAATTTATTATATCATTGTTTTTAATAGATATTTAGTTATTGCATTTTCAACAGAAACGACAAAGAACGGCTGTTTTTACAGCCGTTTTGTTTTGTATAAATTCGTTAAACCGTCTGATGGCGCGCTTTATCAAACGGCTTTTTAGTCTTGTGTATATAAAAGGCGATTTTCGCCAATTTCCGCATTAGTGCAACGATGATTATCATCTTAGGCTTTTTTGCCGCTTCCAAATTGCTTACAAGTTGAGGAAATGCATTCATTCGGTAGGCAACAAGGGCAGGCATGAACAAGGCGCGTTTTAATTGGCGGTGTCCGTATCGGCTCAATCGGCCTTTTTTATTGACACTTGTCCCTGATTGTTCAATTTTTGGACTTAGGCCGGCAAAGGCTACAAATTTATTCGCTGTTTCAAAATTTTTATCTGTCAGGTGTCTTAGTAGGATCACTGCGGTTTCTTTTCCTATTGCCGGTATGGTTTGCAGGTTTTGATATTCGATATTTAGACTTTCTTTCTGTTTTATCATGCCTTCTATCCGCTTTGATGTCTGATCTATTTTTTCTTCAAGTAGTTCTATGATTGATTCATGGGTTGATTTTATGTATATGTCTTTTGCGGTATGCAACCTGTTTTGTGTTTCTTTTTGCTGCTCCTTAAGTTGTTGCAACAGATTTATCAGTTTGTAGAGGGTAGGATTTTCAGACGGCCTAAACGGTGTCAGTTTGTCTAAGTGTTGATTTGCAAATTCAGCGATAAGTTTTGAATCTGATTTGTCTGTTTTGGTATGGCTAAACTGACTTTTTGCGTATTCTTTTATTTTCAAGGGATTAATAACATAAACGGTGTATAGTGCGCTCAAATATTCTGCCGCCTGTTCGTAGTAAATACCCGTTGCTTCCATACTTATGGCAATTTTTCTAATTCGTTTTGTTTTTATCCAATTAATCAGATTCTCAAATCCTTCTGTATTGTTGTATATTTTTATATAGTCTTTGCTTCCTTTAGTTGTAATCAATGTTGCGTCCATGGTGTCTTTTGATACGTCTAAACCTATTACATTCATTTCATTTTCCTTATTTATTCAGCCTG
>NZ_KV809509.1:0-298 GCF_001812605.1 Neisseria sp. HMSC073G10 | reverse complement strand
CCTTTCTTTCAACAAGCCACCACAGCAATCAGACAAAAGCAACCCGCCGCCACACCCATGTCGGCAGCACGGCCGGCAAAACGATTATCCGAAGCGGCGGGGATACCCCCCTCAAAGGTGCGCAGCTTATCGGCAAAGGCGTACAGGCAGATACGCACAACCTGCATATAGAAAGCGTTCAAGACACAGAAACCTATCAGAGCAAACAGCAAAACGGCAATGTCCAAGTTACCGTCGGTTACGGATTCAGTGCAAGCGGCAGTTACAGCCAAAGCAAAGTCAAAGCAGACCATGCCTC
>NZ_KV809508.1:0-258 GCF_001812605.1 Neisseria sp. HMSC073G10 | reverse complement strand
GGCTTTACCGCGGCAAGCATGAAATTTGGCGATAGCCATAATTTCGAAAAGCTGAAAAATCTCAAATTCCCATGCGCGGTTGATGTAACCGTAGCAATGGAATCAACAGGTAAAGGCCTTGTTCCTAAATTGCTTGATTTCCAAGTTAAAGGCGCAACGCCCAAAGCCTAAGAAAGGCTGAATCATGAGTAAGTATCAGCAAAAATTTATTGTTCAAGAACTCGAAAATCATGAATTCATCTATCCCGATCCATTCGG
>NZ_KV809507.1:865-1591 GCF_001812605.1 Neisseria sp. HMSC073G10 | reverse complement strand
TGCCGCCCATCGTAAGTACTTGTCCATTTTCAGGTGCGTAGGCTGTCTGCGATGCTGTTTGTGGCTGTTGCGCTGTTTGATGCTCATCCTTATATGGGTTGAACGGAAGGCCGTTTTTCACGTAGTCCTTGCACATGGTTTTAGAAACTTCTTTTAGCGGCGTGCCTTGGGTGCTATAACAAGTACAACCACTATTACCACCTTCAACGCAACCGGCGATGTATTCAAAAGTTTTAACTTGTCTTACATTGTCATAAATTGGTTTACTTTCAGGTTTTTCGGCTAGAGTAGGTACAAAATCTTCAGGCTTAAGATTTGAATTTATATCTTGTGTACTTTTAGATTGATCAGTTTCATTTATTGCCTGCGGTTCACTTGCAGAGGAATCAGAAACAGATTGAACCACTTCAGATTGGCCGCTACCCTGTTTATAAATCTGATAGACGTTGAAACCTTTCCAAGCCATAAAAGCAAAAATAGCTACCAAAGCCCAAACAGCAAGCGGAATATTCTTTTTAAACTTCTGATGCTGGCTGGATGATTTGTAATACTTGAAAGCATCTTTAGGCGGCTTCCAACTAGCTGATTCAACACCGCTGACACCGGCGGGATTATCAAGGTTTGTAACACATTTATACCAAGAATACTGCTTCATGCCCACGGCTTTGCGTTCAAGATGAGTATGTTTTGAAACAAGATTACGTACAAATACGTCAAGCTGACTTG
>NZ_KV809507.1:311-765 GCF_001812605.1 Neisseria sp. HMSC073G10 | reverse complement strand
TATCTCGCAACGGTGCAGACATGATTTCTTCTTCAGTAAGTTCATGCGCGTTAAATTTACGTTTATCCAAGCCGTCGATATGGCAGAAGTAAAGCGGACGATCTACTTCCGTACCGTCTTCAAGCTTCATTTTGAATAAGCCGTCTTCGTTATTCAGAATCATGGATACTACTCGTGATGTTTTGCCAGTACCCATGTTCCCTGTAAACAAATAAATCATAAAGCTACCTTGGCATAATAAAAGTTAATTTATTTAATGTATTCATTCCAATATAAAAGCTGAATGCGCCGAATAAATAACCGAGACCTTGTCCAAAACCACCTATTAAAAGTAAATTTAGAATATCAGACGGCATAGAATTTATGGCATTCAAGGTGTAATCTTTAAATTTATTTAGCGCAATAATATAGCCTGCATATGTTACAAACGTCATGCCAGTAGCAATAATTATTC
>NZ_KV809507.1:0-211 GCF_001812605.1 Neisseria sp. HMSC073G10 | reverse complement strand
GATTACGTACAAATACGTCAAGCTGACTTGGGTGTTGGGTCATCAAGATAACTGTATGGCCGTAATGGCGAAGTTCGGTTAATTCTTGGATATAGGGAGGAACGGGGCGACCGGCAGCACGAACAGGATAGGTATAGTGCGCTTCATCAACAATCAAGACGGCACCTTGCGGAATAATATCTCGCAACGGTGCAGACATGATTTCTTCTTC
>NZ_KV809506.1:24796-76813 GCF_001812605.1 Neisseria sp. HMSC073G10 | reverse complement strand
TTCGGGTTGACGGGCGGCTTTGTATGGGCAGTGGGAATGAAGACTTGGGCTAATGGGGGATTTTATTGGGTAATAACTGAAAACAGCCGAATCCCTGTGCTTGGATCTCAGCTGTTGAGTACCGATGGTTATTTTGCAAAGGTATAGGCCGTCTGAAAACTTGAAGGAAGCGGCCGTCTGTTAAATATGAGATAATGCGGGGGGATTTCATGGGTGTGGTAGAAACATGGTTGAGTCTGTCCGGTGGGAATCATGCCGGACAACGATGGAATCGGTTTGCTTGAAACGCCCGCCTTTGCGGGCTTTTTTATGGGAGGGAATGGTCATGCCTAATCCGCTTTATCGGCAACATATTATTTCAATTTCAGATTTGACGACGGAGCAGCTCGAATTACTGCTTCAGACGGCCTTGAAGTTGAAAAAGCAGCCTCGCGAAGATTTGCTTGAAGGTAAATTGATTGGTTCGTGCTTTTTTGAACCCTCTACCCGTACGCGTTTGTCTTTTGAAACGGCGGTACAGCGTTTGGGTGGGAAAGTTATCGGTTTTTCCGATGGCGCGAACACCAGTGCGAAAAAGGGTGAAACGCTTGCAGATACTGCGAGGATTATTTCCAGCTATACGGATGCGATTATTCAGCGACACCCGAAAGACGGTGCGGCCCGTGTGGCGGCCGAGTTTTCGAGCGTACCTGTGATTAATGCCGGCGATGGTACCAACCAGCATCCGAGCCAGACACTTTTGGATTTGGTAACGATTTATGAAACACAAGGTAGTTTGAGCAATTTGAAGATTGCGATGGCCGGTGATTTGAAATATGGCCGTACGGTACACTCATTGTGTCAGGCGCTGAAGCGTTGGGGTTGTGGATTTGCGTTTGTTTCCCCTCCCAGCTTGGCGATGCCGGACTATATTACTGAAGAGCTGGAGGAGGCCGGGTGTCCTTATCAAATTTTGCCTGGCTTGGAAGAAGCGGTCGAATGGGCGGATATTTTGTACATGACCCGCGTTCAGCGCGAACGTTTTGATGAGCAGGAATTTGCCAAAATCCAGGGTAAATTCAATCTTGATGCGTCAATGCTGGCAAATGCCAAACCCAATTTGCGCGTCTTGCATCCTTTACCGAGGGTAGATGAAATTCATCCAGATGTAGATAAAACACCTCATGCCTATTATTTTGAACAGGCAACCAACGGCGTGTATGCACGGATGGCGATTTTGTCTTTGGTATTGAACGAAGAAGTTTAAGGAGCGAAAGATGGAAAACTCAAAACTCAGCGTTGAAGCGATCGAACAAGGTACGGTGATTGATCATATTCCTGCCGGTAAAGGCTTGGCCATTTTAAGGCAGTTTAAGCTGCTGCATTATGGCAGTGCGGTTACGGTCGGCTTTAATTTGCCCAGCAAAACGCAGGGAAGCAAAGACATTATCAAAGTCAGCGGCGTATGGTTGGATGCCAATGCGGCTAACCGTTTGGCTTTATTTGCCCCTGAAGCAGTAGTAAACAAAATCGATCAGTTTAAAGTGATCGACAAACAGCATTTGTCATTGCCAGACGAAATTTCGGAAGTATTCCGCTGCCCGAATACCAATTGTGCCAGTCATGGCGAGCCGGTCATCAGCCGCTTTTATGTCCGTTCACATAATGGTCAGACGCGTTTGAAATGCCATTATTGCGAAAAAACCTTCTCGCGTGATTCGGTTGCCGAAGCCTGATAAAAATCTCAGGCCGTCTGAAAACACAGCTGTGCGGTTTGAGTTGTCTGCTTGATACATCAGTTTCATAAAAAGCAAGATATTAAGCAAATTGCGTTAAAATTACGTTAAAATAATGCCTTCTGAGTTGATGACATCATTTGCTCAAAAGGCATTATTTTTTATAACACGACACGAAATGTAGGAAAACTTATGCACTCATCCATACAAAGCCGGTTTGCCCCAATTTTATACGTCTTGATTTTCTTTGCTGGATTTTTGGCAGCACAAGTTTGGTTTAATCAGCAAGCCTATTTGACCAACCTTCCCCTTTTGGTTACTGCCATTTCTGCCGTTGCATTGGTTTGGTTGATTTGGGCTGTCGTCTCTGCGCGATCCAAAGCAAAAAGCAAGATGTTGCACCGTGAGCAGCTGATTCAAAAAGAAAGCATTCATCCTGTTTTGCATGCGACGTTGCAGCGTTCTGACGGTCAAACAGATTTATTGGTTTTGGTTGTCCGCAATAGCGGTAAGGGCTTGGCGAAGAATGTGCATTTTGAAGTAGAGCCTTTGCCTGATCACTTGCCGAGCAAGCTGGTTGCCGATGCAGTTATGCAGTTGGAAATGTTTTCCGGCGGTGTAGATATGCTGGCATCGGGCGAATTGTATGGTAGCGTGTTTGCAAGTATGTTGGCGCTGGCTGCCGAATTGCCGGACCAAACATTTGGCGGCGTGTTGAAACTGAAGGCTACTTATGAAAATGCTTTTGGTGATCAATGCACTTCTGAAAGCATCTTGGATTTGAGCATACTGAATTTCAATTTGTTAGAAATTAAATCCAGTGGCGAGCAAAAGCCCCGCAAGAAATTGTTGTATTGATATTCAAAATATGCAGGCCGTCTGAAACCGAAATACTTGGTTTCAGACGGCCTGTTGTTATTTTTCAAATGATTTTTGAAGAAAAAGAGGCGTATCGGGTATAATAATCAAAGAATTCGAAACGGATTGTCAGGATCGGCAAGCCGTCTCATCATTGTCGTATTTCAAAACCTTACTGATATTTTTTCAATAATCTGTTGCTATGTATCGGAACTTTTTCTGATGTTGGCACTGGCGAAATATTCCTTCAGCCATTTACTCTCAGGAAGCTGCTTATGTTAGTGTGTAATCCTTATGAAGTTGTGATCCATGGTACGACCAGCAAAGGCAAGATTTTCCGACCAAGCGACTGGGCGGAGCGCCTGTGCGGTATTTTGTCTTCCTTCACCAAAGACAATCGCCTTTCCTATTCGAATTGGGTGCGCCCGATTTTGGTGGACAATGTCCGTTGTGTGGCAGTCGATAAAAAACTGGAAGAAGACAATCCGCAAATGTTCCGTTTCTTGATGGATTTTGCAGCGGATAACGATTTGCGCGTGATTGATTGCAAAGCCTTGCTTAAAGAGCAAGAAAGCAAACAGCAGGGCGAAGTGCCGGTCGAGCGCGTTTTGTTGGCGCAGGCGATTGAAGAAAAACACGCCGCCGAGCGTGCGGAAGCGGCCGATACCCAGCCCGAGCCTCAAGCTGTCGCGCCTGTGGTCGGCGTATTGCGTGAAATTCCGCCGGAAGAAACTGCAACCGCTTTTGCGGCACTGAGCATTTTGCGTTCTTCTTTGACCGATATTCACCGTTTTGTCGAACAAATCAACGAGCATCAGCGCAAAACCGGCTACCGCCTGTTGGGTATTTTTGAAGAAGGCAAACAAAATGCCGTGGCCGTATGCGGTTTCCATACTGCACATAACTTGGCCAGCGGTTACCATATCCATATTGATGATCTCGTAACCATGCCGCAATGCCGCCAAAAAGGCTATGCTTCTCGCTTGTTGGAAGAAGTACGCAAAATCGGTGCGGAAACCGGCGCGACCAAAATCCATCTGAATGTCCATGTTAACCATGACCGTGCAGGTGCGCATCGTCTCTACTTCAAAAACGGATTTGAAATTTGCGCTTACCATTTCCGTTGCGATCCGAAATAATTTTTGTGGAAAGAGAGAAATCAATGTTGAAGATTTTGACCGCGGCTGTTTTGACACTGAGCTTGGCGGCCTGCGCATCAGGCAGCGGAGGCAGCTCGCAAATGTATGGTGAGATTAAGGCCGGTGTAGAAACCAGCCATCAACGTTGAGATATATAATGACAAGGCCGTCTGAAATAGGTTTTCCTGTTTCAGACGGCCTTTTTGCAACTTGATTAGAGTGTCGTGGAGGTGTCGTCAGCGGCAACAGTCCGATGCAGGCGATACCAATTGTACAGGCGCAGGATGCACAAGAAAGCGATGATGGGCATGCAGGCTGCGGTAACCAGATAACGCGGGTTGCTGAAGTTTAAAACATTGTGCCCGGAAAGCAGCGACAAAGCGGCATGCAACCATTCCCACAAAGACGAAATGCTGAATGCCAAAACAGCCAACAGGCCGAGAGTTCGGAAAATGCCGATGGGCAGGATTTGTTGGCGTAATACAGCTCGGTTGAGTTGGAACAAGACAATCAAACCGAAGCCGATAATGCAGACCATGCCGCCGTTGGCGACGATTTGCAGGCTGTTGAAGGCAATGTCGGGCGTAACGGAAATTGTACCGGACTGGTTGGCTGCGGTTTGTTGTAAATTTAAGCCTTGCATGACATTAAGTACGAAACCGTAGATCAGGTCGGCCAAAACGATGCCGATGGGCAGAGGAGTCAGAAAACGTTTCATGGATCGGTCGGATATTTCAGTATTCTATTCGGATGAGTGAGGCCGTCTGAAAATTAAACATGACGACGTGAGAGTGTATTGTATCCGATAGGAAAGTAGGTTAATGCAAAAATAAATTTAGTTTAAGTCAGAAAATCATGTAATTTTACGCCAACATTATTGCATTAAGAGTACAATCTTCTTCATTATCAAACGTGGAATCAACAGGAAAGGACGTTTACATGAGCGAATTGCAACGTGATTTAACCCGTATCAGTCACAATACCAAAATTGTCGCCACATTGGGTCCGGGCAGCAACAATGTACAATTGTTGGAAGACATGATCCGTGTCGGCGGCCTTAATGTCGTCCGTTTCAATTTCAGCCACGGTACGCCGGAGTTTCATGAAGAAAATGCCCGTATCGTACGCGAAGCCGCGAAACGTGCGGGTCAGGAAATCGCCATTCTTGCCGACTTGCAAGGTCCTAAAATCCGCGTGGGCAAAATTGCAGGCGGCAGCATCGAGCTGAATAAGGGTGAAACCTTGATTTTGGATGCCGCGCTTGAAGGTGAAGGCACACGCGAAGCGGTTGGCCTGGACTACCGCGATTTGCCGAATGACGTCGTTGCCGGCGATGTTTTGTGGCTGGACGACGGCCTGTTGACTTTGACCGTTGAAGCGGTTGAAGGAAGTAAGATTATTACAAGGGTAGAAAACAGCCATGTGCTGAAAAGTAACAAAGGTATCAATAAACGCGGCGGCGGCCTGTCTGCCGGCGCGTTGACCGAAAAAGACTTCCGCGACCTGAAAACGGCGATTGCCATTGGTTGCGACTACTTGGCCATCAGCTTTGTGAAATCTGCCGAAGATTTGCACATCGCACGCGCCAAAGTCGAAGAAGAAATGAAAGGCAGTACAGCCGTACGCCCCGGTTTGATTTCCAAAATCGAGCGCGTAGAAGCCATTGAAAATCTGGACGAAATCATCCTTGCCAGCGACGGTATTATGGTTGCCCGCGGCGACTTGGCAGTGGAAGTCGGCCATGCCGCCGTACCTGCCCTACAAAAACGCATGATCCGCCGCGCCCGTGAGTTGCGCCGCTTCAGCATTACCGCAACTCAAATGATGGAATCGATGATTACCAACCCTGTACCGACCCGCGCGGAAGTCAGCGACGTGGCCAATGCAGTATTGGACGGTACCGATGCGGTGATGTGTTCTGCCGAAACCGCCGTCGGCGCGTATCCGTTTGAAACCGTCAGCCAAATGGCGATTATTTGTGCGGCTGCGGAAAAAGAACAAGATTCGCTCAACGGCGTTGCCGAACAGGTCGAGTATCCCGAAGCCGTCAGCACCAACTTGGCGATTGCCGGCGGTGCGGTCAGCGTGGCGCGCGCAGTTCACGCCAAAGCCATCGTTGCCTTGACTGAAAGCGGTTCGACCGCCTTCGAAGTCAGCCGCCACAACATCACCCTGCCGATTTTTGCCCTGACGCCGAGTGTTTCAGCGCAACGCCGTATGGCGATGTACCGCGGCGTGCGTCCGTTGATTTTGGCAACCAGTACCGATCACGATACCGCGCTGAACGAAGTGGAAGCCATGCTGGTAGAACACAAAATCCTCCAAAGCGGCGACCAATACATCATCACCAGCGGTTCGCAAATGCGCGAATCTGGTTCGACCAATACGTTGGAAGTGTTGCAGGTTAAATAATTGCAGTGATCCGATGATTGGAAAAGCAGGCTGTTTTAGCCTGCTTTTTTTGTGTAAAAAAAGAAAAGATTAGGCAAAAATAATGATGTAGTATAGAATTGAGTGCCTATACTAAATCAATAAAGGACGTTTCAGACGGCCTTTTTCTTTGTCCGCCACTTTTACGGTAAACCAAAATGATTCATTTCAATCTGAAAAAAACAGCATTTATTTTAAGCACAGCACTTTTATCTACCGCCGTCCAAGCTTCCGGTTACCACTTCGGCACACAATCCGTTAACGCACAAGGCACGGCCAACGCCGCCGCCGCCGAAGCCGCCGACGCCTCAACCATTTTCTACAATCCGGCCGGTTTGAGCAAAATCGACAGCAGCCAAATTTCCGTCAACGCCAATATCGTTTTCCCAAGCATTCATTATGAGGCGGAATCTGCGAAACACTTCCGCACAGGTGCCGATGTCAGCGGCTCGACCAGCGGCAAAATTACCGAAACCACCGTTGCTCCGCACGTTTATGGCGCGTACAAAGCCAGCGACGATGTGACTTTGGGTTTGGGCGTGTACGTTCCCTTCGGCTCTGCAACCGAATACGAAAAAGATTCCGTCTTGCGCCACAACATCAACAAACTGGGTTTGACCACCATCGCCATCGAGCCGGTAGTCGCGTGGAAACTGAATGAGCAGCACGCCGTCGGTGCCGGTTTGATTGCCCAATATTCCAAAGCCGAATTGCGCAAATACTCCGACTGGGATGCTTCCGGCGCCATCAGCCAGTTGGCCAGCGGCTTGGCTTCCCGTCAAGCAGGCCGTCCCATTGCTGTCGATGCGACCGGCAAAGCTGACGGTCATGCCGATGTAAAAGGTCACGATTGGGGCTTCGGCTACCAACTGGCGTGGATGTGGGACATCAACGAGCGCGCACGCGTGGGTGTGAACTACCGCTCCAAAGTATCGCATACGCTGAAAGGCACTGCCGATTGGGAAGCTGACGGCGCATATGCAAAACGCGCTTGGGATTTGGGTGCAATGGCAGCACGCGGTTATGTGCCGAACGAAAAAGCCAGCGTAAAAATCGTCACGCCTGAGTCTTTGTCTGTTCACGGTATGTACCGCGCCACCGACAAAACCAACCTGTTCGGTGATGTGACTTGGACGCGCCATAGCCGCTTCAACAAAGCCGAGCTGGTGTTTGAAAACACCAAAAAAGTTGTCAACGGCCAATCTGACCGTACCGTCATCACGCCTAACTGGCGCAACACTTATAAAGTTGCATTCGGCGGCTCTTACCAAGTTACCGAACCATTGCAACTGCGTGCCGGTATCGCTTTCGACAAATCACCGGTTAAAAGCGCCGAAGACCGCATGAACAGCCTGCCTGACGGCAACCGTATCTGGTTCTCCGTCGGTGCTAAATATCAACTGGGTAAAAATCATGTTATCGATGCGGCGTACAGCCATATCCACATCAATGACACGGTTTACCGCACAGGCAAAGCCAGCGGCAACGACGTAGACAGCCGCGGTGCATCTTCCGCCCGCTTCAAAAACAAGGCGGACATCTTGGGCTTGCAATACACTTACAAATTCAAATAATCGGATTTAAGTTGTGGATAAAAAGGCCGTCTGAAATCTTTAGACGGCCTTTTTGATTGGTAGGAACAGATGGAACAATTCACAGGCAATAAATGGCGTGCTGGACTTTTCATATTTCTGATTGGAATGGCAGAACGGAAAGACGATAGAAAAGGGAATAGCCGATTACTGGCTTGAGAAAATAAGATGTTGTTTGCGCTTTAAACACTGTACTACTAATTTTCTCTAATAGGCTGCAATTAAAAGGCCGTCTGAAAAACAGGTTTTCAGACGGCCTTTGTTTGCCGGATGTCTGCTAAGAAAGCCCAATCAGCTGCGGACTTCCAGTTCGATTTCTCTTTCCTGTTCGTCTTCAGCCGGTTTATCCATGGTTTTTTCATCAGCCATATTGTCCAAATCGCGGCCGGGTTCGGAGGCGGTATCGCCGATGGAAACGCTGTTCAGGCTTTCCAAAATAATGGCTGAGGCCAGATGGTCGGATGTGCGGTACACCATTGCCAAACCGATTTCTTCCGCCGGAATGGAAACCAATTCAACCGTATCTTTGTCTTTCGGCTTGCGAATCAGGTTGTTGGATAGATTGACACGGACTTGGCGGCCGCGTTTGTAGAGGCTGACCACAGTGCCTTTGTCCAAGCCGTCGAGTTTGCCTTTATCCAAAGTAATGGTTTGGAACTGGCCGGCTTCGCCCACGCCGTCGAAGATGGAAACGACTTTGGCCTGAATCGGACGGGCAGGGGCGTGTGGCATCACATTGAAGCTGTCGAGGCCTTCGGGCAGTTTCAGCAGATAGTCGTCTTTGCGGATTTCGGAAACGGCTTCTTCGATAACCAAAGGTTGCGCGGACTGGGTGCGCAGCTTCATGGCTTTGTTGACTTGGGTGTAATACTCGTTGCTTTTGAGTTTTTCGTCAGAAGCGCGGGTACGGTGTTCCAATGCGGAGTCGGTATAAGGCAGCGTGTTGGCGATGCCGCTGAACACGACTTCTTGGCCGAGGAATTTGCCGGTTTCCGGATCGGTAATGTTTTTATTGACGCGGTAGGTCAGGTAGCGGCCGGGTTCGGTCAGGCCGTATGCGTACACGCGGTTGCCTTGGGTGTAGAGGACGCGGTTGTCGGGGCCGGCAATCAGGCGCGGCGCGTTGGCGGTTTCTTCCGGAGCGATAATCTGCGGATGTTTCATGAACATGCGGTAGAGGTTGACGTTGACGGTCGGAATACCGTAGCCGGAAGTTTCGCGTACGCGCGGATGCAGTTTGATCACGGGAATGCCGTCTGAACGGGTTTGAGCGTGTTCAAAACCCAGTCGCGGCTGGCCGTTGACGTAGCGTAAAACCAACACCTGACCCGGATAGATTAGGTGCGGATTGCGGATGGCGTTGCGGTTGGCGCCCCAAAGGCGGTTCCATTGCCATGGGCTGTACAGATATTTACCGGAAATACTCCACAAGGTATCGCCGTTTTTAACGACGTAGCGTTGCGGCGCATTGGGGCGGATTTTTAAAGAAGCTGCCTGAGTGTGGGCAGAAATAGCCATGCCTGCTATGCAAAGCAGGGTTATAATACGTTGTTGCATAACCGTTCCCCTTGAAATCGATTCGGTTTGTCTTCAGATGATAAACAGAGAAGGCTGGAGTTTGCGAAACTGCCGCCCATTCATCAATACGATAACGAACGGCCTCCGTCGCGCTATCTTAACATTTTTCGGCGTTATTTTAGCATTGAATGTTGCTGTCATGACAGGAGATTGTGGCGGCGGAAACCGAATCTGTATGAAAATCACACATCAGCTTTATAAAACGAGAATATTATGGCTTTACTGAACATCCTCCAATACCCTGACGAGCGTTTGCATACGGTCGCCAAACCTGTTGAAAAAATCGACGAGCGCATCCAGACATTGGTTGCCGATATGTTTGAAACCATGTACGAAGCACGCGGTATCGGCTTGGCGGCCACTCAGGTCGACGTACACGAGCGCATCGTCGTGATGGATTTGACCGAAGACCGCAGCGAGCCGCGCGTGTTCATTAATCCCGTCATTGTCGAAAAAGACGGCGAGACGACTTATGAAGAAGGCTGCCTGTCCGTGCCGGGCATTTACGATACCGTAACCCGTGCCGAGCGCGTCAAAGTTGAAGCTTTGAACGAAAAAGGCGAGAAATTCACGCTGGAAGCAGACGGCCTGCTGGCAATCTGCGTGCAGCACGAATTGGACCACCTGATGGGCATCGTGTTTGTCGAACACCTGTCGCAGCTGAAACAAGGCCGCATCAAAACCAAACTGAAAAAACGTCAGAAACACACCATCTGACCTGCGCATCGCTTAAAGGCCGTCTGAAAAGACAAAACAGAAGGCAGACTTCGGTTTTCAATCTTTCAGACGGCCTTTTCAGCTGAAACAGTTTGCCCAACGTGCCCATTCAAACCATTTCCACAAGGACACAACATGAAAGTCATCTTTGCCGGTACGCCTGATTTTGCCGCCGCCGCCTTGAAAGCCATCGCCGCCGCAGGTTTTGAAATTCCGCTGGTGTTGACCCAGCCCGACCGCCCCAAAGGCCGCGGCATGCAGTTGACCGCATCGCCGGTTAAACAGGCTGCCTTGGAATTGGGTTTGACCGTGGCGCAGCCGGAAAAGTTGCGCAATAACGCCGAAGCCCTGCAAATGCTTAAAGATACGGGCACGGATGTGATGGTAGTGGCCGCGTATGGTTTGATTTTGCCGCAGGAAGTGTTGGATACGCCCAAACACGGCTGCCTCAATATCCACGCTTCGCTGTTACCCCGTTGGCGCGGCGCGGCACCGATTCAACGTGCGATTGAAGCCGGCGACGCCGAAACCGGTGTGTGTATCATGCAGATGGACATCGGCTTGGACACCGGCGATGTGGTCAGCGAACACCGTTATGCCATCCAACCTACGGATACTGCAAACGAAGTGCATGACGCGCTGATGGGTTTGGGTGCGGAAGCGATTGTGGCCGACTTGCAGCGTTTGCAGGCGGAAGGCCGTCTGAACGCGGTTAAGCAGCCTGAAGAAGGCGTTACCTACGCCCAGAAATTGAGCAAAGAAGAAGCGCGTATCGATTGGAACGAGTCCGCGGACATTATTGAACGCAAAATCCGCGCCTTTAACCCCGTACCTGCCGCGTGGGTCGAGTATCAAGGCAAACCGCTGAAAATCTGGCGTGCCGAGGTAGTGTCCAAACAGGGTAAGGCTGGCGAAGTATTGTCCTGCACTTCAGACGGCCTGCTGGTGGCGTGCGGTGAAAATGCGCTGAACATTACCGAATTGCAGCCTTCCGGTAGCAAACGCATGAGCATACAGGCATTTGCGGCAGGCAGAACGATTGAAGTCGGAGCGGTTTTGTAACAGGCTGGAAATCAACGTAGAGGAAAGAAGACAATGGCTGTTTTTGAAGTGCTCGAGGGCGATATTACCCGATTGGCAGTCGATGCGATTGTCAATGCCGCCAATTCATCGCTGTTGGGCGGTGGCGGCGTAGACGATGCAATACACCGTGCCGCAGGCAAAGAGCTGCTGGAGGAGTGCCGTACTTTGGGCGGTTGCCGCACAGGCGAAGCCAAAATAACCAAAGGCTATCGTTTGCCTGCGCGTTTTGTCATCCACACGGTCGGGCCGGTATGGTTTGGCGGAAAACAAAATGAAGAGGCCAAATTGGCACAATCCTACGCCAATTACTTGCTGCTTGCCCAAAAACACAATCTCCACAGCATTGCCTTTCCGTGCATCAGCACCGGTGTGTACCGCTTCCCGGCCGAAGCCGCCGCGCGTATCGCTTTAGAGAGTTTGAAGCAAACCCTACCGCAATGTCCGGCAGTGGAAAAAATCATCTTTTGCTGTTTTTCCAAAACAGATGCCGAATATTATCGGGCATTGCTGGCAGCCGAACAGGTTGTCTGAAAATTGTAAATGGAAAAGCCGGACACATCGTCCGGCTTGAAAATTCAATATTGGTAGGTTGCTCAGTCATCGCAATGGTTATCTTGATCGACCTTGGTCACACGGCCATTTGGGATTGAAACATCCACATCGTATTCCGTACAGCCTTTGCGGATTTCAATTTCCCAGCGGCCGTTGCTGCGGTCAACGTCTGTAACGCGGCCGCCGCCAACATGTTTTTTGGCAATGGTAATGGCTTGAGCTTTAGAAATGGAACGAGAATGATGTTTGTGGGCAGCTGTTGCAGACAAGCTGCCGGAAACCAATACTACAGAAGTCAGCAGGACAAAAGTAGAACGTAATTTCATAAAATTTCCTTGTTTGGGAGTAAAAGATTGACTCTGAAACCAAAAGCGGCCATTTGCCAATAAGATGAATGAAAATAGAGATTTGCTACTTGGGTATGATATCAAGGTTTATAGTTTTTTAAGAAAATTATTTAATATTTTAAATTAAACTTTTAAATAGAAAGCAAAAATATGAGTATGTCCCTCGCCCAAAAACTGGCCGCCGACAGCGTTGCCGCGGTTGCCGAAGGGCGCAATCTTCAGGATGTCTTGGCGGAAATCCGCGCGGCGCATCCGCAGCTGACGGCGCAGGAAAACGGCGCGTTGCAGGATATTGCCTACGGTTGCCAACGTTATTTGGGCAGTTTGAAGCACATGCTTGGTCAAATGTTGAAGAAGCCGATTGACAATCCGCAGCTTGAAAGCCTGCTTTTGGCAGCGATGTACCAACTGCATTACACGCGCAATGCGCCTCATGCCGTGGTCAATGAAGCGGTGGAAAGCATTGCCAAAATCGGCCGCGGCCAGTTTCGCTCGTTTGCCAATGCGATTTTGCGCCGCTTTTTGCGTGAACGCGACAAGCTCGCGGCTTCCTGCAAAAAAGACGATGTGGCGAAACACAACCTGCCGCTGTGGTGGGTGGCTTACTTGAGAAACCATTATCCGAGACATTGGCACAACATCACCACCGCGCTGCAATCGCATCCGCCGATGACTTTGCGCGTCAACCTCCGACACGGCAATGCCGAAAGCTATTTGGAAAGACTGGCAGCGGAAGGTATTCCGGCCAGGGCGTTGGACGAATACGCCGTGATGTTGGAAGAAGCCGTGCCGGTAAGCCGCCTGCCCGGTTTTTCAGACGGCCTGGTATCGGTGCAGGATTTTGGTGCGCAACGTGCTGCCTATTTGTTGAACCCGAAAGACGGCGAACGCATCCTCGATGCCTGTGCGGCGCCGGGCGGTAAGACGGGCCATATCTTGGAACTGGCAGATTGTCATGTTACCGCTTTGGATATAGACGAAGGCCGTCTGAACAGGGTGAAGAGCAATCTTGACCGTTTAGGCTTTCAAACGGCCTCTTTGACTTGTGCCGATGCGCAGGACTTGGCGGCATGGTATGATGGTAAGGCCTTTGACGCTGTTTTGGCCGATGTGCCGTGTACCGCTTCGGGCGTGGCGCGCCGCAATCCCGACGTAAAATGGCTGCGCCGACCGACCGATGCTGTCAAAACCGCACGCCAACAGGAAGCATTATTAGACGCGCTGTGGCAGACCCTGACGAAAAACGGCAGGATGTTGCTGGCTACCTGCTCGGTCTTTGTCGAAGAAAACGACAGTCAGTTGCAAAAATTCCTTAACCGCCATGCCGATGCCGAGTTGATCGAATCGCATGTGCTTTTACCGAACAAACATCAAGATGGCTTTTATTACGCGCTTATTAAAAAGCAGTAAAACGCTGATTGTACCGCTCTTGCTCGCCGTGTCGCTGAATGCGGCGGGCGAGGGCATCAGTGCGACCCGTGCCGAGGCAAAGCTGACCCATGCCGGACAGCTTTCCGTCAGCAGTCGTTTCCGCACCGACCTGCCCGACCAGCTTAAAGAAGCACTCAAACAGGGCGTCCCCCTGCATTTCAATTTGAGTTGGCAGCTGTCAGCGCCGTCTATGTCGTCTTATAAATTCAAGTTCGACCAGCTGCTCAACAACGACAGCACGATTCAATACAAATTGTCCTTCCATCCGCTGACCAACCGCTATCGCGTTACCGTCGGTACGTTTTCTACCGAGTACGACACGCTTGAGACTGCCTTGCGCGCAGTGGGCGCGGTCGCAAATTGGAAGGTTTTGTCCAAAGGCGCGCTGAGTGATGTGGCCGCCAAAGACACGAAGGCTGAAATCCGCCTGCTGCTGACAACCGCCAAGCTGCCCAAACCGTTCCAAATCAATGCTCTGACGTCTAAAAACTGGCATTTGGATTCGGGTTGGAAATCCTTGTCGGTCGTGCAGGAGTAAACCATGCGCCGCTTTCTCCTGATTGCCGCCGTATTCGCCGTAGTTTTGTTGTACGGTCTGACTGTTGCAACGGGCAGCAGCAATGTGTTGTCCGATTATTTCTGGTGGATTGTTGCTTTGTGCGGCTTGCTGTTGCTGGTGTTGGCCGCGGTGTTGGTGCGCTATGTCGTGCTTTTGATGCGCGACAACAGCAAAAGCGTATTCGGCTCGCAGATTGCGCGTCGGCTGTCGGGGATGTTTACTTTGGTTGCCGTATTGCCAGGCGTGTTTTTGTTCGGTATTTCCGCCCAGTTTATTAACGGTACGATTAATTCTTGGTTTGGCAACGATACCCATGAGGCTCTAGAGCGCAGCTTAAATTTGAGCAAATCCGCGCTGAACTTGGCGGTGGACAACGCTGTCAGCAACGCCACGCCGGTGCAAATCGACTTAATCAGCGCCGCTTCGCTGGACGGCAACTTAGGGCAAGCGCTGGCAAAATCCGCGCTTACTGCCGACTTTGCCCAGCTGGCGCTTTACAACGCGACTACCCATAAAGCCGAGAAAAGCATCAATCCCCTGAAACTAAATCAACCCGAGCTTAACAAAGAAGGATGGGAGCAGCTGGAGCAGACCGGTTCGGTTCGCAGCTTGGAAAACATCGGCGGCGTGCTGTATGCTCAAGGCTGGATGCTGATCGGTACGCATAAAAATCAGGATTATGCGTTGTTTTTCCGGCAGCCGATTCCGAAAGATGTTGCCCAAGATGCGACGCTGATTGAAGCGGCTCGTGCCAAATACGCTGAGCTGAGTTATACCAAAAAAGGCCTGCAAACCTTTTTCCTGTCCACGTTGTTGGTCGCAACATTGTTGGCCATTTTTTTGGCGCTGGTGATGGCTTTGTATTTTGCCCGCCGTTTTGTGGCACCGGTATTGTCGTTGGCAGAGGGCGCGCGGGCGGTGGCTCAGGGCGACTTCAGCCAGACCCGGCCGGTATTCCGCAATGACGAGTTCGGACGTTTGACCCAGTTGTTCAACCACATGACCGAGCAATTATCGATTGCCAAAGAGGCGGACGAGCGCAACCGTTTGCGCGAAGAAGCCGCCCGCCATTATTTGGAATGTGTGTTGGAAAGTTTGACCACAGGTGTGATTACTTTGGATGCCGATGGCCGTCTGAAAACCTTTAACAAAGCCGCCGAACAGATTTTGGGCGTTTCGTTGGTGTCTTTGTGGGGCAGCAACTGGCATCAATGGCACGGCAAATCGCCGCAGCAAACCCTGTTGGCCGATGTGTTTGCCGCCATTAATGAAACCGCCGACAGCGACAAACCCGTCCAAGTCGAATATGCCGCGCCCGATGATGCCCGAATCTTATTGGGCAAGGCCACCATCCTGCCGGAAGACAACGATAATGGCGTGGTGATGGTGATTGATGACATTACCGTCTTGATGCGGGCACAAAAAGAGGCCGCATGGGGCGAAGTGGCGAAACGCTTGGCGCATGAAATCCGCAATCCGCTCACGCCTATCCAGCTTTCTGCCGAGAGATTGGCATGGAAATTGCATGATAAACTTGATGAACAAGACGCTCAAATCCTCAGCCGTTCAACCGATACCATCGTCAAACAGGTTGCCGCGCTGAAAGAAATGGTCGAAGCATTCCGCAATTATGCGCGTGCGCCGTCGCTGAATTTAGAAAAACAAGATTTAAACGGTTTGGTGTCGGAAGTATTGGTATTATATGAGGCCGGCGCGTGCAAGTTTAATGCTCGGCTCAGCGCCGACGCCTTGCCGATTGTTGCCGATACGACGGCGATGCGCCAAGTGTTGCATAACCTATTTAAGAATGCCGCAGAAGCGGCAGAGTCGGACGAAGCGCCGCAAGTAAACGTCGAAACAGGACGCGAAGGCGGACAGGTTTTCCTGACTGTCTGCAACAACGGTAAAAGTTTCAGCAAAGAAATGCTGCACAATGCTTTTGAGCCGTACGTTACCGACAAACCGACAGGAACGGGGCTGGGTTTGCCCGTTGTGAAAAAAATTATCGAGGAGCATGGCGGCCGCATCAGCCTGAGCAATCAGAACAGCGGCGGCGCGTGTGTCAAAATAGCTTTACCGGAAATGGCAGAAACTTATGCGAAGCAGTGATATTTTGATTGTAGATGATGAAGTAGGCATCCGCGACCTGCTCTCCGAAATCCTTCAAGACGAAGGCTATACCGTCACTTTGGCTGAAAATGCCGAAGAAGCGCGCCAATTGCGTTATCAAACGCGTCCGGCCATGGTGTTGCTGGACATTTGGATGCCCGATTGCGACGGCATCACTTTGTTGAAAGAGTGGGCGAAAAACGGCCAACTCAATATGCCTGTGGTTATGATGAGCGGCCATGCCAGTATTGACACCGCAGTTGAAGCCACCAAAATCGGTGCGCTCGATTTTCTGGAAAAACCGATTGCCCTGCAAAAACTCTTGTCCGCAGTAGAACGTGCCTTGAAACACGGCGAAGTTCAGACGGCCTCCGGCATGACTTTGGACAAACTGGGCAACAGTTCCGTCATTCAAGAAATGAACGGCAGCATTGAAGCGGCCGCCAAACACAACCGCCCGCTGTTGTTGGCCGGTGAGGCAGGCTCGCCGTTTGAGATTGTCGCCCGCTATCTGCACAAAAGCGGTACGCCTTGGGTGGCAACCGACCGTGTCGAACACATTGTCGATACGCCGATGGAGCTGTTGCAAAAGGCATCAGGCGGCATTTTCTATGTCGGCGATATTGCTCGTTACAGCAAAAATATCCAAAACGGCATTGCTTTCTTGCTTGAAAAAGCCGACCGCTACAATGTCCGTGTGATTGCTTCATGCGGCTTTAAACGCGGTGAGAGCGCTGATGACGTCGTTGCCGGCCGACTGGCGGAGCTGTTGAAAGAGTGCATCAATGTTCCTTCTTTGCGCAGTCAACCAGACGATATCGTCTTTTTAATCAACCGCATCATGACCGATTTGGCCGAAAGTCAAAAAATCCAGCCGGTAAAATTCAGCGATAGCGCGTTGGTGGTTTTGCGCCAATACGATTGGCCGGGCAATTACGACCAGCTTGCCGAAACGGTGAAAAACATCATGTTGGAATCGGACGGCAAAGAAGTGGACGAGCAGGCCGTTGCTGTGGCTTTGGGTCAGAAGGAAAACGCGACGGCGACAGAAATCATCGGCGGCTTCAATTTCAATATGCCTTTGCGTGAATTGAGGGAAGAAGTCGAGCGCCGCTACTTTGAGTACCACATCGCCCAAGAAGGCCAAAATATGAGCCGCGTGGCGCAAAAGGTTGGTTTGGAGCGTACGCACCTTTACCGCAAACTCAAACAACTCGGTATCAGCGTATCGCGCCGCAGCGCCGACAAATCCGAAGAATAAGCGCAATATCGGTTCAAACACAAAAGAGGCCGTCTGAAAGCCATCAGGTTTTTCAGACGGCATCGTCATTTGACGGTTTGCTTAGGCAAGCAATACTTTATAAAAATAATGATATGGCTCGGCATTGTTATTTTGCCTTTTAAGCCGAAAGAATACGAAAGTCGGCAAAACTGCTCAGATTACAACTGAGTCGGAAAAACACTATACATTGATTATGTCTGAATCGATGCACCAAGAATTGAAAAATTATTGTGCTCAACATGGTATTTCTTTGAAAGATTTTGTCATTCAGGCGATTCAAAATGAAATGCAGCAGTAATGGCTAAAACATAAAGATGTAAATATGCTTTAATGTAAAGATGTACTTTTGAAAAGGAGTTGTCCAATGTTAGGACATTTTGATTATGAAGTAGCTTTAGAGATTTTAGGCCAAAGTCAGCAGTCTTTAGTTCAGGCTCGCTATGATGAATACAATAAAGAAAACCCAAATCCGGAGCTTTTGAAATTTCTACGTAGCCGTATGGCCGTTGTAGATGAGCTAATGGATAACTTAAAACCTGATGATGAATATCTGATTAATCGTATATTGGATAAAAATGATGTTTTGAGAAAGTTACTGTGATGGGAAACTAAAGCTTTATATCAATAAAATTTTCAGACGGCCTTGATTTACTTCAGGCCGTCTGAAAAAAACATTACGAAAAGGGAACAGATTGATGACGGAAAACGAGCGTTTTGCTTGGTTGCAACTGGCATTTACGCCCTATATCGGCGCAGAAAGTTTTTTGGTGCTGTTGCAGCAATTCGGTAGCGCACAAGCTGCCTTGAATGCGCCGGCAGATAGAATTGCCGCGTTGGTACGCCATAAACAGGCGACCGAGTCGTGGCGTCATGCGGACAAACGGGCTTTGGCGCAGCGGTCTGCTGAAGCCGCTTTACAATGGGAAACGCAGGACGGTTGCCGTTTGTTGCTGCTGCAAGATGATGATTTCCCCGAAATGCTGACACAAGGCATTACCGCGCCGCCGGTTTTGTTTTTACGCGGTAATGCAGAGTTGTTGCACACACCTTCTGCCGCGATTGTCGGCAGCCGCCATGCCACGCCGCAGGCAATGCGGATTGCCAAAGATTTCGGCAGGGCATTGAGTGAAAAAGGCATTCCCGTCGTATCGGGTATGGCTTCGGGTATCGATACCGCCGCCCATCAAGGCGCATTGCAGGCAGATGGCGGTACCATTGCCGTCTGGGGAACCGGTATAGACCGCATTTATCCGCCGTCCAATAAAAACCTTGCTTATGAAATTGCTGAAAAAGGATTGATTGTCAGCGAGTTCCCTTTGGATACGCGTCCATTTGCAGGCAATTTTCCTCGCCGCAACCGTCTGATTGCCGCGTTGTCGCAGCTGACATTGGTGGTAGAAGCGGCATTGGAATCCGGCTCATTGATTACCGCCAAGCTGGCGGCGGAGATGGGGCGCGAAGTGATGGCGGTGCCCGGTTCGATAGACAATCCGCATAGCAAAGGCTGCCACAAGCTGATTAAAGACGGGGCAAAACTGGTTGAATGTTTGGACGATATTCTCCATGAGTGTCCGCAGCTATTGCAAAATACGTCTGTTCCATCATATTCTATAAATAAGACGGTCAAACCGAAAAACGCTCAAACTGAACGGCTGCAACAAAAAACAATAGTGAATGAACCGCAAAGGCCATCTGAAAACCTACCTGCCGCCCCATTAACAAGCGCTTTATTGGAAGCAATGGGTTACGACCCGATACACCCCGATATTTTGGCGCAACAAACCAATACGGCAGCGGCAGACGTGTACGCACAGCTTTTGGAATACGAACTTGACGGTATCGTTGCTGCCTTACCGGGCGGCCGTTATCAGCGTGTCAAAGCATAAATTATCTATATTTAAGGAACCAGCATGACCGAAGTCATTGCCTATTTAATCGAACACTTCCAAGATTTCGACAATTGTCCGCCTCCGGAGGATTTGGGTCGCCTCTTGGAAGATGCAGGTTTTGATGCTACGGAAATCGGCAATACATTGATGATGATGGAAGTCTTGTTCAATACGTCCGAATTCTATGCCGAGCCGTTTAACAGCGACTCCCTGCGCGTATTCTGCCGTGAAGAAGCTGAAAACCTGCCGCAGGAAGTCATGGGCTTGATGCAGTATTTGGTTGCCGAACACGCAATTACTTATGAGCAACGCGAAATCGTCATTCACGCCCTGATGCATATTCCATCGGACGAAATCACCCTCGATACCGCCAAAGTGTTGGTATTGCTGGTGTTGTGGATGCACAAGAGCGAGTTGCCTGTCCTGATTGGCGACGACTTGATGAGTGCGTTGACCGGACAAAACGTGATGCACTAAACCTTTTTTTCAGACGGCCTCAATAATAAAGGCCGTCTGAAACATAAACCCAATACATCCAAAAGAGAACAACAATGGCGAAAAACCTATTAATCGTCGAATCCCCGTCCAAAGCCAAAACCCTGAAAAAATATCTGGGCGGTGATTTTGAAATCTTGGCGTCTTACGGCCACGTCCGCGATTTGGTTCCGAAAAGCGGAGCAGTCGATCCCGACAATGGCTTTGCCATGAAATACCAACTGATCAGCCGCAACAGCAAACACGTCGATGCCATCGTCGCCGGTGCCAAAGAAGCCGAAAACATCTACCTCGCAACCGACCCGGATAGGGAAGGCGAAGCCATTTCTTGGCATCTTTTGGAAATCCTCAAATCCAAACGCGGCTTAAAAAACATTAAGCCGCAGCGTGTCGTGTTCCACGAAATCACCAAAAACGCCGTGCTCGATGCGGTTGCCCATCCGCGCGAAATCGAAATGGATTTGGTCGATGCGCAACAAGCCCGTCGTGCTTTGGACTATCTGGTCGGTTTCAACCTTTCGCCATTGTTATGGAAAAAAATCCGCCGCGGTTTGAGCGCGGGCCGCGTGCAAAGTCCCGCCCTGCGCCTGATTTGTGAGCGCGAAAACGAAATCCGCGCGTTTGAAGCGCAAGAATATTGGACAGTACATCTCGACAGCCACAAAGGCCGCAGTAAGTTTACCGCCAAACTCGCCCAATACAACGGCGCGAAACTCGAACAATTCGACCTGCCGAACGAAGCCGCGCAAGCCGACGTGTTGAAAGAACTCGAAGGCAAAGAGGCCGTCGTTACCGCCATCGAAAAGAAAAAGCGCAGCCGCAATCCCGCCGCGCCGTTCACCACATCTACCATGCAGCAGGATGCCGTACGCAAACTCGGTTTTACCACCGACCGCACCATGCGTACCGCCCAACAGCTTTACGAAGGCATAGACGTAGGGCAGGGAGCCATCGGTCTGATTACCTATATGCGTACCGACAGCGTGAATTTGGCCGATGAAGCGTTAACCGAAATCCGCCATTACATTGAAAACAAAATCGGCAAAGAATATCTGCCAAGTTCGGCCAAGCAGTACAAAACCAAATCCAAAAACGCCCAAGAAGCCCATGAAGCCATCCGCCCGACTTCCGTGTACCGCACGCCTGAAAGCGTCAAACCCTTCTTGAGCGCAGACCAGTTCAAACTCTATCAAATGATTTGGCAGCGTACCGTCGCCTGTCAGATGACGCCTGCCAAATTCGACCAAACCACCGTCGATATTACCGTCGGCAAAGGCGTATTCCGCGTAACCGGACAAGTGCAGACTTTCGCAGGCTTCTTGAGCGTTTATGAAGAAAGCAGCGACGACGAAGAGAGCGAAGACGGCAAAAAACTGCCTGAAATGAGTGAAGGCGATAAATTGCCTGTAGACAAACTTTACGGTGAACAACACTTCACCACTCCGCCGCCGCGCTACAACGAAGCCACGCTGGTTAAAGCCCTCGAAGAATACGGCATTGGCCGCCCCTCGACCTACGCCAGCATCATCTCCACGCTCAAAGACCGCGAATACGTTACCCTTGAGCAAAAACGCTTTATGCCCACCGACACAGGCGACATCGTCAACAAATTCCTGACCGAACACTTCGCCCAATATGTCGATTACCACTTCACCGCCAAACTCGAAGACCAGCTTGACGAAATTGCCAACGGCAAACGCCAATGGATTCCCGTGATGGATAAATTCTGGAAGCCATTTATCAAACAAGTAGAAGAAAAAGAGGGTATCGAACGCGCCAAATTCACCACGCAGGAACTTGACGAAACCTGCCCTAAATGCGGCGAACACAAACTGCAAATCAAGTTCGGCAAAATGGGCCGCTTCGTCGCCTGCGCCGGCTATCCTGAGTGCAGCTACACCCGCAACGTCAACGAAACTGCAGAGGAAGCTGCTGAACGCATTGCCAAAGCTGAAGCAGAGCAAGCCGAACTCGATGGACGCGAATGCCCCAAATGCGGCGGACGGCTGGTGTACAAATACAGCCGCACCGGCAGCAAATTCATCGGTTGCGCCAACTATCCGAAATGCAAGCACGTTGAGCCGTTGGAAAAACCGAAAGACACCGGCGTCCAATGCCCGCAATGCAAAAAAGGTAACCTCGTCGAGCGAAAATCCCGCTACGGTAAACTGTTTTACAGTTGCAGCACCTATCCTGATTGCAACTACGCCACTTGGAACCCGCCCATTGCAGAAACCTGTCCAAAATGCGCGTGGCCGGTTTTGACCATCAAAACCACCAAACGCTGGGGCGTGGAAAAAGTCTGCCCGCAAAAAGAATGCGGCTGGAAAGAACAGATTGAACCGCCTGCGCCAAAAGAGTAATTGGTTAAAGCTTGGATACAAAAAGGCCGTCTGAAAAATGATTTTCAGACGGCCTTTTTGTATTGTAAAGGATAGAAGGGAATACGGTTTGATAGCAGTTTCACTATATAATTGAGGCCGTCTGAAAAATCGGCATCTTTTTAAGAATTATGGCAAACAACAAACATTCCAAACACACCAATCAAGTACGCATTATTGGCGGACAATGTAGAGGACGAAAGTTAACATTTTTATCTGCAGATGGTCTGCGTCCGACGCCTGACAGCGTGCGTGAAAAACTGTTTAACTGGCTGGGTCAGGATTTAACCGGTAAAACAGTATTGGATTTATTCAGTGGCAGTGGTGCTTTGGGAATGGAGGCTGCTTCTCGTAATGCAACAAAAGTGGTAATGGTCGACAACCACCGCCAAACTGTTCAAACGCTTCAGAAAAATATCCGTGAATTAGGTTTGAAACAGGCGAAAATCGAGTGTTCAGACGGCATGGCTTATCTGGCAATGCCGTCTGAAAAATTTGATGTTGTGTTCCTTGATCCGCCGTTTGCATGGGAAGATTGGCAAAATCTGTTTATCCGATTGCAAAGCCACTTGAAAAATGGGGCAATGGTCTATATTGAAGCAGGGAAGCTGCCTGAAAAACCGGATTGGCTGGAAATTTATCGGGAAGGAAAGGCGGGAATGAGTAGGTTTGAATTGTTGCTCTATTTGCAAGTTGCTGAATAGTATAGAATTTGAGAATCATTCCCAAGGTGTAAAACATTCTTTCAAACGGATTGTTCCGACGTCATTTGTGCTATAATCCGCGCCCAATCGGTTTTGATAATTTAAGAAAAAAGGAAATAGAAATGTCGCTCTTTATTACAGATGAGTGCATTAACTGCGATGTGTGCGAACCGGAATGCCCTAATGATGCCATTTCGCAAGGTGAAGAAATTTACGAAATCAATCCAAATTTGTGTACGCAATGTGTAGGCCATTACGATGAGCCTCAGTGCCAACAGGTATGTCCTGTCGACTGTATCTTGATCGATGAAGAGCATCCTGAAACGCACGAAGAACTGATGGCTAAGTACGAAAAAATCATTCAGTTTAAATAAATAGTGTTTAAAAGCAAAAACTTGGATGTTTTTAAAGAAATAAATGAAAAAAAATCTTGACGGAAATCTGAGTTGCCAATAAACTAGCGTTCTCTTTTGGAGGGATTCCCGAGCGGTCAAAGGGGGCAGACTGTAAATCTGTTGCGCGAGCTTCGAAGGTTCGAATCCTTCTCCCTCCACCAAAAATTCTTACTTGGAGCAAAAAGTGAGTATGCGGGTGTAGCTCAATGGTAGAGCAGAAGCCTTCCAAGCTTACGGTGAGGGTTCGATTCCCTTCACCCGCTCCAAACAATTTCGCCCATGTAGCTCAGGGGTAGAGCACTCCCTTGGTAAGGGAGAGGTCGGCAGTTCAAATCTGCCCATGGGCACCATCTCATTATTACCCTTTATTTCAAAAAGCTTAGATTATAGGATATTGCCATGGCTAAGGAAAAATTTGAACGTAGCAAACCGCACGTAAACGTTGGCACCATCGGTCACGTTGACCATGGTAAAACCACTCTGACTGCTGCTTTGACTACTATTTTGGCTAAAAAATTCGGTGGCGCTGCAAAAGCTTACGACCAAATCGACAACGCTCCTGAAGAAAAAGCTCGTGGTATTACCATTAATACCTCTCACGTAGAATACGAAACCGAAACCCGTCACTACGCACACGTAGACTGCCCGGGTCACGCTGACTACGTTAAAAACATGATTACCGGTGCTGCCCAAATGGACGGCGCGATCTTGGTATGTTCCGCAGCTGACGGTCCTATGCCACAAACTCGCGAACACATCCTGTTGGCTCGCCAAGTAGGTGTACCTTACATCATCGTATTCATGAACAAATGCGACATGGTTGACGATGCCGAGCTGTTGGAACTGGTTGAAATGGAAATTCGTGACTTGTTGTCAAGCTACGACTTCCCAGGTGACGACTGCCCAATCGTACAAGGTTCTGCACTGAAAGCTTTGGAAGGTGATGCTGCTTACGAAGAAAAAATCTTCGAATTGGCTGCTGCCTTGGACAGCTACATCCCAACACCTGAGCGTGCTGTGGACAAACCTTTCTTGTTGCCTATCGAAGACGTATTCTCTATCTCCGGCCGTGGTACAGTAGTAACCGGTCGTGTAGAGCGCGGTATCATCCACGTTGGTGACGAGATCGAAATCGTAGGTCTGAAAGAAACCCAAAAAACCACTTGTACCGGTGTTGAAATGTTCCGCAAACTGCTGGACGAAGGTCAAGCTGGTGACAACGTAGGCGTATTGCTGCGTGGTACTAAACGTGAAGACGTAGAGCGTGGTCAAGTATTGGCTAAACCAGGTACTATCACTCCTCACACCAAGTTCAAAGCAGAAGTATACGTACTGAGCAAAGAAGAGGGTGGTCGTCACACTCCATTCTTCGCTAACTACCGTCCACAATTCTACTTCCGTACTACTGACGTAACTGGTGCAGTTACTTTGGAAGAAGGCGTAGAAATGGTAATGCCGGGTGAAAACGTAACCATTACTGTAGAACTGATTGCGCCTATCGCTATGGAAGAAGGTCTGCGCTTTGCGATTCGCGAAGGTGGTCGTACCGTAGGTGCGGGTGTGGTTTCTTCTGTAATTGCTTAATTGAGGGATATTGATAAATGGCAAACCAAAAAATCCGTATCCGCCTGAAAGCTTATGATTACAGTCTGATTGACCGTTCTGCGCAAGAAATTGTTGAAACTGCCAAACGTACTGGCGCTGTTGTTAAAGGTCCGATTCCTTTGCCAACTAAAATCGAACGTTTCAACATCTTGCGTTCTCCTCACGTGAACAAAACTTCTCGTGAACAATTGGAAATCCGTACCCACTTGCGTCTGATGGACATCGTGGATTGGACTGACAAAACTACTGATGCACTGATGAAACTGGATCTTCCAGCAGGTGTGGATGTAGAAATTAAAGTTCAATAAGAACTAAAAAACCGAACAGCTTGGCTGTTCGGTTTTTTATAGAATTCTTAGGCCGTCTGAAAATTTTCAGATATTTGGCAACACTTCATCCGAAAAAAATGATGGGTTTAAGAAGTAAAATTGAAATTTTTGTTGATATTTCTTTGATTTGTCAATTATAATGGCGGACTTGGTACATCCGTATCAAGTTTAACTTTGTCTGAAAGGCAGGCCAATCGTAGCCCGCCCCTTTACTTAAAAGGAAAATAATCATGACTTTAGGTCTGGTTGGACGCAAAGTTGGTATGACTCGCGTGTTCGACGAACAGGGTGTTTCTGTTCCGGTAACCGTTTTGGATATGTCTGCCAACCGCGTTACACAAGTGAAATCCAAAGATACTGACGGCTACACTGCTGTACAAGTTACCTTTGGTCAGAAAAAAGCTAATCGTGTCAACAAAACTGAAGCCGGTCACTTTGCTAAAGCAGGTGTTGAAGCTGGTCGCGGTTTGGTTGAGTTTGCTTTGACTGAAGAAAAACTGGCTGAATTGAAAGCCGGTGATGAAATTACCGTTTCTATGTTTGAAGTTGGTCAATTGGTAGATGTAACCGGTACCTCTAAAGGTAAAGGTTTCTCTGGTACGATCAAACGTCATAACTTCGGTGCTCAACGTACTTCCCACGGTAACTCCCGTTCTCACCGTGTTCCTGGTTCTATCGGTATGGCACAAGACCCTGGTCGCGTGTTCCCTGGTAAACGTATGGCAGGTCAATACGGTAACACTAAAGCAACTGTTCAAAAATTGGAAGTTGTACGTGTTGATGCTGAACGCCAACTCTTGTTGGTTAAAGGTGCTGTTCCGGGTTCGGTTAACAGCGACGTCGTGGTTCGTCCTAGCGTGAAAGTAGGTGCGTAATGGAATTGAAAGTAATTGACGCTAAAGGACAAGTATCTGGCAGCTTGGCTGTTTCTGATGCTTTGTTTGCTCGTGAATACAATGAAGCTTTGGTTCACCAACTGGTTACTGCTTACTTGGCAAATGCCCGTTCTGGTAATCGTGCTCAAAAAACTCGTGCCGAAGTAAACCACTCTACTAAAAAGCCATGGCGCCAAAAAGGTACCGGTCGTGCTCGTTCTGGTATGACTTCTTCTCCGCTGTGGCGTAAAGGTGGTCGTGCATTCCCAAACAAACCTGACGAAAACTTCACTCAAAAAGTGAACCGTAAAATGTATCGTGCCGGTATGGCGACTATTTTATCCCAACTGGCTCGTGATGAACGTTTGTTTGCAATCGAAGCATTGACTGCTGAAACTCCTAAAACCAAAGTTTTTGCCGAACAAGTGAAGAACTTGGGTTTGGAGCAAGTTCTGTTTGTAACTAAACAGCTCGACGAGAATGTTTACTTGGCTTCACGCAACTTGCCTAACGTATTGGTTTTGGAAGCTCAACAAGTTGATCCTTACAGCTTGCTGCGTTACAAAAAAGTCGTTATCACTAAAGATGCAGTTGCACAATTAGAGGAGCAATGGGTATGAATCAACAACGTTTGACTCAAGTAATCTTGGCACCTATCGTTTCTGAAAAAAGCAACGTATTGGCTGAAAAACGTAACCAAATGACGTTTAAAGTTTTGGCAAATGCAACCAAACCTGAAATTAAAGCGGCTGTTGAGCTGCTGTTCGGCGTTCAAGTTGCAGACGTTACTACTGTTACCATTAAAGGTAAAGTTAAACGTTTTGGTCGTACTTTAGGTCGTCGCAGCGATGTTAAAAAGGCTTATGTAAGCCTGGCTGCCGGTCAAGAGTTGGATTTGGAAGCCGCTGCTGCAGCTGCAGATAAGGAATAAACAAAATGGCAATCGTTAAAATGAAGCCGACCTCTGCAGGCCGTCGCGGCATGGTTCGCGTGGTAACAGAAGGTTTGCACAAAGGTGCACCTTATGCGCCTCTGCTGGAAAAGAAAAATTCTACTGCCGGTCGTAACAACAATGGTCATATCACTACCCGTCATAAAGGTGGTGGCCATAAACATCATTACCGCGTTGTAGATTTCAAACGTAACAAAGACGGTATCCCTGCGAAAGTAGAGCGTATCGAATATGACCCTAACCGTACTGCATTTATCGCACTGTTGTGCTATGCAGATGGTGAGCGTCGCTACATCATTGCTCCTCGTGGTATTCAAGCAGGTGCAGTATTGGTTTCCGGTGCTGAGGCTGCTATCAAAGTAGGTAACACTCTGCCGATCCGCAATATTCCTGTTGGTACAACTATTCACTGTATCGAAATGAAACCAGGTAAAGGTGCGCAAATTGCGCGTTCTGCTGGTGCTTCTGCGGTATTGCTTGCAAAAGAAGGTGCTTACGCACAAGTTCGTTTGCGTTCTGGTGAAGTACGCAAAATTAGCGTAAATTGCCGTGCAACTATCGGTGAAGTTGGTAACGAAGAACAAAGCCTGAAAAAAATCGGTAAAGCTGGTGCTAACCGCTGGCGTGGTATTCGTCCGACCGTTCGTGGTGTTGTAATGAACCCTGTTGATCACCCACATGGTGGTGGTGAAGGCCGTACTGGTGAGGCTCGCGAACCGGTTAGCCCATGGGGTACTCCTGCTAAGGGCTACCGCACTCGTAATAACAAACGCACGGATAACATGATTGTTCGTCGTCGTTACTCAAATAAAGGTTAATTAGTATGGCTCGTTCATTAAAAAAAGGCCCATATGTAGACCTGCATTTGCTGAAAAAAGTAGATGCTGCTCGTGCAAGCAACGACAAACGCCCAATTAAAACTTGGTCACGTCGTTCTACCATTTTGCCTGATTTTATCGGTCTAACTATCGCTGTTCACAACGGTCGCACTCACGTGCCTGTGTTCATCAGCGACAATATGGTTGGTCATAAATTAGGTGAGTTCTCATTGACCCGTACCTTTAAAGGCCACTTGGCTGATAAAAAGGCTAAAAAGAAATAAGGTGAATCATGAGAGTAAGTGCACAACATAAAAACGCCCGTATTTCAGCTCAAAAAGCTCGTTTGGTGGCTGATTTAATTCGTGGTAAAGACGTTGCCCAAGCTTTGAATATCTTGGCATTCAGCCCTAAAAAAGGTGCTGAGCTGATTAAAAAAGTATTGGAATCAGCAATCGCCAATGCCGAGCACAACAATGGTGCTGATATTGACGAATTGAAAGTGGTAACTATCTTTGTTGACAAAGGCCCAAGCTTGAAACGTTTCCAAGCTCGTGCCAAAGGTCGCGGTAACCGCATCGAGAAACAAACTTGTCATATTAATGTGACAGTGGGCAACTAAGGAAAAGCTATGGGACAAAAGATTAACCCTACAGGCTTTCGCCTGGCGGTAACTAAAGACTGGGCTTCAAAATGGTTTGCTAAAAGCACCGACTTTTCTACTGTTTTGAAACAAGATATTGATGTTCGTAATTACTTGCGTAAAAAACTGGCCAATGCTTCAGTTGGTCGCGTAGTGATCGAACGTCCTGCAAAATCTGCGCGTATTACCATTCACTCTGCTCGTCCAGGTGTGGTTATTGGTAAAAAAGGTGAGGATATCGAAATCTTGAAACGTGACTTGCAAGCTCTGATGGGTGTGCCTGTTCATGTAAATATTGAAGAGATTCGTCGTCCTGAATTGGATGCGCAAATCATTGCTGATGGTATTGCCCAGCAGCTTGAAAAACGTGTTCAATTCCGTCGCGCTATGAAACGTGCAATGCAAAATGCAATGCGTTCTGGTGCTAAAGGCATCAAGATCATGACTTCAGGCCGTCTGAATGGTGCTGATATCGCTCGTAGCGAATGGTACCGTGAAGGTCGTGTACCTTTGCATACTTTGCGTGCGAACGTAGATTATGCAACTAGCGAAGCACACACTACTTATGGTGTACTGGGTCTGAAAGTTTGGGTTTATACAGAAGGTAATATTAAATCTTCTAAACCTGAGCATGAGAAGAAACAAAGAAAGGCAGGTGGACGTAATGCTGCAGCCAACTAGACTGAAATATCGCAAGCAACAAAAAGGCCGTAACACCGGTATTGCTACTCGCGGTAACAAAGTAAGTTTCGGTGAGTTCGGTTTGAAAGCCGTAGGCCGTGGTCGTTTGACTGCCCGCCAAATCGAAGCTGCTCGTCGTACTATGACTCGTCATATTAAACGTGGCGGTCGTATTTGGATCCGTGTATTCCCTGATAAACCAATTACTGAGAAACCTATCCAAGTTCGTATGGGTGGCGGTAAAGGTAATGTGGAATATTACATTGCTGAAGTTAAACCAGGCAAAGTATTGTACGAAATGGACGGTGTTCCTGAGTCTTTGGCTCGTGAAGCATTTGAATTGGCCGCTGCCAAATTGCCTATTCCTACAACCTTTGTAGTAAGACAGGTGGGTCAATAATGAAAGCAAATGAATTGAAAGACAAATCTATTGAGCAATTAAACTCTGATTTGTTGGACTTGTTGAAAGCTCAGTTTGGCTTACGCATGCAAAATGCAACCGGTCAGTTGGGTAAATCTAGCGAGTTGAAACGTGTACGTCGCGATATTGCTCGTATTAAAACCATTTTAACTGAAAAAGGTGCTAAGTAATGAGCGAAGCTAAAAATGTTCGTACTTTGCAAGGCAAAGTGGTAAGCGACAAAATGGACAAAACTGTTACAGTATTGGTTGAACGTAAAGTTAAACACCCTTTGTACGGTAAAATTATTCGTTTATCAACTAAAATCCATGCTCATGATGAAAACAATCAATATGGCATTGGTGATGTAGTGGTAATCGAGGAATCTCGTCCTTTGTCAAAAACCAAGTCTTGGGTTGTAAAAGAATTGGTTGAGAAAGCGCGTACTGTTTGATTTAAAACACAGTAATGTAGCTTAATAAGAAACGAAGTCTTGCAGCAAAGTTAATTTGCGTGTAAACTTCGTTTCTTATCTTCCAGCTTCTTATGGAAGTTTCTCTCCCTTCGGGATCCAAGACTGGTTTACTAGAACCGTGATGGTTTCATTTAATAAGCAGCTTAAAGTAAGGTGCGAGTTATATGAAAGTGGTAAATTAAGTTGGTTAATTTAAAGGTACTAATATGATTCAAATGCAGACCATCTTAGATGTGGCTGATAACTCTGGTGCGCGTCGCGTAATGTGCATCAAAGTATTAGGCGGATCTAAGCGTCGCTACGCTTCTGTTGGCGATATTATTAAAGTTGCAGTTAAAGATGCAGCCCCACGTGGTCGTGTCAAAAAAGGTGATGTATACAATGCGGTAGTTGTTCGTACTGCTAAAGGTGTGCGTCGTCCTGATGGTGCGTTAATTAAATTCGATAACAATGCTGCTGTGTTGTTGAATAATAAACTTGAACCTCTGGGTACTCGTATTTTTGGTCCGGTAACCCGTGAATTGCGTACTGAGCGATTTATGAAAATCGTTTCATTGGCGCCTGAAGTATTATAAGGAATAGCGCGATGAATAAAATCATTAAAGGCGATCAGGTTGTAGTGATTACCGGTAAAGATAAAGGTAAGCAAGGTCAAGTAGTTCGAGTATTGGGTGATAAAGTTGTTGTTGAGGGTGTTAATGTTGTAAAACGCCATCAAAAACCTAATCCAATGCGCGGTATTGAGGGTGGCATTATTACTAAAGAAATGCCTTTGGATATTTCTAATGTTGCAATCCTGAATCCGGAAACTAATAAAGCAGACCGTGTTGGTATTAAGCTGATTGAAAATGAAGGCAAAGTTAAACGCGTTCGTTTCTTCAAATCAAATGGCTCTATCATTGGAGCATAAGGAGATAACATGGCTCGTTTGAGAGAGTTTTATAAAGATACAGTTGTTCCTGAATTGGTTAAACAATTTGGTTACAAATCAGTAATGGAAGTTCCACGTATTGAAAAAATCACCTTGAATATGGGTGTGGGTGAAGCTGTTGCTGATAAAAAAGTTATGGAACACGCTGTTTCTGATTTAGAGAAAATTGCTGGTCAAAAACCAGTTGTTACTGTTGCTCGTAAATCTATCGCGGGTTTTAAAATCCGTGATAACTATCCAGTTGGTTGCAAAGTAACTTTGCGTCGTGATCAAATGTTTGAATTCTTGGATCGTTTGATTACTATTGCGTTGCCTCGCGTACGTGACTTCCGTGGTGTAAGCGGTAAATCATTTGATGGTCGTGGCAATTACAATATGGGC
The DNA here is from genome assembly GCF_001812605.1 of Neisseria sp. HMSC073G10. NCBI lineage: Bacteria > Pseudomonadati > Pseudomonadota > Betaproteobacteria > Neisseriales > Neisseriaceae > Neisseria > Neisseria sp. HMSC073G10. Next base: position 45,467 of record NZ_KV809506.1, on the reverse strand, counting down.
GTTCGTGAGCAAATTATTTTCCCGGAAATTGAATACGATAAAATCGATGCTTTGCGTGGTTTGAATATTACTATTACAACTACTGCAAAAACTGATGAAGAAGCGAAAGCTTTGTTGTCACTGTTCAAGTTTCCGTTTAAAGGATAATCATGGCTAAGAAAGCACTTATTAATCGTGAGCTGAAACGTCAAGCATTGGCGAAAAAGTTTGCAGCTAAACGTGAGGCAATTTTCGCTGTTATTAATGATGCTAATGCGACTGAAGAAGAACGTTTTGAAGCACGTTTGAAATTTCAATCCATTCCTCGTAATGCAGCACCTGTACGTCAACGTCGTCGTTGTGCTTTAACAGGTCGTCCTCGTGGCACTTTCCGTAAATTTGGTTTGGGCCGTATTAAAATCCGTGAAATCGCTATGCGTGGCGAGATCCCTGGTGTTGTTAAAGCTAGCTGGTAATAGGAGTATAAATAATGAGTATGCATGATCCTATTTCCGATATGTTGACTCGTATTCGCAATGCGCAACGTGCTAATAAAGCAGTAGTTGCCATGCCTTCCTCTAAACTGAAATGTGCAATTGCAAAAGTTTTGAAAGAAGAAGGTTATATCGAGGATTTTGCGGTTTCTGCTGATGCAAAACCGGTATTGGAAATTCAATTGAAATACTATGCAGGTCGTCCTGTGATTGAGCAAATTAAACGTGTTTCACGTCCAGGTTTGCGTATTTACAAAGCATCAAGTGAGATCCCTAGCGTAATGAATGGCCTGGGTGTCGCTATTGTTAGTACTTCTAAAGGTGTAATGACTGATCGCAAAGCCCGTTCTGAGGGTGTTGGTGGTGAGTTGTTGTGCATCGTAGCCTAGTGGAGAAAAGTAAATGTCACGCGTCGCAAAAAACCCAGTGACTGTTCCTGCTGGTGTAGAAGTAAAATTCGGAACAGATGCATTGGTTATCAAAGGTAAAAACGGCGAATTGTCTTTTCCTTTGCATTCCGATGTTGCTATTGAACTGAACGATGGTAAATTGACTTTTGCTGCAAAAAATGACAGTAAACAGGCTAATGCTATGTCTGGTACTGCTCGTGCATTGGTTAATAACATGGTTAAGGGTGTTTCTGAAGGTTTTGAGAAAAAACTTCAATTGATTGGTGTGGGTTATCGTGCCCAAGCTCAAGGCAAAGTTCTGAACTTGTCTTTGGGTTTCTCTCATCCAATCGTATACGAAATGCCTGAAGGTGTTTCTGTTCAAACTCCTAGCCAAACAGAAATCGTTTTGACTGGTGCAGATAAACAAGTGGTTGGCCAAGTCGCTGCTGAAGTTCGTGCATTCCGTTCTCCTGAGCCTTATAAAGGTAAAGGTGTTCGTTATGTAGGTGAAGTAGTAGTGATGAAAGAAGCCAAGAAAAAATAATTGAGGTTCACTAATGGATAAACATACAACCCGACTCCGTCGTGCACGCAAAACCCGTGCGCGTATTGCGGACTTGAAAATGGTAAGATTATGTGTGTTCCGCAGCAATAATCATATTTATGCTCAAGTAATTAGTGCTGAAGGTGATAAAGTATTGGCTCAAGCCTCTACATTGGAAGCTGAAGTACGTAGTAGCCTGAAATCAGGTAGCAACGTTGAAGCAGCGGCTGTAGTTGGTAAGCGTATTGCTGAAAAAGCTAAAGCAGTGGGTGTTGAAAAAGTTGCTTTTGACCGTTCAGGTTTCCAATATCACGGTCGTGTGAAAGCTTTAGCTGAAGCTGCACGTGAAAATGGTTTAAGCTTCTAATATTTGGAGACTTTCAGATGGCAAAACATGAAATTGAAGAACGCGGTGACGGCCTGATTGAAAAGATGGTCGCAGTTAATCGCGTGACTAAAGTAGTTAAAGGTGGCCGTATCATGGCTTTCTCTGCACTGACTGTTGTTGGTGATGGTGATGGCCGCATCGGTATGGGCAAAGGTAAATCAAAAGAAGTACCAGTTGCTGTTCAAAAAGCAATGGATCAAGCTCGACGCTCTATGATTAAAGTACCTTTGAAAAATGGTACTATTCATCATGAGGTTATTGGCCGTCATGGTGCTACTAAGGTATTTATGCAACCTGCTAAAGAAGGTAGCGGTGTAAAAGCTGGTGGTCCAATGCGTTTAGTATTTGATGCTATGGGTATCCATAACATTTCAGCTAAAGTACATGGTTCTACTAATCCTTACAATATTGTACGCGCTACATTAGACGGTTTGTCTAAACTGTATACCCCTGCTGATATTGCTGCTAAACGTGGCTTGACAGTAGAAGATATTTTGGGAGCTAACCATGACTGAGCAAAAAAAGATTAAAGTTACATTGGTTAAGAGCCTGATTGGTACAATTGAATCTCATCGTGCATGTGCTCGTGGTTTAGGTTTGCGCCGCCGTGAACATACTGTAGAGGTTTTGGATACCCCTGAAAACCGTGGCATGATCAATAAAATCAGCTACTTGTTGAAAGTGGAGTCTTAATATGTTTTTGAATACTATTCAACCTGCTGAGGGTGCTACTCACGCTAGTCGTCGTGTAGGCCGTGGTATTGGTAGCGGCTTGGGTAAGACAGGTGGTCGTGGTCATAAAGGTCAAAAAAGCCGTTCTGGTGGCTTCCACAAGGTAGGTTTTGAAGGCGGTCAAATGCCTTTGCAACGCCGTCTGCCGAAACGTGGTTTCAAATCTTTGACTGCTGCCGCTAATGCTGAAGTTCGTTTGAGTGAATTAAATCTGATTGCTGTGAACGAGATTGATGTCTTGGTTCTTAAACAAGCTGGTCTGATTTCTGCAACTGCTTCTAATGTAAAAGTTATTGCTTCTGGTGAAATTTCAAAAGCAGTTACCTTGAAAGGTGTAAAAGCTACTAAAGGTGCTAAAGCTGCTATTGAAGCTGCCGGTGGTAAAGTAGAAGAATAAGGCTTGCACTACAGTGGCTAATCAACAATCTTTATCAGGATTATCCAAATTTGGTGATCTGAAAAAACGTCTGGTGTTCCTTTTAGGTGCTTTAGTCGTTTTCCGTATTGGTGCTCATATACCGGTACCGGGCGTAGATGCTGTTGCATTAGCTAAGTTATACGAAGGCGCTGCAAACGGCATATTCGGAATGTTAAATATGTTCTCGGGTGGTTCGTTGGAGCGCTTTAGTATATTTGCAATTGGTATCATGCCTTATATTTCGGCATCGATTATTGTTCAGCTTGCTTCTGAAATTGTTCCTTCTTTAAAAGCTTTGAAGAAGGAAGGTGAGGCTGGTAGGAAAATAATTACGAAATATACTAGGTATGGGACGGTATTATTGGCTGTATTGCAAAGCTTTGGTGTTGCAACATTTGTTTATCAACAAGGTGTTGTTGTAACGAGTTCGCTTGAGTTTCATATTTCTACAGTAGTCTGTTTGGTTACAGGTACTATGTTTCTGATGTGGTTAGGGGAGCAAATTACCGAGCGTGGTATTGGTAATGGTATTTCTTTAATTATTACAGCAGGCATTGTATCGGGTATTCCATCCGGTATTGTCCGGATGCTAACTTTGACTGAACAAGGCTCTATGAGTATGTTGATGGCGGTATCAATTGTGATTGGTATTTTGCTGTTGATCTATGCTGTAGTTTATTTTGAGAGTGCTCAGCGTAAAGTTCCTGTGCATTATGCTAAAAGACAGTTTGGCTCTGGAATGATGCCAGGACAAAGCATTCATATGCCGTTCAAGCTAAATATGGCAGGTGTTATTCCTCCTATTTTTGCTTCCAGTATCATTTTATTTCCGTCTACACTTTTAGGTTGGTTTGGTTCAAATAGTACGAATTCTGTTCTTCATAAGGTTGCTGCAATGCTGCAACACGGACAGCCTTTATATATTGTATTATTTGCCACAACTATTATCTTCTTCTGCTATTTCTATACTGCTTTAGTATTTAGCCCTAAAGAGATGGCTGAAAATTTGAAGAAGAGTGGTGCATTTGTGCCAGGTATTCGCCCTGGTGAGCAAACCTCTAGATATTTGGAAAAAGTTGTACTGAGACTGACATTATTTGGTGCTTTGTATATCACTACAATCTGTCTGATACCTGAATTTTTAACGACAGCATTGAAGGTTCCTTTCTATTTAGGTGGAACATCTCTGCTCATTTTGGTTGTCGTTACAATGGATTTTAGGACACAAATCAATTCATATCGAATGAGTAGTCAGTATGAAGACTTGATGAGTCGTCCAGATATGAAATCTTTGTCACGTAAGTAGGCTTATGGCTAAAGAAGATACCATACAGATGCAGGGCGAAATCCTTGAGACTTTGCCCAATGCAACATTTAAAGTAAAACTGGAAAATGATCATGTAGTACTTGGTCATATATCTGGCAAAATGCGGATGCACTATATCCGTATTTCTCCAGGTGATAAGGTAACAGTTGAATTAACTCCTTATGATTTAACCCGTGCTCGGATTGTTTTCCGAGCAAGATAAACGATAAAAGGAAATAAAATGCGTGTACAACCTTCTGTAAAGAAAATTTGTCGCAATTGCAAGATTATTCGTCGTAATCGTGTAGTTCGCGTAATTTGTACTGACCCACGTCACAAACAACGTCAAGGTTAAGAAGCTAGTTTTCTTAACTATTGATTTTGTGGTATAGTGACATACTTTGCCCTAAAAAGGAAAAAATATGGCTCGTATTGCAGGGGTAAATATCCCTAATAATGCCCATATCGTAATTGGCCTTCAGGCTATTTATGGTATTGGTGCGACTCGTGCTAAATTGATTTGTGAGGCAGCAAATATTGCTCCTACTACTAAAGCAAAAGATTTGGACGAGGCTCAATTAGACGCTTTGCGTGAGCAAGTTGCTAAATATGAAGTTGAAGGCGATTTGCGTCGTGAAGTAACGATGAGCATTAAACGACTGATGGATATGGGTTGCTATCGCGGCTTCCGTCATCGTCGTGGCTTGCCTTGTCGTGGTCAACGCACTCGCACAAATGCTCGTACCCGTAAAGGTCCGCGCAAAGCGATTGCCGGTAAGAAATAAATTTTAAGGAATTTGATTAATGGCTAAAGCAAACACAGCTTCGCGTGTACGTAAAAAAGTACGTAAAACCGTAAGCGAAGGTATTGTGCACGTTCATGCATCTTTCAACAATACCATCATTACAATCACTGACCGTCAAGGCAATGCATTGTCTTGGGCTACCTCTGGCGGCGCTGGTTTTAAAGGTTCTCGTAAAAGTACACCATTTGCAGCACAAGTTGCAGCAGAAGCAGCTGGTAAAGTTGCCCAAGAGTATGGCGTTAAAAATTTAGAAGTTCGCATTAAAGGCCCTGGTCCTGGTCGTGAATCTTCTGTACGTGCTTTAAACGCTCTTGGTTTCAAGATTACCAGCATTACTGACGTTACCCCGTTGCCTCATAACGGTTGCCGTCCGCCTAAAAAACGTCGTATTTAATATTGGAGTGATTTAAAACATGGCACGTTATATTGGCCCTAAATGTAAATTAGCACGTCGCGAAGGTACGGATCTGTTTTTGAAGAGTGCACGTCGCTCTTTGGATTCCAAATGTAAAATGGATTCTGCACCTGGTCAACACGGTGCGAAAAAACCACGTTTGTCAGACTACGGTTTGCAATTACGTGAAAAACAAAAAATCCGTCGTATTTATGGCGTATTAGAGCGTCAATTCCGTCGTTACTTCGCGGAAGCAGCTCGTCGTAAAGGCTCTACCGGTGAACTGCTGTTGCAATTGCTGGAGTCTCGTTTGGACAATGTCGTTTACCGTATGGGTTTCGGCTCTACTCGCGCTGAAGCACGTCAATTGGTTTCTCACAAAGCTATCGTCGTAAACGGTCAAGTTGTTAATATCCCTTCTTTCCAAGTTAAAGCAGGTGATGTTGTAGCTGTTCGTGAAAAAGCTAAGAAACAAGTACGTATCCAAGAAGCATTGAGCCTGGCTACTCAAATTGGCTTGCCAAGCTGGGTATCTGTTGATGCCGACAAATTGGAAGGCGTATTCAAAAATATGCCGGATCGCTCAGAATTGTCTGGCGATATTAATGAACAGCTGGTGGTAGAGTTCTACTCTAAATAATGCTAGCTCAATGAGGGACAGTTAAATGCAAAATAGCACAACCGAATTTTTGAAACCTCGTCAAATCGATGTAGATACTTTGTCTTCCACACGGGCCAAGGTGTCTATGCAGCCATTTGAACGTGGTTTTGGTCATACTTTAGGTAATGCTTTGCGTCGTATCTTACTGTCATCCATGAATGGCTTTGCCCCAACTGAAGTAGTTATTTCCGGCGTATTGCACGAATACTCTACTATTGATGGTGTTCAAGAGGATGTTGTTGACGTTCTCTTGAACATTAAAGGTATCGTATTCAAGCTTCACGGTCGTAATCAAGTTCAGTTGACTTTGAAAAAAACAGGTGCCGGTGCTGTTGTAGCCGGTGATATTGATTTGCCACACGATGTGGAAATCATCAATCCTGAACATGTTATTTGCCACTTGTCCGACAATGGCCAAATCGACATGGAAATTAAAGTAGAGCAAGGTCGTGGTTATCAATCTGTTTCAGGCCGTCGCGTATTGCGTGATGAGAATAAACAGATTGGTGCGATTCAGTTGGATGCGAGCTTTTCGCCCATCAGTCGTGTTAGCTTTGAAGTTGAACCTGCACGCGTAGAGCAACGCACGGATTTAGATAAATTGGTTTTGGATATTGAAACCAATGGTTCTATTGATCCAGAAGAAGCTGTACGTAGTGCCGCACGTATCTTAATTGACCAAATGTCTATTTTTGCAGATCTGCAAGGTACTCCGGTTGAAGAGGTTGAAGAAAAAGCGCCTCCTATCGATCCTATCTTGCTGCGTCCTGTAGATGATTTGGAATTAACCGTACGTTCAGCTAATTGTCTGAAAGCTGAAGATATTTACTATATTGGCGATTTGATTCAACGTACTGAAACCGAGCTTCTCAAGACCCCTAATTTGGGTCGTAAATCTTTGAATGAGATCAAAGAAGTGTTGGCCTCTAAAGGTCTGACATTAGGTTCCAAATTAGAAGCTTGGCCGCCTGTAGGCTTAGAAAAGCCGTAAGTTTGAAGATTAAAGGATAATGACATGCGTCATCGTAATGGCAACCGCAAATTAAACCGTACTAGCAGCCACCGTGCTGCGATGCTGCGCAATATGGCGAATTCCTTGTTGACTCACGAAACCATCGTGACAACTTTGCCTAAAGCAAAAGAATTGCGCCGCGTAGTTGAGCCCTTGATCACCTTGGGTAAAAAACCTTCTTTGGCAAACCGTCGTTTGGCTTTTGACCGCACTCGCGATCGTGATGTTGTAGTTAAATTGTTTGACGAATTAGGTCCACGCTTTGCTGCTCGTAACGGCGGCTATGTTCGTGTACTGAAATACGGTTTCCGTAAAGGCGACAATGCTCCTTTGGCATTGGTTGAATTGGTTGAAAAAGCAGCTGATTCTGCTGAATAAGCAAATTGATATGAAAGCACTACCTGTTTAGGTGGTGCTTTTTTATTTGAATAGCCTCTTTCTCATTTCGCAGTGCTACAATGTCTTCCAGCAAGATACGTAGCCAGTCCGCGTTGTAGCTCCCTTTCTCATTTCGCAGTGCTACAATCTTTTTACAACACATAACTGTTATTTGCATGTTGTAGCTCCCTTTCTCATTTCGCAGTGCTACAATAACAACATTAGGCATATCGCCACGTTGTCGGTTGTAGCTCCCTTTCTCATTTCGCAGTGCTACAATTTGCTGAACAGACTGTTTGCGGAACTGCCAGTTGTAGCTCCCTTTCTCATTTCGCAGTGCTACAATCTTTTTACAACACATAACTGTTATTTGCATGTTGTAGCTCCCTTTCTCATTTCGCAGTGCTACAATTATTTTCCTTTGCGCTTTTCGATGGTTGCCGTTGTAGCTCCCTTTCTCATTTCGCAGTGCTACAATACCTCAACGGGAAATCCTTATTTTATAAGGGTTTCCCGTTTTATTTTGTCTAAAAAATGAGCTTAAAATAATAATAGTTGGTCTGAATTTACTCTTTTTTCTTGGGTTTTTAGCTCTCCCAATAGTAGTTTCATGGTGGCATATTGCTTTTCCGTTACTTCCAAACAGCGGATTGACCCTTCTTGCGGTAGGTTTGCACATAGCCTGTTGTGGTGTTTTTGCAACGAATCTCGACCTTTGACAATACGGCTGTATACGGAAAGCTGGAGCATTTGGTATCCATCTTTTAATAGAAACTGGCGGAATTGATTGGCAGCTTTGCGCTTTGCCGCTGTGGTAACCGGTAGGTCGAAGAAGACAATAATCCTCATAAATTTGGCCTCACTCATATTGGTATTCTTTCAATGGCAAGATTTCAGGCAGTTTCAGCTGTTTGGCATTTTTGTCAGTTACGCTGGCTTGAAATGAGGAAATCATTTTGTCTATGGCAGCCAAGGTGCTGAAGTATTGCCGTTCGATGCAGATTTGACAGTGAAGGGTCTTGATAAGGTTTTGTTTGATATTAGGGGTCAGATCAGTTTTCAGACGGCCTTGTTCATGCAAATGTATAACGACCAGGTCGGCCAATGGGCGTAAGGGTTCGATAAAGTCATCGGCGAGGTTGAATGGATTTAGTTCGCTTCTATGAAACAAGCCTAATGCAGGCAACCATCCATATAAAGTCAGGGCGCGTGCAACTGCTGCACGGAGTACGGCGTAGGTGTAGTTCAATGCGGCATTGACGGCATTGTTGTCATTGCGAGTAAACTTTTCTCCAAAGAGGGCTTGGAAGTAGAGGGCGGCAGCTTGGGCTTCACGGTTTCCTGTATCGCCCGAACGGACTTCGACTGCCAAAGTGCGCAGCCGTTTGGCGGCAAGATCATTGCCTGTTTCGTCTGCGACAAATGCTTGATTTAGGATTTTTTGGCGGATGATATGTTGCCAGAGTTGCTTTTTTAAGGGTTCGCTTATATTCAGCTGCAGCTTGAGGATTTTAAGTTGGCGGTGATATTGGGCATAAGGCAGCCATTGTCCGCAGGGCAGGAACTGTTCGTCACATGTCAGCAGGGTTGAGCCATGTTCGGCTAAGGCTGATAGGAGCGGGGCAGTAATCAGGGTTTCGCGGTTTTCGATGATGATAACGGCGATGTCTTCTAATGGTACGGTGTGGGACTCGCCGTTTTGTTGAATCAGCAGTTGCCGGCGTTGCAAGGATAGTTTGCCGCCGTTTTGAATAAGCAGGCTACGCCAAGTCATGTTTTCCCCTTATTTTTATATAAAAAATCCCTGCTTCAGGCCGTCTGAAACAGGGATAGATTAATTTAACGGACAGGTGGGCGTTTTTTCAGACGGCATGGTCTGATTTCTTTGCCCAGTTCGTCGATTTGGTATTTTTGGAATGAAAGAGCGGTTTTAATTCCGATTCGATATATACCGTCTTTACCTTTAGTTTTATCTAAATCATGTGAACGCAAAGAAATGTTGCCAGTAGAACGATCTAATCCAGAAAAATAGCCGAAGAAAGTTTCTTTTTTAAGTTCAGCTTTAATCAGATCATTCGCATAAAGTACAAACTTAAACTCAAAACTATCATCCATTACCGTCCAATCTTCTTCATCTTTTCCTTGTACAACAGCCCTATCCGGCAAAATCCCTTTTGCGACCTGCCAACTGTAAATCGGGACCAGATAATACTTACCACCTTTCTCAAACACATCTACGCGCACCATGGTTGCGTTGTCGGCAATGCCGTTATGGTTGCGCACCCATACGCCGGTTTTCTGTACTTGCTCTATGCGTACGGCTTTTACCTGTTGGGTGCAGTTGCCTGCTTTATCGTATTTGTAAAACGGCTCGGCAAAGGCTTTGGCTGGGTCGTCTTTATGTGCTTCCAGCCGTGCTTTCAGCGCTTCGTATAGCTTAGGTTCGCGCTCCCGATTGACCATTTTTTCCAAGTCTTTCAGTTTTAACTGTGTCAGCGGTACGCGCAACACGCTGATGCCTTCGTCCAGTCGTTTGGCGGATTTGACGGTCTCCATATGGCCTTGCCCGCTCATCTTCCGATTGGGCGCGCGTGAAACAAACAGTGGCGTAACGTATTCGTGTACGGCTTCGGGGCGAGATGATAATTTTTCGGCAAGCAACGCGCGCAGTTTTTCTGGGGTATCGGCTTCTTCAAATTCGGGTTTGCCGTCCGGTTTGCCGAAGACGCGAATCATGACTTCTTGTGCGAAAAATTCCCAAGGTTGCGGGAAGTGTGTTTTTTGATGCAGCACTTCTCCTGTTTCTTTGTCTATGGTTTTACCGTCAAACGCGTTCATCTCTTTATAGCGTACAAAACGGGTAATTTTCTGCTGCATGGCAACGGTTGAGCAGGCAACGACGACTGCGTCCAAGGCGTGATGGCGGTCGTTTTCCGCACGCACTTTGCGTAATCCCCAAAAGCCGCGCAACAGATTAGTAATTTGTCCGTTGGATGCAAAGACACGTCTTTTCCCTTTACCTGTCAGTTGCATATGGTCGGTAACAAATTGACACAGGAAACGGTTGACGTAGCGCGTATCGTTCATATTGCGTTCTTTAAAGCCATCTTCGTCGAATTTTTGCAGCAGAATCCGTTGTTTTTTACTGCGAGGAAAACGGCTGGTTTCAACACGCGCTTTAAATTCCTGCCATTCGCGGCTGTTGTCTTTGCCGTTGAAGTATTCGTAAGGGGTTTGATTGCCTTTGTTTTGGTTTTCGCTGCCCAATACTAGCACTTTATTGTTGAAACTGTCGTCCCATGTGCGCGAGAACGGCAGGGCATGGTCGATTTCGACATAGCCTTTTTCGTTCAGACGGCCTAAGTTGATTTCCTTGCCTGAATACAGGCATTTGCCGTGTTGTTGCTCGTACAGGCGCAGTTTCAGAATATCTTTGGATTTGGGTTCGCCGACAAAATTGGGGAAATACTCTCGGAATTTAGCGGCGGCTTTTTCCCGGTCTTTACGGTTTTCTTCTTGGCGTTTTTCGATTTCTTTGCGGTCTTTAAACGATTTACCTACCTCTCTTGCCGTTTCAATATGGATACGTGCAGGGGAGCCATAACGGCGTACAACGGCGTTAATGACTTTTCTGGCTTGAGATAAGGCGCGTAAGACGACTGGGTTACGGATTTTATCGGCGGGAATCGGTGGCAGATAAATCTCTTCTTCCGTATTTTTCTTGCCGTAATGGTCTCCGTAGATTTCGGCGCAGGCTTCATCGTAACGTTTGCTTTGCTCCATTAGAGGCACAATTCGGCGCAATGCTTTCAAGGAAATTTGGACGAACTTATCGAAGCTAATGTGTTTCAACAGCGCTTCTAAGATTTCGGGCTGAACACGGTCTTTCAGACGGCCTGTAATATCTTCATCGGTTTTGAACAGGGAGAATGCCGTGCCGATTTCGTCTTGTAATTCGGGAGAAAGGTTTAATGGGGATTTTTTGTCTTTCAATCCTTCTTTTTCCAGCGCACGGCTGATGGCATGGTAGGCCTTCATTTCCATCAATGTTGAGGTTTCGGCATTGTCTTTACCATAGTGTAATCCTTTGAAAAAGGCGGTATCTTCTAAACCCAGCAGCTTACGGGCTTGTGCGTAAGTCAGTTTGGATTTTCTGTATGGCTCGTCCATAAGCGTGGCGCGTTCGGTAGCGGTCAATGGCCGCTCGCTGCCTTGCTCTAAAATACGCAGGTTGTTCAGCTTGGTCAGCCAGATGAAACGTTCGGCTGTGTAGGTGTTTTTAGCGGCTTTAGGTTCTGTCGGTTCGAAGGTGCAATGCCCCAACATTTTTTGAACGGCATCGCCGGACAGGGCAGGGCGTTGCGTCATCAGCAGGGTTTCAATACCTTCTTTAAGGCCGTCTGAAACATGCGGATTGCCGAATTCTTTTTGTTTTTCAAACAGTAAATTCAGCTCTGCCTGCAAATCTTTGCGGCTGAACGTATGCGAATAATCATCGCGCTGGTTGCGGATATGGCCGCTTTCTTTTTCAAATTTATTTAAAGCCAATTCGGCCGGAGTGCGGAAATTGCTAGTCTGTAAGGCATGGGCATTGTCGGCTACGCCTTTAAGCAAAGCGCCAAGCTCCTTATCGGCAGTTTCGCCCTCGTTTTTTCTTTGCGACAAATAGCCGCGATGTTTGATTAAATGCAACAAGACTGCCGACCACTCTAAAGGCGTCAGTTTGCGGTCTAATGCGGCTGTGCGAAGTTGCCATGGTGTATTCGGTAAGGATTTGATCAAGCCGTTTTCATCAAAATCGGCAGCCTGTAATACGCCCTCGCGTTTCAATAGGCGACGGGCCCGAAGCAGGCGGTGGGCGCGACGGCGGGTCAGGCGGCGGACGCTGCGTGCTAAGCGTCTTACCGCTGCGAGAGAGTCGCCTGTTTTTGGTACTTCGGCCCGCTCAAATACGCGCACGCCCAAATCAATCAGGCGTATGGGGTTTTCTTCTTCGTCAATTTCTACCATCGCCCAGCCGACGGATGCGATGCCGATATCGAGGCCGAGGACGTAGTTGATTGGATTGGGTTTGAATGCAGCCATCAGTTTCTCCGTAATGTGATGTTTGGTAAGTATAAATATATCCCAGGTAAGTATTACCATGCAAATGAAATACTTGACTAGGTACCGATTTGGAATTAGAATCTGTCCATATTGTTGCACTGCGAAATGAGAAACGTTGCTACAATAAGGCCGTCTGAAAAGATGTGCCGCAACGCTCTGCCCCTTAAGGCTTCTGCTTTAAGGGGCATCGTTTTGTCTAAATGGCAGGGATTAAAAAGGCCGTCTGAAATTTCAGACGGCCTTTGGTTTTACCAGATATCGGATTTGATTTTGCGTTTCAAGCCTGGGTGTTCAGAGAGTTTGAACTCTGGGTCTTTACCCATTTTCAGCTTGGCTGTGTAGTCTTTCAACAGCAGGAAGGCAAGTGGGGACAGGAGCAGGATGGCGACGAGGTTAATCCATGCCATGATGCCCATGGCCATGTCTGCCATATCCCATACCAAGGGTACGTTGGCAACTGCGCCGAAGTAGACCCATGCCAAAACCAGCATACGGAAAACGGCGGTAACCAGCCAATGGCTCTTGATGAATTGGACGTTGGACTCGGCATAGGCATAGTTACCGATAACGGTTGAAAAGGCAAACATAAACAGGATGACGGCAAGGAAGCCCGCGCCCCATTGACCCACTTGGCTGACAATCGCTGCCTGCGTCAACGCCGCACCGCTCAGGTCGCCGTAAGGCTGTTGATAGATCAAGACGATAAAGGCGGTGCATGAGCAGACGATGATGGTATCGACGAAAACGCCCAGCATTTGAATCATGCCTTGGGAGACGGGGTGTTTCACTTCGGCTGCGGCTGCGGCGTTCGGCGCGGAACCCATACCCGCCTCATTGGAATACAGGCCGCGTTTGATACCCTGCATCATGGTGGTCGAAATCAGACCGCCGAGGAAACCGCCTGCAGCCGAATCGAAGTTGAACGCGTTGGAGAAAATCTGACCGAACACGTCAGGAATCAGGGAAATATTGGTAGCAATGATGAAGAGTGCTATGACGAGATATAAAACCGCCATCAGCGGAACGATAATTTCCGCGGCTTTAGATACGCGACGGATACCGCCGAAGATAATCGGGGCAGTCAGAATGACCAGGGCGACACCGACATAGTGTTGATCCCAGCCCCATGCCGCTTTGGTGGTATCGGCGATGGTATTGGTCTGTACGGCTTCAAATACAAAGCCGAAACAGAAAATCAGGCTCAGGGCGAACAAAACGCCCAGCCATTTTTGTCCCAGGCCTTGAGTTATGTAGTAGGCAGGACCGCCGCGGAAGTGGTGGTTGTCGTAGTCCCGGACTTTAAAGAGTTGGGCCAGTGAAGATTCGACAAACGCCGAACTCATGCCGATTAAGGCGGTTACCCACATCCAGAATACCGCGCCCGGCCCGCCGAGTTTGATGGCAATCGCCACGCCGGCAATGTTGCCCACGCCTACGCGGCTGGCCAAGCCGGTAACGAATGCTTGGAACGGTGTGATTCCGTGCGGATCATCACCTTGTTTGCGGCCACTCAGCATTTCTTTGATACTGCGGCCGAAGAGGCGGAATTGTACAAAACCGGTGGTAACGGTGAAAAAGAGGCCTGCGCCTAAAAGCATATATACCAACCCCGACCACATTGGGTCGTTGATGGCGTTTATCCAGCCGTGAAGCTGTTCGAAAAATTGATCCATACAAACCTTTCAGAGTTTCTGCATTTTCAGACGGCCTGTGTGTGGAGGCTGTCTGTAACTGGATGTATTCTAGCAGACTGTCAACAAACTGAAAAACGTTTACATATTCTTTTTTATATTATCTTTTTGATTATCATGTAATTTTATTATTATGGTGTAAAGGATTTATCGATTTAAACTCTTCCGTTTTACATATTTGAACAAAAAGGCCGTCTGAAAGCAGAGTCTTGTTTTCAGACGGCCTTGATTTTATTTCAATGTGTTATTCAGGACGCATTTGCGGGAACAGAATCACGTCGCGGATGGTTTGTGAATCGGTCAGCAGCATTACCAAGCGGTCGATGCCGATGCCGCAGCCGCCGGTCGGCGGTAAACCGAACTCCATGGCGCGGATGTAGTCGGCATCATAGTGCATGGCTTCATCGTCGCCGGCGTCTTTTTGCGCCACTTGCGCTTTGAAGCGTTCGGCTTGGTCTTCCGGATCGTTCAACTCAGAGTAACCGTTTGCCAGTTCGCGGCCGACAACGAAAAGCTCGAAGCGCTCGGTCAAACCCGGTTTGCTGTCGGATGCGCGTGCCAATGGCGACACTTCGACAGGGTAGTCGATGATGAAAGTCGGGTTCCACAGTTTGCCCTCGGCGCAACCTTCAAACAGGGCAAGTTGCAGGCTGCCGATGCCCGGAGACGGAGGCAGACTTTCGCCGTGTTTGACGATTTCTTTTTTCAGCCATTCTTCATCGTTCAACTGCTCATCGGTGTAGTGCGGATTGTATTTCTTGATGGCACCGAGAATGGTCAGGCGTTCAAACGGGCTTTCCAAATCGACTTCTTTTCCGTTGTAGCTGATTTTTGCCGTACCGTTTACCGCGCGGGAAGCGTTGCGGATGATGTCTTCCGCCATTTGCATCATGCGTTCGTAGTCGGAGAAGGCTTCGTAGAATTCGATCATGGTGAATTCAGGGTTGTGGCGTACGGACATGCCTTCGTTGCGGAAGCTGCGGTTGATTTCAAACACGCGTTCCAAGCCGCCGACAACCAAGCGTTTCAGATACAGCTCGGGAGCGATGCGCAGGTAGAGTGGAATGTCCAAGGCATTGTGGTGGGTAACGAACGGTTTTGCCGTCGCACCGCCAGGAATCGGGTGCATCATTGGGGTTTCAACTTCCAAATAATGCTCGTTAACCATGAAATTGCGCACGGATTGGATGATTTGGCTGCGTTTGATGAAGGTATTGCGCGATTCTTCGTTGGCAATCAAATCGACGTAGCGTTGACGGTATTTGGTTTCCTGATCGCTCAAGCCTTTGTGTTTGTCGGGTAGCGGGCGCAGGGATTTGGACAGCAGGCGGATGTTGGACACGCGCACGGTCAATTCGCCGTGGTTGGTTTTGAACAAAGTACCTTCCGCACCGACGATGTCGCCCAAGTCCCAATGGTTGAAATCGTCCAAAACTTCTTGACTCACGCCTTTGTTGTTCAGATAAAGCTGGATTTGACCGGTCACGTCTTGAATGGTGGCGAAGCTGGCTTTGCCCATTTGACGTTTGAGCATCATGCGGCCGGCCACTTTGACGGGAATGCCTTGCGGGTCGAGTTCTTCTTTGCTGATTTCACCGTATTGGGTGTGCAGGTCGGCGGCAAAGCTGTCTCGTTTGAAATCGTTAGGGTAGGCATTGCGTTCTTTGCGGATGTTGTGCAGTTTCTCGCGGCGCAGGGCGATGATTTGGTTTTCGTCCAACTGCGGCTCGATTTGCGGATTGTTTTGTTCGCTCATGGTGTTTTCCGGAAAAATGAGTCAGGCTGCCGGAGTTTTCAGACGGCCTGAATAAAGTGAAAAATTGGCTCTATTTTACGCGATGTCGGTGTTTTTTTCTATAAAGGCAGAAAGGCCGTCTGAAACCTGAAAAATCGGTTTCAGACGGCCTTTTGTTTTATGAAGGGCAGTTAGATATCGGTTTCTAAATAAACAACTTGGGTTTGCAGATATTCTTCCAAACCGTGTTTACCGTCCGCGCCGCCGATACCTGATTTTTTCCAACCGGCATGGAAGCCCTGCATGGCTTCGAAGTTTTCGCGGTTGATGTAGGTTTCGCCGAAACGCAGACGGCGGGTTACATAAAACGCTTCATTCAGATTGGTGGTATAGACGGAGCTGGTCAGGCCGAATTCGCTGTCGTTTGCCAAAGCGATGACTTGATCGAGTGTGTCGAAAGTGGCAACCGGCAGGACTGGGCCGAAGGTTTCTTCCTTCATGATGTCCATGCTGTTGTCGGTATCGGTCAGCAGGGTAGGTTCGAAGAAGTAGCCTTTGCCGTCGGCACGTTTGCCGCCGCAAACCAAAGTTGCGCCTTGTCGAACTGCGCGTTCGACTTTCTCGGCAACGGATTTTACGGCACGCTCTTCAATCAACGGGCCCATTTCCAGTGCGCCTGCTTCGGCTTCGGCCGGGTTGCCGTAGCGTACGCCTTTCATGGCGGCGGTCATTTTTTCGATAAACGCGACTTTCAGGCTGCTGTGGACATACACGCGTTCGGCGCAGTTACAGATTTGGCCGGTATTGCCCACGCGTGAAGCCAAGATGGATTTGACGGCCAGATCCAAGTCGGCATCTTTCAGAACGATGGCAGGGGCTTTGCCACCCAGTTCCAGTGAGACTTTGGTAATGTTGGCGGCGGCGGCTTCCATCACTTGGCGGCCTGCATCGACAGAACCGGTCAGGCTGACCATATCGACTTGCGGATGTGATGCCAAGGCATTGCCGATTTCTGCGCCTGGGCCGTTGACGACATTGAATACGCCGGCCGGTAAGCCTGAAGCATGAACGATTTCAGCAAAAATGTGGCAGTTAATCGGGGTAACGCTGCTCGGTTTGACGACGATGGTATTGCCGGTTACCAAAGCCGGGCCCATTTTGCGGGCGATCAGGAAGAATGGGAAGTTCCACGGCAAAATGCCGGCGATTACGCCCAAAGGACGTTTGAACAATAAAATATTTTCGCGCGGGCGGTCGCTTTGGATGATTTCGCCTTCATAACGGCGCGCCCATTCTGCTTGGTAGTCGAGATAATCGGCAGTGAACATAACTTCTATGCGTGCCAAATCTTTTGTTTTACCGCCTTCGGCAACAATGGTATCCGTCAGTTCGTCGGCACGTTCGCGGATGCCTTGGGCAATTTTGCGCAGGTATGCGCCGCGCTCAACGGCAGGCAAACGCTCCCATGCAGTTTGTGCATCTCTGGCCGCGGCAACGGCACGATCAACATCGGCTTTTCCGCCTTTAGGCTCACGCGCGATGACTTCTTCGGTTGCCGGATTCAATACATCACGCCATGTACCGTTAAAGTCGGTTTCAAAGCGGCCGTTAATATACATAGACAGTTGTTTCATCAAACCTTCTCCTGTTGTTGTAGTTGGATGTAGTTTTAGTCTATGCCTAAATTGTCTGGCATACAAGAGGATTTAGCGTGGGTTGATGGTAGGTATTTGGAAGTTTTTAGAAAAAGATGTTGGGTGAGGAGTTGGGTTTGATTGATTCAAGAGGTTTGTGATGCTTTCAGTTACATCTATAACAGCATTGTGACAAAGCTCGAATATTCTTGATGTTGATAATAAGGGAGGTATCGAGTGAAGAAAGGCTTGATGGAGAATATAAAAAAAACCTGCTTTTTTCAAAGCAGGTTTTCATATTTGGTGGGTCGTGAGCGATTCGAACGCTCGACCAACGGATTAAAAGTCCGCTGCTCTACCGACTGAGCTAACGACCCGATAAGCTGTGCATTATAGGGAACTTGTTTCTTTTCGTCAACTGTTTTTTTGAAATTTTTTTCAAAAAACGTAAATCGGCTGTCATTTGGCGTTAATTCTTCCTTTTTTGAGCATTTATTATGTTATGATTTTTGGGTCTGTCAGTTTTGACAGATATTTTTTAGACCAAAGGATATACAATATGAAAAAATTATTGATTGCTGCAATGATGGTAGCCGGTCTGGCTGCGTGTACACAAGAAGCGAAAAAAGAAACCCAAGAGGCGGCTTCTGCTGTTGCTTCCGATGTAAACGCTGCTGCTGAAAATGCAGCTTCTGCTGTTGATGCTGCTGCTTCTGAAGCCAAAGGTGCGGCTGAGCAAGCTGTTTCTGATGTTAAAGACGCTGCTGCAGATGCTAAAGCAACTGCGGATAAAGCAGTTTCTGACGCTAAAGATGCTGCCGGTAAAGCGGTTGAAGAAGCTAAAGAAGCTGTTTCTGATGCTAAGGATGCTGCCAAAGATGCAGCTAAAGACGCTATGGGTAAAGCAGCCGATGCGACTCAAGAAGCTGCCGACAAATTGAAAGACGCTGCTAAATAAGCTGGTGTTTGATATTTGAAAAGGCCGTCTGAAATGTTCAGACGGCCTTTTTATATCGGCAGATTATTTTTTCTCTTGCTGACGCGTATATACCAAAGAAGTCAGGATGGACGCACCCAGTGCGCCGAAGACGACAGACAGGGAAATGGAAATCGGGATATGTACCCAGTGCATAATCAGCATCTTGATACCGATAAAGCTCAACACGAAAGCCAAGCCGTATTTGAGGAAAATAAAGCGTTCGGCAAAGTCTGCCAGTAAAAAGTACATGGCACGCAGGCCCAAGATGGCAAAAATGTTGGAGGTGAGGACGATGAAAGGGTCGGTGGTTACGGCAAAAATAGCGGGGATGCTGTCTACGGCGAAGATGACGTCGCTCAATTCGATCATAATCAATACCAGCAAAAGCGGCGTAGCGATGCGTTTGCCGTTTTCAATAGTAAAGAATTTTTCACCGTCAAACTGTTGGCTGGTCGGGATAACTTTTTTGAGCAGGGTCAGGATCTTGTTTTGGGAAAGATCTTCTTCAGCTTCGGCTTCCGGCTTCATCATGTGAATGCCGGTGTATAAGAGGAATGCGCCGAAGAGGTACAAAATCCATTCAAATTGTTGTACCAAGGCTGCGCCGATGAAGATCATGATGGCGCGCAGGACGATGGCACCGAATACGCCATAGAGCAAGACGCGGTGTTGGAATTTGGGTTCGACTTTGAAGTAGCCAAAAATCATCAGGAAAACGAAGATGTTATCGACGGCAAGGGATTTTTCGAGTACATAGCCGGTGAAGAATTCGAGGACTTTTTCTTTGGCGACAACGGCCCCGTAAGTCGGGTTGCCCGCCAGTTCAAAATAGAGCCAGCCTGCAAACGTGCAGGATACGGCCACCCAAATGCCGCTCCAGGCGAGGGCTTCTTTTATGCTGACTTTGTGGGCGCCGTTTTTTTTCAGCGATACCATATCGATGGCGATCATGATTAAGACGGCAATAAAGAAGATGCCGTAAAACATCGGCGAGCCGACGGACGGGTATTGGGTCATAAACAATCCTTGTGTGTGGGGTATGGGTAAGGTTTACCAAGACAGGTAGAACATCGCCTTGGCAAAAAAGACGATAAACAGCATATGGCTGAATACGACGGCGTGTATGTATTTCGACCAGCCGACGGTGAGGGTGTGCCGTGCCATTTTGACGACGGCGATGGCAAAATGTACCAAAACGCTTATTGCCAACAGGATTTTGATGCTCAGCATGATGCCGAAGGAGCTGTCGAATGGGTGGTGCAGTATCGGCAGGTAGCGGTTGTACACCATCACGATGCCGCTGATGAAAAGGGTGATGACGACAATAGGCATCACGCGGACGGCACGATGGGACATGGCACGTTCGACTTCGCGGCGCGATTCGCGTGAAACGCGGCCGGTGTGTAAAACGGAGAGAACTAGCATTTCGAAAAATACGCCGCCGACAAAGGCAATCGCGCAATAAACGTGGATGATGTGTGCCAGTGCGTAGGTACTCATGACGGGTGTTTCCGGTAGTTCAGACAAGTCGTTATTGTATCACTACCGAATGCGGTTGATGTATGCGCAATTTTATGCCAAATATATTAAATTTTATAAATATTCTATTGGAATTTCCGTTTGTTTTTGAAGTTAACCGTTCATCAAAAGCATTATCTTAGTTTAATCTGTCTTTACTTATCAGAAAATATATTAATGAAAGGTTGTGCCATACTGCTCCATATACAGCTTAACCTCTGATGGAGAATCAAACCATGAAGAAAACTTTTGCAAAAACTGTGACCTTGATCATGCTGGCCGCTTCTTTGGGTGCATGTGCCAATATGACTCAAACCCAACGCAACACTGCTGCTGGTGCGGTATTGGGTGGCGTGGCAGGTAACTTGATTGGTGGCGATACCGGCTCTACCTTGGGTGGTGCGGCTTTGGGTGGTGTTATCGGCAGTCAAGTTCATACCCGCTACTAATCCTTTATTCGGTTAAAAATAAAAAAGGCCGTCTGAATATTCAGACGGCCTTTTG
>NZ_KV809506.1:0-24696 GCF_001812605.1 Neisseria sp. HMSC073G10 | reverse complement strand
AGGCCGTCTGAATATTCAGACGGCCTTTTGTTTTACGGTTTATTCGTTGACGAACGTTACACCGGTCAGTTGCGATTGCAAAATAGCCGTGCGCAAAGCAGTCAGTGCTTTGGGACGGACAAAGTTGCGGCGATAGGCCAAAACGACACGGCGGTGCGGTGCAGTGCCTTCAAACGGGATAATGCTGAAAAGCATATGGTCGTTTTCGGTCAATGCGGTAGCAGGCATGACGCTGATGGCCAAACCGCTGGCAACCATGTGGCGGATGGTGTTGATGGAGCTGCCTTGCAGGGTATTGGTCAAACCTTGGATTTTCTGTTTGGAAGCCAATTCGGAACAGCTCGCCAACACTTGGTCGCGCATACAGTTGCCTTCGGACAGCAGCAACACTTGTTCTTCGCCCAAAAGCTGAGGCGTAACGGCATCGAGTTCTTCAAAGTGATGTCCTTTGGGAACAATGACGAAGAAAGGTTCGTCATACAGAGGCTCGGTCACGATGCCCGGCTCTTGGAATGGTTCGGCAACGACGATTGCATCGACATCGCCACGTTTGAGCGACTCGGTCAGGATGTGGGTATAGTTCTCTTCCAGCATCAGCGGCATTTTCGGTGCGGTTTCACGCAGCGCGGTAATGAGCTTGGGCAGAAGGTAGGGGGCAACGGTGAAAATCAGGCCAAGTTTGAACGCGCCTTCCAATTCGTTTTGCTCTTCATTAGCAAGGTGCTTGATGAGTTCCGCTTCTTCCAGAACCCGGCGGGCTTGGGCGACAATGCGCTCGCCCGCTTCGGTCGTGATGATGTCGTTGCTGCTACGGTCGAACAGGGATACCGACAGCTCTTCCTCCAGCTTTTTGATGGCGATGGAGAGGGTGGGCTGGCTGACAAAGCAGCGTCGTGCGGCACGTCCGAAGTGACG
Source organism: Neisseria sp. HMSC073G10 (assembly GCF_001812605.1). Taxonomy (NCBI): domain Bacteria; kingdom Pseudomonadati; phylum Pseudomonadota; class Betaproteobacteria; order Neisseriales; family Neisseriaceae; genus Neisseria; species Neisseria sp. HMSC073G10. Next base: position 23,781 of record NZ_KV809506.1, on the reverse strand, counting down.
TTCTTGTGCGACGGCTACGATGTAACGCAATTCGGTCAAGGTCATGTGTTAAGCCTTTTTTTGTTCCGGCAGGGTGATGTTCAGCTCAAGAACGTCCAAGCCGTCTTGTTTCTCTTGGGAGATGCGGATGTCGTCCAATGATACGTTGACGTATTTGGACAGGACTTCCAACAACTCTTTACGCAGGGTCGGCAGATAGTCCGGAGCTTGGCCTTCTTGTGCGCGTTCTTGCGCGATGATGATTTGCAGGCGGTCGCGCGCGACTGTGGCGGTTTTCGGCTTTCTGCCGAACAGCATATCGAGCAGTGACATGTATTAACCTCCGAACAGTCGTTTTAAGAAGCTTTTCTTCTCAGCTTCGAGGAAACGCATTTCGCGGTTTTCACCCAAGAGGCGGGCGATAACGTCTTTGTAGGCTTCTGCTGCTGCGGCATTGTCTTGGTGGATGACAGGTTCGCCGGCATTGGAAGCTTGCAGAACGTTTTGTGATTCAGGAATCACACCGATCAACGGAATACGCAAGATGTCGCAGATATCTTGTACAGACAGCATTTCGCCTTTAGCCACGCGCTCAGGGGAGTAGCGGGTAATCAGCAGGTGCTCTTTAACAGTGCCGCCTTGTTCGGCTTTGCGTGATTTGCTTTGCAAAATGCCCAAGATACGGTCGGAGTCGCGGACGCTGGATACTTCCGGGTTAGTGGTAATGATGGCTTCGTCGGCAAAGTAGAGCGCCATCAGTGCACCTTGTTCGATACCGGCAGGGGAGTCGCAGATGATGAATTCGAAGCCCATTTTTTTGCTGGCCAGCTCTTTCATCACGTTGTCCACGCCTTCGCGGGTCAGTGCGTCTTTATCGCGGGTTTGCGATGCAGGCAGGATGTAGAGGTTTTCGCAGTTTTTGTCTTTAATCAGGGCTTGGTTGAGAGTCGCTTCGCCGTGGATGACGTTGATGAGGTCGTATACGACGCGGCGTTCGCAACCCATAATCAGGTCAAGGTTGCGCAAACCGACGTCGAAGTCGATCACGGCAGTTTTGTGGCCGCGCAGGGCCAGGCCGGTTGCGATGCTGGCGCTGGTAGTGGTCTTGCCTACGCCGCCTTTACCTGAAGTTACTACGATGATTTTGGACACGATATTTCCTTTTTAAGTACTGATGTTTATTCGGCGTCGATTGCGCTGATAACCAGTCGGTTGTCTTGCAATGATACTTGTACGGGTTTTTTGTGCAGATGCTCGGGCAGGTCTTGCTCGAAGTTGCGGTAGATGCCGGCAACGGAGACTAATTCGGCCTGCATGGAATGGATAAAGATGCGTGCGTTGGTATTGCCTTTTGCACCGGCCAACGCTCTGCCGCGCATGGGGGCGTAAATATGGATGTTGCCGTCGGCGATAAGTTCCGCACCTTGGCTGACGATGCCGGTAACGATGAGGTCGCCGTTTTCAGCGTAAACCTGCTGGCCGGTACGCACGGGCGTGCTGACCAATACAGTCGGATTGTTGATAACGGTCGCTTGTACGTCTTGCGGCTGCGGTGCTTGGCGAGGAGTAGGTGCTGCCTGTGTGTCGGCTGCCTGGTTGGAGTTGCCTTGTTTGAAGACCAAGTGGTAACGCGCTGCCGCTGCCGCCCATGTGTCGCTGGTGTGGTGCAGCCCTAAAATTTGCATACCGTAACGGGCAAACAGGGAAATCATGCCGCCCAAATCGATGGATTCGGGATGGTCGAAATCTTGTACGTCTAAAATGAAGGGAACGAATTCGTCTTGGGATTGGCCTGCCAGTTGGCGCAGGAATTCTTCCAATTCGGTTAGATCTGCGGTGTGCAGATGGATGGATAAGACGTCCAAACGTGACGTTTTTATGTCGAATGCGGGTTTCATTGTAATGAAATAATAAAATTTTTTAATGACGTAAGTTTACCGTGTAAATCTTGGCTATTCAATCTGTTTGGCCGTCTGAAACCAAAATATTTTGTTTGAACGTTTTTCAGCTGTATTTAGTGTGGTTTTTTGGTGTGAACGTAGGTTTCAGACGGCCTTGGGGAAGGGGTAGCCGTGTGTGTCGATGTCATCGGCGGCGGCCCACGGCGTGTGGATGAGGGTGGATGGCAGGTGCGCCAATTCGGGGAGGTAACTGCGGATGTAGCTGCCGTCGGGGTCGATTTGGTGCGAACGGTGGGCATAGAGGACGGTGGCCGTGTCTTGTGCGGCGAGGTGCCAGTTGGCTTGGTTGAGCGCGGGGTCGGTGCCGGTTTGGACGGAGGCTGTCCACGCGATGCCTTGGTTGGGGTCGAAGTTGAGCGCATGGCAGAAATAGTGGGCGCACAGCTGCTGGAGAACGGGGTGTAAGTGGCCGGTGGCTTCGAGGCCGCGGATGGCGGCGTCGATGATGGGCACGCCGATTTGGCCGTGTCGCCAGTATTCGCGTACCGGAGCAGCATCGGTTGTTTCGGGCAGGCGGCGGTGGTAGGCGAGCTGGTAGCAGTAGTCGCGGAAAATAAGCTTGTCCAGCCACTCGAAATGTCGGTTTGCCAAGCCTTCAGCAGCCAGTAGGCGCGGTGAAATGCAGCCTGCGGACAGGTAGGCATTGAGGAGGCTGGTGTTTTTTCGTGCCGGAAAATTTTGGGTAATCGGGTAGTGAACCAAATTCTGTTTGAACGCGTGCCATTGCGTTAAGGCTGCGGTTTCGCCGCCCTGCTGATAGGCAGGCAATATTGCTCCGGTATGGGCTGGAAACAGTGGAACGTTTTGTCCGGTTTGAACAGGCAATTCGGTTTCAGACGGCCTTTGTCCTGAATAAGCCTGCAACCATGCTTGTTTATAGGCGGCAAAATCGGTGTAGGGCAAGCCGTTGGCATCCATAAGGGGGGATTTGGCCAAAATGCCGCGGTCGTTGGCGTGTTGCAGGGCAATGCCTGCTTGGTCGAAATTGTGCCAGAGGTGGTTGTCTTGGCGGATTTCGGCTTCGGTGTAGGCTTCGTCTGTGATGACGGTATGGGCATTGAGCGCAGCAGCCAAGGGGAGGAGGTCTTCGTCGGAAGCGACGACGTGTAAAGGAATATGGTGCGCCGCCAGACGGGTATGCAGCTCTTGTGCGGCTTGATAATGGAACAGGCTTTGACGCGGATTGTGGTTTTCAGACGGCCTTTGGCTGACCCAGACACAGGCGATGGGCAAACCGCTTGCAACGGCGGCATTAAGCGCGGCATTGTCGTGCAGGCGGAGGTTGCGGCGGAACCAGACAAGGACGTGAGCAGATTTCATGAGCATGTTCCGACGGAAAAAGGGGAAACCATTTTATCAGAATCGGCCTCATGTATCAGGCCGTCTGAAAAATCTTTTGGTTTGATTTCGCTATATAATTTTGGTTTTAGCAATGAGGCGGCAACCATGATCGAGCAAACCGTTTTGGCACTCATTACCTGCCAAACCTATCCTGAACCATCGGACAACCTGAAAACATTGGCGGCATGCTTGGAAAGCATGGGCGTGAAAACCGTATTTGATGTGTGGCAAAACCATCCGTCCGCGCCGTTTTTACTGCCTTTGTGCGCATGGGATTATGCCGCCGAACCCGAAGCCTTCCGCCAATGGCTGGAACATGCCGGGCAGGCGGGGCAGCGTTTTATCAATCCGCCCGAATTGATGGCTTGGAATATGGAAAAGACTTATTTGTGCGATTTGGCGGCGCGCGGAGCGCAAGTGATTCCCAGTGTGTTCGTTCCGCCGCAAAAAGCCGAATTGGCCGACATCCTGAACCAACAGGGCTGGACGGAAGCGGTCATCAAGCCGGCATTTGGGCAGAGCGGCAAAGGCGTGGTTAAAGTTTGTGCGGAGGCATTGGACGTGAACATGGCGGATTATCCGCAAGGTATGATTGTTCAACCTTATATCCGCGAAATCGAAACAGCAGGCGAAACATCGCTGGTGTTTTTCAACGGCGCATTCAGCCATGCCGTGCGCCGTCAGCCGCCGCAAGGCGAATGGCGCGCCAACTCGGCCTATGGTGTGTCGGTGTTCGGTATTGAGCCACCCGAGTTTGCCATCAGTGCCGCACAAGACGTACTGGCCGCTTTGCCGCAAATGCCGGTTTACGCCCGAGTGGACGGTACATTGGTCGGCGATACCTTCCTGCTCAATGAATTGGAACTCATCGAGCCAGCCCTGTATTTGCACACCAGCGAAGGCGCGACAGAACGCTTTGCCCGACTGTTGGCGCAGTTACTTGGGCAACATTCATCAACCTGAATCAATATAGTTAACAAGCATCAGGCCGTCTGAAAACCATCTTTCAGACGGCCTGAGGCTTTTTTAAAACAAGATTTGCGTGTTTGTATTTTTCAATAATGTGCCATTTGTCGATTGTGTCATTTTAATTTTTGCAGTCTTAATTGATGGTTGATTAACTTTCATTTGGCATTTTATCTCGGCCGCAGCCTTTATTTTTAGTGGATTGTAAACAATCTGACCGGTCTAAATAGATATCTTTTTAGGGTAAAACCTCAAAAATCTTTTTAAAAAGAAAGATATTGTCTTATTGAATATTCTGTGCTGAAATTACATGACACTACAAAAAGTAGTGCATAAAAAATAAAACAGACAAAGGAGAAAGCCATGCAATTGTTTTTAGACAATCTCAAAGCCTTTTTCGAAACCATCAGCGGCTGGGTCTGGGGACCTATTATGTTGATGCTGCTGGTCGGTACGGGCATTTTGCTGACCGTTTTGCTGAAAGGCTTGCAGTTCACTATGTTGGGTTATGCGCTGAAACAGGCGTTTGTGCCGTCAAAGAAGCATGAAAACGGTGAAGACCACGAAGGCGATATTTCCCATTTCGCGGCGTTGATGACTGCGCTTTCCGCCACCATCGGTACGGGTAACATCGCCGGTGTGGCGACTGCGGTGGTAACCGGCGGCCCGGGCGCGGTATTTTGGATGTGGATGACCGCCATTTTCGGTATGGCCACCAAATACGGCGAGGGTGTGTTGGCGGTGAAATACCGCGTCACCAATTCCAAAGGCGAAATGTCCGGCGGCCCGATGTATTACATCGAAAAAGGCTTGGGCAAAAACTGGAAATGGATGGCCGTCGCATTTGCGCTGTTCGGCACATTCGCTTCCTTCGGTATCGGCAGCTCGGTGCAGTCCAACTCGGTTGCGCAGGCAGTGCAAACCAGCTTTGGCGTCGAACCTGCCTATACCGGCGTGATATTGACTGTATTAACGGCCATCGTGCTTTTGGGCGGCATTAAGGGCATTGCCAAAGCCGCGTCCTTTATCGTACCTGCCATGGCAGTGTTTTATGTGGTGGGCGGTATTGCCATTATCGTGATTAATTCCGATGTATTGATGCCCGCCGTCAAACTGATTTTCTCCGATGCGTTTAGCGCGCAAGCCGTTGCAGGCGGCGCCATCGGTACGGTCATCCGCTACGGCGTGGCGCGCGGCGTGTTCTCCAATGAGGCGGGTATGGGTTCTGCGCCGATTGCCGCCGCCGCCGCGAAAACCGACCACCCCGTCCGTCAGGCTTTGGTTTCCATGACCGGTACGTTTTTAGACACCATCGTCGTTTGCTCGATTACCGGTATCGTGTTGGTCATGGGTCTGCTCGGTGCAGGCGGCGAGTTTGTGAAACCTGAATTGAGCGGCGCGGCGCTGACAACCGTTACTTTCCAAAAAATGCTGCCCGGCATCGGCGGTTGGATTGTCACCATCGGTCTGATTTTCTTCGCTTACTCAACCATTCTAGGCTGGTGCTACTACGGCGAGAAATGTGCGGTTTATGTATTCGGCGAGAAATTTGCCGGTCTGTACCGCATCGGTTATGTTTCTTCCGTCATGCTGGGTACAGTCTTGAGCCTTGATTTGGTATGGCTGGCTTCAGATACCTTCAACGGTCTGATGGCGCTGCCCAACCTGATCGCACTCCTTTTAATGGCTAAAGTAATCGTCAATGAAACGCGTGACTTCAAACAGAAAGTCAGAAACGGAGAGTTGCCACATTGATGCCTGAGGTCGTCTGAAAATGTGTTTCAGACGACCTGATATCTGTATTTTTGAAAAAAGTCAGAGGAGGAGAAAAATGAAAGTGCTTGTTTTAGGTGCTGGTGTTGCCGGCGTATCTTCCGCGTGGTATCTGGCAGAGGCAGGACATGAAGTAACGGTCATCGACCGCGCCGAGGGCGTGGCGATGGAAACCAGTTTTGCCAATGCAGGCCAGCTTTCCTACGGCTATACCACGCCTTGGGCGGCACCCGGTATCCCGACCAAAGCACTGAAATGGCTGTTTAAAAGCCATCCGCCTTTGCTGTTTCGCCCTGACGGCAGCCTGTATCAAATCGAATGGCTGTGGCAAATGCTGCAAAACTGCACGTCAGCGCGCTATCAAATCAATAAAGAGCGCATGGTCAGGATTTCTGAATACAGCCGAGAAATGTTCCGCCGTTTTGAAGCGCAAACCGGCATGAATTTTGAAGGGCGCAAAAAAGGGACGTTGCAGATTTTCCGCCAAGCCAAAGAAGTTGAAGCGGCAGAACAAGACATTGCCGTTTTGGAACGCTACGGCGTGCCGTACCGCCGTCTGAAACCCGAAGAATGCGCAGAGTTTGAGCCTGCGCTGGCACGCGTTACCGCCAAAATTGCCGGTGGCCTGCACCTGCCCGCAGACGCGACCGGCGACTGCCACCTCTTCACTGAAAACCTATACAAATTGTGTCAGGAAAAGGGAGTACAGTTTCATTTCAACCGAACCATCCGCCGCATCGAACAGGGCGGCCAGCGCATCAGCGCAGTGGAAACCGAAACAGAACGGTTTGAAGCAGATGCCTTCGTCTGTGCGCTCGGCTGCTTCAGCAGGACGGTTTTGGCGCAGTTGGACCTCGATCTGCTCATTTACCCCGTCAAAGGCTATTCCTTGACCCTGCCTGTCACAAACTCAGACGGCGCGCCAGTGTCCACCGTTTTGGATGAAAGCTACAAAGTCGCCATCACGCGCTTTGACAACAGAATCCGCGTCGGCGGCATGGCGGAATTATCGGGCTACGAAATCAAACTGCCCGAAAAACGCCGCGAAACCCTGGCTTTGGTCGTCAACGATTTGTTCCCCGAAGGCGGCGACTTGAATCAGGCATTGTTCTGGAGCGGCCTCAGACCAATGACGCCCGACAGCACGCCGTTAATCGGGCGCACCCGCTTTGACAACCTGTTCCTAAATACAGGCCACGGCACTTTGGGCTGGACCATGTCGCTGGGTTCGGCAAAATTAACCGCCGATATCGTGAGCGGTAAAGACACCGAAATCCGCAGCGATGATTTGAGCCTGTCGCGCTATCAGGCTTAAGCTGGAAAGCGATAAGGTTTAGTGACATTTCAAACTTAAAGGCCGTCTGAAAATTATTTTTCAGACGGCCTTTTGTTTCAAAATCTGTGTACCTAATCAATAAAATAAATAATAACTATTATCATATGCATTAAAAAGTGTTAGTCTGAACCTGTCCCAGCTTTTAGCGCAGGTTTTCTCATGCCCGATTTTTCGATGTCCAATTTGGCCGTTGCCTTTTCCATCACGCTGGCCGCTGGTTTGTTTACCGTATTAGGCAGCGGCTTGGTGATGTTTTCCAAAACGCCCAATCCGCGCGTGTTGTCGTTTGGTTTGGCATTTGCCGGCGGTGCGATGGTATATGTTTCCCTGACGGAAATTTTCAGTAAATCCAGCGAGGCATTCGCTGAAATTTATGATAAAGACCACGCGTTTGCGGCGGCGACCATGGCATTTTTGGCTGGGATGGGCGGCATTGCGCTGATCGACCGCCTGGTGCCGAACCCGCATGAAACCTTAGATGCGCAAGACCCGTCGTTTCAAGAAAGTAAACGCCGCCATATCGCGCGAGTCGGTATGATGGCGGCGTTTGCGATTACGGCGCACAATTTCCCCGAAGGTTTGGCGACGTTTTTTGCCACCTTGGAAAATCCGGCGGTCGGGATGCCTTTGGCCTTGGCGATTGCCATCCATAATATTCCGGAGGGCATTTCCATCGCCGCGCCGGTTTATTTTGCCACCCGCAGCCGTAAGAAAACGGTATGGGCGTGTCTGCTATCAGGCTTGGCCGAGCCTTTGGGGGCGGCTTTGGGCTATTTGGTTTTGCAGCCGTTTTTATCGCCTGCCGTGTTTGGTTCGGTGTTCGGCGTGATAGCCGGTGTGATGGTGTTTTTGGCGTTGGACGAGTTGTTGCCGGCCGCCAAACGCTATTCAGACGGCCATGAAACCGTTTACGGCCTGACAACGGGCATGGCGGTGATTGCCGTCAGCCTGGTATTGTTCCATTTTTAAAACCCGTATGCCAAAGGCCGTCTGAAATGATTCAGACGGCCTTTTTGCGTTATAATCCGCACATCAAAAATAACCTTAATTTCACAAAGTTCCATCATGTTAGACAAATACAATCCAGCCGAAATCGAATCCAAACATTATCAAAACTGGGAAAAGCAGGGCTATTTCCAGCCTGATATGGATTTGACCAAACCGTCTTTCTCCATCCAACTGCCGCCGCCCAATGTAACCGGCACGCTGCACATGGGCCATGCCTTCAACCAAACCATTATGGACGGCCTGACCCGCTATTACCGCATGAAAGGCTGCAACACCGCCTGGATTCCGGGCACCGACCACGCGGGCATCGCCACGCAAATCGTGGTCGAGCGTCAGCTTGCCGCACAAAACGTATCCCGTCATGACTTGGGCCGCGAAAAATTCTTGGAAAAAGTGTGGGAATGGAAAGAAGTTTCCGGCGGCACGATTACGCAGCAGATGCGCCGCGTGGGTTGCTCTGCCGACTGGACGCGCGAGTATTTCACGATGGACGACGTGCGCGCCGAAACCGTGACCGAAGTGTTCGTGCGCCTTTTTGAACAAGGCTTGATTTACCGCGGCAAACGCTTGGTGAACTGGGATCCAGTATTGGGTACCGCAGTGTCGGATTTGGAAGTGGAAAGCGTGGAAGAACAAGGCTCTATGTGGCACATCCGCTATCCGCTGGCCGACAATCCCGCCGAAGCCGTTATCGTGGCAACCACCCGCCCTGAAACGCTGCTGGGCGACGTTGCCGTTGCCGTCAATCCCGAAGACGAACGTTATACCCACTTAATCGGCAAAGAATTGATCCTGCCGCTGACCGGCCGCACCATCCCCGTGATTGCTGACGAATACGTTGAAAAAGATTTTGGCACCGGCTGCGTGAAAATCACGCCTGCGCACGACTTCAACGACTATGAAGTCGGCAAACGCCACGACACGCGCCTGATTAATGTGTTCGACTTGGAAGCCAAAGTGCTGGCAAACGCCGAAGTGTTCAACTTCAAAGGCGAAGCGCAACAAGGCTTTGCCCTGCCTGAAAAATACGCAGGCTTGGACCGCTTTGCCGCGCGCAAACAAATGGTTGCCGATTTGCAAGAACAAGGCTTCTTGGTCGAAATCAAACCGCACACGCTGATGACGCCGAAAGGCGACCGTACCGGTTCAGTGATTGAGCCGATGCTGACCAGCCAATGGTTTGTCGCCATGTCCGCCACGCCAAACGGCGGCGAGCCTGACAGCGAATTCAAAGGCTTAAGCCTTGCCGACAAAGCCAAAAAAGCCGTCGACAGCGGCGCAGTGCGCTTTATCCCTGAAAACTGGGTCAACACCTACAACCAATGGATGAACAACATCCAAGACTGGTGTATCTCGCGCCAACTGTGGTGGGGCCATCAAATCCCTGCGTGGTATGACAACGAAGGCAATGTGTACGTTGCCCGCAATCAGGAAGAAGCCGAAAAACAAGCCGGCAAAACCGGTTTGATCCGCGAAGAAGACGTATTGGATACATGGTTCTCCTCCGCGCTCGTGCCGTTCTCCACATTGGGCTGGCCGTCTGAAACCGACGAACTCAAAGCCTTCCTGCCGTCCAACGTCTTGGTCACCGGCTACGAAATCATCTTCTTCTGGGTGGCGCGCATGATTATGATGACCACCCACTTCACCGGTAAAGTACCGTTTAAAGACGTGTACATCCACGGCATCGTGCGCGACCATGAAGGCAAAAAAATGTCCAAATCCGAAGGCAACGTCATCGACCCTGTGGATTTGATTGACGGCATCGACTTGGAAAAACTGCTGGTGAAACGTACCACCGGCCTGCGCAAACCCGAAACCGCGCCGAAAGTGGAAGAAGCAACCAAAAAACTCTTCCCCGAAGGCATTCCGAGCATGGGTGCGGACGCATTGCGCTTCACCATGGCGAGCTACGCCAGCCTCGGCCGCAGCGTCAACTTCGACTTCAAACGCGCCGAAGGCTACCGCAACTTCTGCAATAAATTGTGGAACGCCACCAACTTCGTGTTGATGAACACCGAAGACAAAGACTGCGGCCAAGACGAAATGCAGCCGTTGGCGTTTACCTTTGCCGACCAATGGATTATCGGCAAACTGCAACAAGCCGAAGCCGCCGTTGCCGAAGCCTTTGAAACCTACCGCTTCGACCTTGCCGCGCAAACGCTGTACGAATTTGTGTGGAACGAATATTGCGACTGGTACATCGAGCTGGCAAAAGTGCAAATCCAAACCGGCTGCCCGACAACCCAGCGCACCACACGCCGCACCCTCGTGCGCGTACTCGAAACCATCCTGCGCCTGCTGCACCCAATCATGCCGTTCATTACCGAAGAGCTGTGGCAGGTCGTTGCGCCTCTGGCGAATGCCAAAACCGCCGACAGCATTATGTTGGCCGCTTATCCGCAAGCCGATAAAGAGAAAATCGTTCAGACGGCCTTCGATAAAATGGCCGCATTGAAAGACTTGGTGGAAGAAGTGCGCAAACTGCGCGGCGAAATGGGTATCGCGCCAAACGTCAAAGCACCGCTCTTTGTCGAAGGCAGTGCAGAACTCGAAGGCCTGCTCAAATACCTGCCGTCGCTGACCCGACTGACCGAAGCCAAGCTGGTGGACAGCCTGCCCGAAGCGGAAGACGCCCCCGTCGCCGTCTGCAACGGCGCGCGCCTGATGTTGAAAGTTGAAATCGACAAAGCCGCCGAAACCGCCCGTTTGAGCAAAGAAGCCGAGAAGCTGCAAAAAGCCTTGGACAAACTCAATGCCAAACTCTCCAAACCCGGCTACACCGAAAAAGCCCCGGCGCATTTGGTGGAAAAAGACAAAGCCGATTTGGCGGAATTGGAAGACAAAATGGCGAAAGTTCAAATTCAGTTGGCGAAGTTGAAAGACTGATTTTGATTTAAACAAGGCCGTCTGAAAACCTGAAACTAGGGTTTTCAGACGGCCTCATTAAAAGGAAATCAAATGATGGACTTCATCGTGCCTATATTGTTCATCGTCGCCATCGTCGTACTTCATATTTATACCTGCTTTACCGAAGCCGTCCACCTCAACAAATGGCGGCCGTGGTTGATTATTCTACTGTTGATTTTGACCGGCACTTGGTTTATCTACTTCGTCAGTCGTACCGCACTGATGAAGTTGGGTGTCCAGCTGGTGCTGATTGCCGGTCTCGTGATTTATATTTCTTGAACGTCCGCCTGCAGTAAAATACTCGCAAAGGCCGTCTGAAAATGCAGCTTCAATGTCGTTGCAACTTTTCAGACGGCCTCTTTTAAGAAAGGAAATAGATGAAACTCTTTATTTTGCCGGTGCTTTTATCCGCAACAACCGCCCTGGCTTCTCCGATTGTCGGTACATGGCATTGCGTTGGCTCTGATGAAAACATTCACAGTGATACAAAAGTCGAATATCTTCAGGACGGCAGTTTCCGTGGCGACGCTAAGCTCAAAGTGGACGATGACGGCAATGTCTTAGCGTACCATGTTGTCGGTGGGGGTAAATGGCGTTTTGCGAACAATGCCTTAACTCAAAGCCAAATCAAGTACAGCGAAGTTTCACGACTCCATAGCCCTGAAACATTGGCATGGTTGGAAGAATCAGAAGACGGCCAATTCTTGGAAAGCATGATATACACCGGATTGGTTGCGCAGATGGACAAGCCCGGAGAAGATGAAGTGTATCAACTGGATAAAACAGGCAAATTGGTGTCTGAAGACGGGACTGCCCGTGAGGTATGTACGAAAGTGAAGTAAAAAGCGACCATAGGTCAGATAGGTTTGTCTGATTGATGGCTGAGATAACAAAGGCCGTCTGAAACTTAAATTTCAGACGGCCTTTTTCTTTTTCTTAATCCATCAAATTCAATCAAACCAAACAATCTGACTTTCATCCACGCTGATGCGGATTTCCTGTCCGGTTTGCGGTTTTTCCGTATCGTGGTCGGCGTGGGGATACCAAATCAAATCGCCGTATTGCGGATGGGTGAGGGTGAGGCGTATGCCTTCGGCGAGAGGAATGGCTTCGCTGATACGGACGGCTGTGCCGTTCGGGTTGAATCGGATGGCGTGTTGGGGGATGTAGCGTGTGTCGCCGGTGTTGGCCAAACCGAGCAGCAGGGCGGCTTGGGCGTTGACGGGGCGGCGGATAAGGGTTTCCGGCGTGCCGTGTTGGAGGATGCGGCCTTCGTGCATGATGGCGATGGTGTCGGCCATGGTGCAGGCTTCCTCGGCGGAGTGGGTCACGAGGATGGCGGGGATGTTTTGACTGCGGATGCGTTCGGCGGTCAGGGTGCGCAGGTGGTGGCGCAGGTGGGTGTCGAGGCTGGAGAAGGCTTCGTCCAAGAGCAACAGCGACGGACGCGTGATTAGGGCGCGCGCGAGGGCGAGGCGTTGCTGTTCGCCGCCGGAGAGGCTTTCGGGTTTGCGTTGCGCTTCGTGTTCCAAACCGATGTCGCGCAAGGCCTGCATGGATTGTTCTTCGATTTCGGCTTTGGGCAGACGGCGCATTTTGAGGCCGAAGCCGACGTTGTCGAGGGCGGTTAAATGCGGCAAAAGGGCGTAGTCTTGAAACATCAGCGAGATATTGCGTTTTTCAGACGGCATGTCGGTGATGTTGTCGCCGTTGAGCCAGACTTCGCCGCTGTCGGGACGCACCAGGCCGACGATGGTTTTGAGCAGGGTGGATTTGCCGCAGCCGGAGCGGCCGAGTACGGCGAGGATTTCGCCTGCTTCGACGTTTAGGTTGATGTCTTGGGCAACGGTTTTGCTGCCGAAGCGTTTGTTGATGTTTTTGAGTTGCAACATGGTTTCAGACGGCCTTTAAAAATGGGGTCGGCAACGGATGCTGTCGAGCCATGCGGACAGCGGATGTTTGGGGTCGATCAGGCCGTATCGATGGCAGGCTTCGATCGTGACCAACTGGGCATCGTGCATCATGTGTCCGCCCAACATGGCATCAAGCAGGGTGAGGATGTCCATCAGTTCAAAACCGGCGACTTCTCCGTCTTGGTTGGCGGGTTGGAAGCCTTCGGGCAGGACGATGTCGAAGATATACAGGATTTCGTTGTGGATACCGCGATTAACGGGGCGCAAACTGTATATCTGGGCGGTCGGTCGGATATGGGGTGTCATAGAAGCGGGAATGCCTGCTTCTTCTTCGCCTTCGCGGCAGACGGCTTCAGACGGCCTCTCGCCGCTGCTGATACCGCCGCCGGTCAGGTTGTCGAGTTTGTTCGGATCAACGGCCTTGTGCGGACTGCGGCGGCCTATCCAAAAGCGCAAACCGTCTTCTGTTTCGACCAATCCGTTCAAATGCACTGCCTGACTCATCAGGCCGAACGGACGGAAGGCAGCGCGTTCGAGTGCGCATAAAGGCTTGCCCGACTGGTCGCAGATGTCAAACTTTTCATCGCGCCAACCTTTGAGCCAACCGCATTCGCGCCATTGTTGCGCCAGAGTTTGCAAACTGTCGCCCATTTCTGCCCAGCTGTCGGTTTCCAAATTCAGGCCGTCTGAAAGGGTCGACTGCCTGCCTGTCCAATCGCGCCCGAGGCGTTCGCGCCATAACGGGTTCAGACGGCCTAAAGACAGGCCGTTGAGATACAGAATGCACCAATCGTCGGATGCGCCATAGCTGGTTTGCGCCCAATCCCACAATGCGTCGTGGACATCGGACGCGAATACCTGTTCAAAACGGAAAGACTGAGACATGGCGCATCCTCCAAAAGAACTAAAGATACGTCGATTTTAGCCGTTTACGGCGAATTTGCAAAACAACCGCACTACCCGAAAACCGCTATAATAGAGTAAACCATCCGAAACGAGCACATCATGAGCGAATTGAGCGAAATCCTCACCTATAACCAACATTTCGTCGAAACGGGCGAATACGAAAAATACTTTACCAACAAATACCCCGGCCGCGAGCTGGCCATTCTTTCCTGCATGGACGCACGCATTATCGAACTGCTGCCCAATGCCTTGGGCTTGAAAAACGGTGACGCCAAGCTCATCAAAAACGCCGGTGCGCTGGTGACCCACCCTTGGGGTTCGGTGATGCGCAGTTTGTTGGTCGCCGTATTTGAACTCAAAGTCAAAGAAATCATGGTCATTGCCCACCACGACTGCGGTATGCGCGGACTACACGCCGAAGAGTTCCTCCAACGCGTACACGACAGCAATATCCCCGACGACCGCATCGAAACCCTGCGCAATGCCGGTATCGATTTGGACGGCTGGCTTACCGGTTTTGACAACGTCGAAGACAGCGTGCGCCACACAGTCGAGCTGATTCGTAAACATCCGCTGATGCCCGACAACATCGCCATCCACGGCCTGGTCATCCACCCGACCACAGGCAAGCTCAACCTGATTGTTGACGGCAGCCTGCCTGCTTCAGACGGCCAAAACATCTAACGCAGACACCACCACGAAATGAAAAATATCGGATTATTCGGCGGCACGTTTGACCCCATCCACAACGGCCACCTCCACATCGCCCGCGCCTTCGCCGACGAAATCGGTTTGGACCTTGTCGTCTTCCTGCCGGCAGGCGACCCGTACCACAAAGACAGCACGCGCACGCCGGCACAAGAGCGCCTCAATATGGTCGAACTCGCCATTGCCGACGAGCCGAAATTCGCCGCCAGCGACTGCGACATTGTCCGCGACGGCGCAACTTATACGTTTGACACCGTCCAAATCTTCCGCCAGCAGTTTCCCGGCGCGCAACTGTGGTGGCTGATGGGCAGTGACAGCCTGATGCAGCTGCACACATGGAAAAAATGGCAAACCCTCGTGCGCCAGACCCATATCGCCATCGCCATGCGCCAAGGCGACAACCTCAACAAAACCCCGCGCGAATTGCACGCATGGCTCGGCGAAGCCCTGCAAAACGGCAGCGTCCGCATCCTCAACGCGCCGCTGCACAACACCAGCTCCACCCAAATCCGTGCCAATCTCGCCAAAACCCACCATTCAGACGGCCTGCCACAACCCGTCGCCCAATATATCCGCCAACACAAACTCTATGAAAAATAGCGTTTATTCAGGCAGATAAGCTATAATGCCGTCTGAAAACATTTCAACTAGGAAAATAATGAACGAACAAGAATTGCAAGACCTGCAAAAAATGGTCGAAGTGGCCGTAAACGCCCTCGAAGACATCAAAGCCAAAGACATCTCTGTTTTGGAAACCCAAGACAAAACCTCCCTGTTCGCCCGTATGATTATTGCCAGCGGCGACAGCACACGCCAAGTCAAAGCACTGGCAAACAACGTTGCCGTCGATTTGAAAGAAGCCGGTTTTGAAATCCTCAGCACCGAAGGCGACAGCGGCGAATGGACGCTCGTCGACGCAGGCGACCTCGTTGTCCACGTCATGCTCCCTGCCGTGCGCGACTTCTACGACATCGATACCTTGTGGGGCGGAGAAAAACCGAGTTTCCACGCCGGTATGCAAAAACCTTGGCACGCCGCCGACTAAAACGGTTTATCCATACAAAGGCCGTCTGAAACTTGAAAGCAAGCAAGTTTCAGACGGCCTTTTGCTATAATTCCATTCTTTTCACATTATTTAATTCATTGCACCATCATGCCGCAACCCGATTTCGCCCAAACCCTCTCCAAAGACCGCCATTTTCTGCGATCTGCCTTTAAAAACCCCAATAAATACGGCGGCTTGGCCAAGGTTGAGGAAAAATACAAAAAATCGCACGATCTCTATCTGCAACGCCTGTCCAAACTGCCCAAGCCCGAATTCGACAACACGCTGCCCGTTCACGAAAAACTCGACGAAATCAAAAAAGCCATTGCCGAGAATCAGGTAACGATTATCTGCGGCGAAACCGGTTCGGGCAAAACCACGCAGTTACCCAAGATTTGTTTGGAACTCGGGCGCGGGGCGGCAGGATTGATCGGGCATACCCAGCCGCGCCGTTTGGCCGCGCGTTCCGTAGCAGAGCGGATTGCCGAAGAGCTGAAATCCGAAATCGGCAGCGCGGTCGGCTATAAAGTACGCTTTACCGACCACACCTCGCGCGATGCCTGCGTCAAGCTGATGACCGACGGCATCCTGTTGGCAGAAACTCAGACCGACCGTTATCTCGCCGCCTACGACACGATTATCATCGATGAAGCACACGAACGCAGCCTGAACATCGACTTCCTCTTGGGCTACCTGAAACAACTGCTGCCGCGCCGCCCCGATTTGAAAGTCATCATCACCTCGGCAACGATAGACGCAGAACGTTTCTCCCAACACTTCAACGGTGCGCCTGTTTTAGAAGTGAGCGGGCGTACCTATCCCGTTGAAATCCTCTACCGACCGCTGACCAGCAAAGACGAAGACGACGCGGAAGTAGAGCTGACCGACGCGATTGTCGATGCGGCGGACGAATTGGTGCGACACGGCGAAGGCGATATTTTGGTGTTCCTACCGGGAGAACGCGAAATCCGCGAAGCCACCGAAGCCCTGCGCAAATCCACGCTGCGCCGCAACGACGAAATCCTGCCCCTGTTCGCACGCCTGTCGCACGCCGAGCAGCACAAAATCTTCCACCCCTCAGGCGCGAAACGCCGCGTCGTGTTAGCAACCAACGTCGCCGAAACCTCGCTTACTGTGCCGGGCATCAAATACGTTATCGACACCGGTCTCGCGCGCGTCAAACGCTATTCCGCACGGGCGAAAGTGGAACAGCTTCATGTAGAGAAAATCTCCCAAGCCGCCGCCCGCCAACGCTCCGGCCGCTGCGGCCGCGTCTCCGCAGGCGTATGTATCCGACTGTTTTCAGAAGAAGATTTCAACAGCCGCCCCGAATTTACCGACCCAGAAATCGTCCGCAGCAACCTCGCCGCCGTCATCCTGCGCATGGCATCGCTGAACTTGGGCGACGTAGCAGCATTCCCGTTTTTAGAAATGCCCGATTCGCGGTATATCAATGACGGTTTTCAGGTGTTGCTGGAATTGGGGGCGGTGGAGGCCGTCTGAAAATAAAAACTTTCTTCATAAAAAGGCAGGCCATGTTTCATTTTCAGACGGCCTAAATCATTGAGAAACTAAAAACTATTGAAAAGGGAATATTGGGTTTTAAAACCCAATCGGTAAATTTTTTATTGTGAAATATTAATGATGAAAAAATCTTTCCTCACGCTTGTTCTGTATTCGTCTTTACTTACTGCCAGCGAAATCGCCTATCGCTTTGTATTCGGGATTGAAACTCTGCCGACTGCGAAAATTGCGGAAACGTTTGCGCTGACATTTGTGATTGCTGCGCTGTATCTGTTTGCGCGTTATAAGGTGACGCGTTTGTTGATTGCGGTGTTTTTTGCGTTCAGCATTATTGCCAACAATGTGCATTACGCGGTTTATCAAAGTTGGATAACGGGCATTAATTATTGGCTGATGCTGAAAGAGGTTACCGAAGTCGGCAACGCGGGCGCGTCGATGTTGGATAAGTTGTGGCTGCCTGCGTTGTGGGGCGTGTTGGAAGTCGTGCTGTTTTGCAGTCTTGCCAAATTCCGCCGTAAGACGCATTTTGCCGCCGATATTTTGTTTATTGCGGCGATGTTGCTGATTTTTGGACGTTCATTCAGTACGACGCAGGAACACGGTATTTCGCCCAAACCGACATATAGCCGTATCAAAGCCAATTATTTCAGCTTCGGTTATTTTGTCGGGCGCGTATTGCCGTATCAGTTGTTTGATTTAAGCAAGATTCCTGTGTTCAAACAGCCTGCACCAAGCAAAATCGGGCAGGGCAGTGTTCAAAATATCGTCTTGATTATGGGCGAAAGCGAAAGCGCGGCGCATTTGAAATTGTTTGGCTACGGACGCGAAACTTCGCCGTTTTTGACCCAACTGTCGCAAGCCGACTTTAAGCCGATTGTGAAGCAAAGCTATTCTGCCGCTTTGATGACGGCTGTGTCCCTGCCCAGCTTTTTCAATGCGATACCGCATGCCAACGGCTATGAGCAAATCAGCAGCGGCGATACCAATATGTTCCGCCTTGCCAAAGAGCAGGGCTATGAAACGTATTTTTACAGCGCGCAGGCTGAAAACGAGATGGCGATTTTGAACTTAATCGGTAAGAAATGGATAGACCATCTGATTCAGCCGACGCAGCTTGGCTACGGCAACGGCGACAATATGCCCGATGAGAAGCTGCTGCCCTTGTTCGACAAAATCAATTTGCAGCAGGGCAAGCATTTTATCGTGTTACACCAACGCGGTTCGCACGTCCCATACGGCGCATTGTTGCAGCCTCAAGATAAAGTATTCGGCGAAGCCAATATTGTGGATAAGTACGACAACACCATCCACAAAACCGACCAAATGATTCAAACCGTATTCGAGCAGCTGCAAAAGCAGCCTGACGGCAACTGGCTGTTTGCCTATACCTCCGATCATGGCCAGTATGTGCGCCAAGATACCTACAATCAAGGCACGGTGCAGCCCGACAGCTATCTTGTGCCGCTGGTGTTGTACAGCCCGGATAAGGCCGTGCAACAGGCTGCCAACCAGGCTTTTGCGCCTTGCGAGATTGCCTTCCATCAGCAGCTTTCAA
Source organism: Neisseria sp. HMSC073G10 (assembly GCF_001812605.1). Lineage (NCBI taxonomy): Bacteria > Pseudomonadati > Pseudomonadota > Betaproteobacteria > Neisseriales > Neisseriaceae > Neisseria > Neisseria sp. HMSC073G10. The sequence goes on along the minus strand of NZ_KV809506.1, from coordinate 4,856 downwards.
CGTTCCTGATTCATACGCTGGGATACGATATGCCGGTTTCAGGTTGTCGCGAAGGCTCGGTAACGGGCAATCTGATTACGGGCGATGCAGGCAGCTTGAACATTCGCGATGGCAAAGCGGAATATGTTTATCCGCAATAAGCGGCGTGAAAACCAATAAAGACAAATTTAGATGATGTCGGGGAAGATGCCCGACCGACAAGACTATGCAAAATATGAAGAACCAAGTACGCGGATCAGGCATGGATGCACGATCCAATCCAGTCAATGTTTCAGACGGCCTGCAAAATAGTTCGGGCCATATCGGTGCCAACACGCGCTACCGCCTGACCAAACTCGGCGAACAAATGGCGCGCCTGCCCATCGACCCGAAAATCGCGCGCATTTTGCTAGCGGCGAAGAAACACGACTGCATGGCGGAAATATTGGTGATCGCGTCCGCACTGTCGATTCAAGACCCGCGCGAGCGGCCGCTGGAAGCACGCGATGCCGCGGCCAAGGCGCACGAGCGTTTTACCGACAAGCAATCCGATTTCCTTGCCTATCTGAATATTTGGGACAGCTTCCAGCGTGAGCGCGACAAAGGTTTGTCCAACAAGCAGCTGGTGCAATGGTGCCACCAATATTTCCTGTCACACCTGCGTATGCGCGAATGGCGCGAGCTGCACCACCAGCTTGCCCAAACCGCGATTGAAATGGGTTTGACCACTAAGGAAGCCGCGTTTCGACAACCTCCTTCCCAAGAACAATTAAGGCCGTCTGAAAGCCAAGGCGACCAAGATTTGGCGGCCAAACTCAAACAAAAACAACTGGATAAGAAACAACACCGCGCCCAAATCCGCGCCGCAAAAGAAGCCGGCTACGAACAAATCCACCGCGCCCTGCTCACCGGCCTTATCGCCAACGTCGGCATGAAATCACCCGACGGCAACGACTATACCGGCGCGCGCGGCAGCCGTTTCCACCTTTTTCCTGCATCAGCCCTGTTCAAAGCCAAACCCAAATGGGTGATGGCGGCAGAATTGGTTGAAACCACGCGCCTTTACGCGCGCGACGTCGCCGTTATCCAGCCCGAATGGATCGAGCAGGAAGCGCCGCACCTCGTCCGCTACCATTATTTCGAGCCGCACTGGGAACAAAAACGCGGCGAAGTCGTCGCCAGCGAACGCGTTACGCTTTACGGCCTGACCGTATTGCCGCGCCGCCCCGTGTCTTACGGCAAAGTTGCGCCCGAAGAAGCGCGTGAAATCTTTATCCGCGGCGCATTGGTGGCGCAAGAAAGCAATCTTCAGACGGCCTTTTTTGCCCACAATAAAAAGCTGATTAAAGAAATTACCGAACTCGAACACAAATCGCGTAAGCAAGACGTATTGGTCGATGACGAAGCCCTGTTTGCGTTTTATAACGAACGCCTGCCCGAGCTGGTGTGGAAAGACGCGAAAGGCGGCGTTTGGGGAAGCGAAGAGGGCGGACAAACCCAGTCGGACAAAATGGCCGATCAAAACGGACAAGCAAACCAGCGCAACGCAGGACGCGTGGCGCAAGCCACGCACGCAGATGCCAATGATGCGGACAACCGCAAGCGTGAACCGAGTTCACACACCCTACAAAATGTTTCAGACGACCCCAAACTCAAAAAGCAGCCAGCATCTCAAAAAGGCTGTCTGAAACCATTGCCCCTTGCCGATATCCGCACCTTTGAAGCCTGGCTCAAAACCGCCGAGCGCGACAATCCGCGTCTGCTGTTCCTCAGCCGCGACGATCTGATGCAACACGCCGCCGCGCACATTACCGAAGAACAGTTCCCCAAATTCTGGCAAACCGCAGACGGCAAGTTCAAACTTTCCTACCGCTTCGAGCCGCACCATCCGCTCGACGGCGTGACCATGACCGTGCCGCTGACCGTCCTCAACCGCCTGCACGCGCCGTCGCTCGAATGGCTGGTGCCCGGTATGTTGCGCGAAAAAATCCAGCTGCTGATTAAAGCACTGCCGAAGCAAATCCGCCGCATTTGCGTGCCCGTACCCGATTTCATCACCAAATTCCTCGAAAGCAATCCCAACCGCCAAGCGGCCATCATTCCCCAGTTGGCACACTTTATCGCCAAAAGCGCCGGCGATATGCGGATTCTCGAGCAAATCGACCAAGACGCATGGGCGGCGCAAGAATTGCCCGAACACTGCTATCTGAATCTGCGCATTATCGATGACGGCGGACAAGAGCTTGCCGGCGGCCGCAAACTGCACGAATTGCAACAACAACTCGGCCAAGCCGCCGCCGTCACCTTCCGCGACAACACTCAAGAATTCGAGCGCGACAACGTTACCGCATGGGATATCGGCACCTTACCCGAATCCATCAAATTCGCACGCGGCAAACAACAGCTCACCGGCTACCTCGGCCTGCAAAAAGAAAAAGACGGCCGCATCGCTCTGCGCCTGTTTGACACCAACGAAGCCGCCGAACAGGCACACCGTCAAGGCGTGATCGAACTCATGAAACTGCAACTAAAAGAACAAGTTAAAGACCTGAACAAAGGCATCCAAGGCTTCACCCAAGCCGCCATGCTGCTCAAACACATCAACGCTGACACCCTGCGCGACGACCTCACCCAAGCCGTCTGCGACCGCGCCTTTATCGGCGAAGACGAGCTGCCGCGCAACGAAAAAGCCTTCAAAGAACAAATCAAACGCGCCCGCAGCCGCCTGCCCGCCGTCAAAGAAGCCCTCAGCCGCTACTTGCAGGAAACCGCAGCCGCCTACGCCGAACTCAACGGCAAACTCGGCAAACATCCATTGACCCACCTCCTAAGACTACGCCTGCAAACCCTGCTCGCCGCCGGCTTTGCCACCCGCACCCCGTGGACACAATGGCCGCGCCTCCCCATCTACCTCAAAGCCATGACCCTGCGCCTTGAAAAATACAGCAGCAACCCTGCCCGCGACGCAGCCCGAGAAGTCGATATACGGGAATTGGAACAAATGTGGCAGGAAAAAACCGACAGCCTGATCAAACAAGGATTGCCCGTTTCAGACGACCTCGCCGCGTTTAAATGGATGATTGAAGAATTGAGAGTGTCGCTGTTTGCACAGGAATTGAAGACACCGTATCCGGTGTCGGTGAAGAGGTTGTTGAAGGTGTGGGGAAATATCTAAAATATTTACGACTAACAGGAGCTAATAATATGTCAAATATTACTGATGAATTAACAAAAATAATACGTGAAAATCAAGGCAATCCTTTTCTTTTTATAGGCTCTGGCTTATCAAGAAGATATTTAGGTCTTGAAGACTGGAAGGGGTTATTAGAGAAATTTTCTATTACTAAAGAATTTGGATACTATTTATCTTCAGCCAATGAAGATTTAGCAACTGCAGCAGGCTTATTAGCTAAGGACTTTCATGAACTATGGTGGAGCGACTCACAATACGAAGAATCCAGAAATTCTTTTAAAGAAACAAAAAACCAAAGTTCTGCTTTAAAGTTTGAAATATCTAAATATCTAAAACAACTAACTAAAAATTATGTTGATCCAGCATATGAAACTGAAGTTAGGATGCTGGAAGATTCAAATATTGATGGAATAATTACAACAAACTGGGATACGCTATTGGAACAACTATTCCCAGACTATGTAAAATATATTGGCCAAAAAGAACTCATATTTTCAACTAGTTATGGAGTTGGTGAGATATACAAAATACATGGATGCTCCACAGAGCCAAACTCTCTAGTATTGACTAATACAGATTATAATAAGTTTCAAGAAAGAAATAGCTATTTAACAGCAAAATTAATTACTATTTTTGTAGAGCATCCTGTAATATTTATTGGTTATTCGCTTGGTGATAAAAATATACAGAATATTTTAGCAAATATCGTCAAGTGTTTAGATGGTGACTCCTCTAAGCTAGCTAATTTGCAAAAAAATTTAATTTTTGTACAGCGAGCCGGTGGAGAAGAAGATACTATCATGAATAGTTCAATTACTATCCAAGAGATTAGCCTTCCTATTACAACTATCAAAACTGATGATTTTTGTAAAGTATATCAGGCATTGCATAATGTACGAAGAAAAATACCAGTTAAAATACTGAGGATATGTAAAGAGCAAATATATGAACTGACTTATAAAAAAGATGATGATGTATCTCTTGAAAAACTTTATGTTATGGATATTGATAGAATTTCAAACTATGAAGATGTTGAGGTTGTTGTTGGAGTTGGAATACAGAATAAATTAAACAAGATCACTGATTTAGGATATTCTAATATTGAGCACAAAGATATCCTTTTAGATGCCATAGAAGATAATTGTGCATATGATGCTAGGAAATTACTTACTCTAATGATAGGGGAAACTTCTTCAAAAATTAAGTATATTCCTGTATTTAAATACCTAAAAATAATAGATATTGATTCTTTAGATAAATATCGCGAATTTAGAGATAAAACTGGATGCAATCTAGACAGATTCGTAAATATAAATATCAATAAAATCCATCAAACGAGTAAAAATTACTCAAAAAAATTTAAACATGCTACAGAATCAGTTATAGATATTCTTGACTCTGATTCTAAAACTATAGATAAAATTAGGAAAGTTGTATTTTCTAAATTTTGCTTTGAGGAGTTAAAAAATGATAAAGCTATTTTGGATAGACTGAGTGATTTTCTACGCGGGATATCTAAAGATATTTTAAATGGGGAAAATGACTCCGCTATAGCAGAGCTTAAAAAGCTGATTGTTTTGCATGATTTATTGAAACATGGGTGGTAGCAAGCTGTAGCCTGCACGCACCCTACCTATGAATCATAAAGAGTGAGACCTTTGCAAAATTCCCCAAAATCCCCTAA
>NZ_KV809505.1:26695-79528 GCF_001812605.1 Neisseria sp. HMSC073G10 | reverse complement strand
ACACGACTGCACCGGCTAAACCGACTGTTGAAGCAAAAGACAACGGCTCAGTAGAAGTGACTCCTCCGGCAGATGCGGATACCAAGTCTGTAGAAGTGGGCTACACCGATGAAGCGGGTACACCGAAAACTGCTACCTTAACCAAAGGTGAAGATGGCAACTGGACTTCAAACAACCCAGATGTTGCAGTAGACCCAGCGACTGGCAAAGCAACCATCCCAGCAGATAAAGTGAAAGATGGCTCTCCAGTGACTGCGAAAGCAACGGACACTGCGGGTAATGCAGGTGAAGAAGGTACAGTGAATGCAGGTAATAATCCTGACACGACTGCACCAAGCGCACCAGAAGTGACCCCATCAACTACCGATGGCTCAGTGGCTGTGAAAGTGCCTGGTGATGCCCAAGCAGGTGATACTGTAGAAGTGACAGTTACCCCTGAAGGTTCTGACACCCCAGAAAAAGTGACTTTGACCAAACAGGCAGACGGCAGCTGGACATCAGACAAACCTGAAACAGTGCCAAGCGTTGAAGCAGGCAAAGACAGCACCACTATTCCACAAGACAAAGTGAAAGATGGTTCTGAAGTGACTGCACAGGCGAAAGATCCGTCTGGTAACGACAGTGCACCGATAACAGCTCAAGCGGGTGAAAATGCAGATAAAACTGCACCTGGTAAACCAACTATTGAAGCGAAAATTAATGGTACTGTTGAAATTACCCCTCCAGCAGATGAAGATACTAAATCTGTTGAGGTGAACTACATCGATGAAGAGGGTAATCCACAAACAGTAACTATTATTAAAGATGCTAATGAGGGTTGGATACCATCTGAACCATTTGATCTCTTGACCAATCCAGATGTTATCTTGCCAGATTCAGAGACCGGCAAAATAACACTTCCAGCAGATAAAGTGAAAGATGGCTCTCTAGTGAAAGCCTCAGCAACTGATAATGCAGGAAACAAAGGCGAAGAAGCTACTGAACATGCGGTTAGTAATCCGGATCTTCCGCCAGGCATGCCGGAAGCGGAGGCATTAGAAGATCGTTCTGTAAGAGTAACAATGCCAAATGACGCTGAAGTTGGAGATTTTGTTGTAATTGAACGAAGAATTTATAAAGGTGATGGTTTTGAACCAGATACTGAGGCTTCTGCTGAGACTTTAGCTACTTTGACTAAACAACAGGACGGTAGCTGGATTTCAGATAAACCAGAGAATGTGCCGAGTGTTGATGTAGGTAATAATACTACTATTATTCCAGCTAATAAGCTTAAAGGATTTGCTGATGTACATGTTCAGGCGAAAGATCCTGCAGGTAATGAAAGCGCAGTACCGTTAGTTTATCTTTCTCCAGAAATGCCAGAAGTAACCGCAAAAACAGATGGTTCTGTAGAAATTACTCCTCCTGCAGCTCCATACGTTAAGTCTATGAAAGTACGTTATATCGATGAAGCAGGTAAACCAAAAACTGCAACCTTAACGAAAGGTGAAGATGGTACTTGGACTTCGGACAACCCAGATGTTGTGGTAGAGTCAGCAACTGGTAAAGCAACTATCCCAGCGGATAAAGTACAAGATGGCTCTGAGGTGGGAGCTAATGCAGCTAATGGTCGGGGTGTAGGCAGTAGAGAAAGCAAAGCTAATGCAGGTAACAACCCTGATACGACTGCACCGGATAAACCGACTGTTGAAGCAAAAGACAACGGTTCAGTAGAAGTGACTCCTCCTGCAGATGAGGATACCAAGTCTGTAGAGGTGAGCTACACTGATGAAGCGGGTACACCGAAAACTGTAACCATTACTAAAGGTACAGACGGCACTTGGACTTCGAATAACCCAGATGTTGCGGTAGAGCCAGCAACTGGTAAAGCGACGATTCCAGCAGATAAAGTGCAAGATGGTTCGCCAGTAAAAGCGAAAGCAACTGATAATGCAGGTAACATTAGTAATGAAGGTACAGCGAATGCGGGTAATAATCCTGACACGACTGCACCAAGTGCACCAGAGGTCACCCCATCTACAGAAGATGGTTCAGTCACTGTGAAAGTACCAAGCGATGCAGAAGCAGGTGATACTGTAGAAGTAACGGTAACTCCTGAAGGTTCTGATACGCCTGAAAAAGTGACTTTAACCAAACAGACAGACGGCAGCTGGACTTCAAGCAACCCTACAACGTTACCAAATGTTGAAGCAGGTCAGAGCAGCACAACCATTCCACAAGACAAAGTGAAAGATGGCTCTCCAGTGACGGCTCAGGCGAAAGACCCTGCAGGCAACGAAAGTGCGGTTGTGAGTCAACCGGCAGGTAATAATAAGGTTGTTAAACTTGAACTATCATTAGCTCAAGATACTGGTGCGTCTAATAACGATAACTATACTAGAAATGGTCAAGTTAACGTGTCTGGTATTCCATCAGGTTCTGAATGGGAATACAGTACAGACGGTGGTCAAACTTGGAATTCTGGTTCTGGTAACTCGTTTACCTTACCAAACAACACCAAAGTGGGTGGTATTGCATACAGCTTACAAGCTCGTGTGAAAGGTAATGCGGCATCAGCCAGCGACACCTTAAATATGACGCTTGACCAAAAAGCAGGTGAATTCCATGCGATTATTGATGGTAGTATGAATTTAATCGGAACAGCTGAGAAAAATTCAACAATTTCTATCAATAATAGAAGTGGTAAAGCAAATGCCAATGGTGAGTTTGAGTTTGCTACGGGTATTGCTTCAGGTGCAACAGCGAAGAAAGTACATTACTCTGTAGTTGAAACAGACTTAGCGGGTAACTCTGTGTCTAAGGATGTTGCTTACACTTACTACCGTCGTTTTGCTGGTAATACCAATGAAACTTACGGTAACGAAAATGATGTTATCTTAATTGGTACTAAAGGTGGTACTGGTGACTTGGGTGCGTTGATTAGATCTAGCCTAACTACTGGTAGCGGTGATGATTCTGTCTATGCAACCGGTGTTCAATATCGTAGTAATACACTTGATATGGGTAACGGTAATGACTTCGCGAGTTTCAAAAACATTGCTGGTACTATAAACATGGGAGCTGGTAATGATATCCTTGAAGCGCGTGAGACAGGCAATGGCTTCTTCTATTTAGCTGGTGGTAATCCAACAATCAATATGGGGGCTGGTGATGACATCGTGAGAACATCTAGTACGATTAATACCAGAGCATCTATTGATGGAGGCAGTGATTTCGATACACTTCAATTTGTGAACCGAGATGGCAAAGCGATTACAACCACTATTTCAATGATCTCTAATTTTGAGAAAATTGATATTACCGGCACGTCAAACAACTCAGTTACTATCAGCGCAAGCGATGTTGATAGAAACCACAGTGCTAAAGCAACTGTTGATGCAAGTGGTAAATCTCATAACAACGTGTTAATTGTTGATGGTGATGCGGGCGATAAAGTGACCTTAAGTGGTATTAGCAAAGCTGCAAGCTCACAAGTTACTCATGAAGGCAATACTTATAATGTTTACAACACTGGTTCTAATGAACTTTGGGTTGATTCAGATATCACCATTGCTTAATTTGTAACATCTATTAGAAAAACGCACCTTCGGGTGCGTTTTTTTATCTGCTTTACACATTGAGGCCGTCTGAAAACCTTGTATTTTGTACTTTATTTAACTAATTTGATTTATAATTTCTAGAGTGAAAAAGTCTTATTTTCTGCACTAAAAAAGAGAAATTTGTTTATGAAAAATCCCCATCAGAAGTTTATTGCATTGCTACTGTATGGCATTTTGCAATCACCTTCAGCCTTCGCAGTAGAGTTGGTCGATATACTTCGTTATTCGCTGCAAAACGACCCGACATTACAGGAAGCTAATGCCAATACAGAGGGTGCCTATAATGACATGAAAGCCTCAAAGGCCGGGCATTACCCGACTTTTTCTTTAACAGGGCAAAATGTTTTGGCTCAGCGGCATACTTCAGACAATTCCAAAATGCGCGATGATTTAGGGATTAAATCGCGCTTGAATTTGTATGCTTGGGGCGGTATTCAGGCTGCTGTCGAACGCGACAAGCATAAAATGGCGTATTACCAATATAAATATTATGAGACCCGAGAGGAGTTAGCCAATACAATCAGTACGCTTTATCTGACTGCATTACGTGCGAAAGAGTCAATAGCGATTGCTAAGAGAAACATCAAACGCCATGAAAAATTTTTGGCTGACTTACGTATTATTAGTAAATATGATCCAGGTCGCCGTTCGGAAAAGACGCAAGCAGAATCGCGCTATTTGCAGGCTTTGTCTAATGAAGCTAATTTACAAAAAACTTTATCGGTAGCATTAAGTAAGCTGAATAAATACAGTGCTAAGATTTTGACAGAGAAAGATATTGTCGATCCATTTGGTAAACAGAATGCGGATCAGTTGATTGCTTCTTTTGATAAGGCGCAGGCAAAAGAACATCCAAGCGTGAAAGCGCAGGAGTCAGAATATAACAGCGCATTATCTGATATTAAGGTAAACAAGGCCTCAAGATATCCCTCTATTAATTTGGAAGGCAGTGCGACGCATCGCGATAGAAGTATTGCTGTAACAATGAGTTGGGATTTTTATAACAAATCTTCTGATTATGCTGTCAAAAAAAGCCATGCGGTGGCACTGTCGGCAAAATCGCGTTCAGATGAATTGTTACGAGATATTCAAGAGCGTGCAGAAACGGCAAAAGTGGATATGAAGCAGAATGAACATCGTGCCAAAATTGCGAAACTATTGATTGCAACTCAATCCAAAGTAGCCAAAGACTATGAGCAACAGTTTTATATTGCAAATCGAACATTGTTGGATGTCTTGGGTTCGTATGCGGAACTGGCGGCAACTGAAACCAACTATGTTGAGGCGCAAAACGACTACCGTGATGCAGCAGTTGCGTATCTGCTTGCCAAAGCTAGTTTGGCCAAGTGGGCTAAAGTGCCAGATTTTAATGCAAACGGCCGTTTTTGATTTGTCGTTATTTTGTAGATAGATTTTATGAATTCAATTATTAAACATTTAGCCATTGCAACAAAATTGCTTAATCAACCTGTTGCAGAAGAGGCTCTTGCAGCAAACATTGCCAGAGAACGAAATTTAAATGCCAATATCCAATCGCTGAGTGAAGTTTTACGCAGTTATGGGTTTGAAAACCATATTTCCCGTCGCAAACTGATTGAGATCCCTTCACTTGCGATGCCTGTAGTCATTATTCTCCATAATGATGAAGCTGCAGTTGTCAGTGAGGTAAAAGGGCGAGGAGAAGAGCGTGTTTATGTCATCCGTTCTGGGGATGCGCCGGCACATGAAGTCAGCCATAAAGAGCTTGAAACTCAATATTTGGGGTTTTGTTGGTTCATTAAACCCAAGTTAACTGCAGACCACCGCTCTGAGTTGCCAGAGTACCATTTACCCAAAGCATGGTTTTGGAAAGTCATCGGACGGTTTAAAAAGTATTATTACCAAGTAATCTTAGCATCGTTCCTTATCAATATTTTGGCATTGGTCAGTTCGCTGTATGTCATGAATGTATATGACCGTGTAATTCCAAATCAGGCTTACTCTACTTTGTGGGTGCTGAGTATTGGCGTATTTTTGGCGATTGTCTTTGAGTTTATCGGTAAAATGATACGTTCGCGTCTGACAGATATTGCGGGTAAAAAGGCAGATTTAATTATTAGTTCTGCGTTGTTCAGACGTGTGATGGCTTTACGTCTGATTGAGCGTCCGATTTCATCCGGTTCATATGCCAACAATTTGCGGGATTTTGAAGCTGTACGTGAATTTATGACTAGTGCTAGTTTGTTGGTTTTGGTCGATGCGCCGTTTTTGTTACTTTTCTTGTTGGTAATATTCATTATTGGCGGAAAACTTGTAATCGTACCAATCATTACCTGTATTTTGGTAATTGTAGCTTCTTTTGCGGTTCAGCCTATGTTGGCTAAACGCATTAATGAAAGTATGAAAGAAAGCTCACAACGTCAAGGTTTGGCTGTTGAAGCCGTAGAAGGTATCGAAACACTTAAAGTCAACAATGCGACTAATTGGGCACAGCAGCGTTGGGATAAGTTGAATGCGGTGACAGCAGCCAGCTCAATGAAAGTTAAAGAAATTAATGAGTTTGTATCCAACTTTACCGTAGGCCTACAGCAGCTTAATACCGTGGGTTTGGTTGTTTTAGGTACTTATTTGATTCATGACAGCGTAGTTGAGGCGCGTATTACGATGGGTGCAGTGATTGCTTCAGTTATCCTTTCCGGTCGTGCACTCTCTTCATTAGGCAAAATTGCCGGATTGGCTATACGTTTCCAACAGGCAAAAAATGCGCTTCATGGTATCAATGCGATTGTTGAAAGACCGATTGAGCGTGACCCTGAGCGCGCCTATGTAACACTTGATCAAGTTCAGGGACAGCTTACTTTTGACAATGTTGTATTCAAATACAATGAAGACACACAACCTGCTATCTCCAATCTTAATCTGATCATTCGCCCTGGTGAGAAAGTTGCCATTTTAGGACGGATTGGCAGCGGTAAAAGTACTTTATTAAAGTTGGCCAGTGGCCTGTATGATCCGACAGGCGGCAATATTTTGCTGGATAACGTGGACATCCGCCAAATTGATCCGAATTTTCTGCGTGATAAAGTTGCTTTGCTGAATCAATCTCCAAGATTATTCCTCGGTACATTGCGAGAGAACTTGGACTTGGGCCGTATGAATGGGTATTCAACTGATCAGGAATTGCTGGGGGCATTGCACAATTTCCATTTGGATCAGCTTGTTCGTAATCATCCTAAAGGTTTGGATATGCCTTTGGGTGAAGATGGTTTAGGACTTTCGGGTGGACAAAAACAAATTGTATCGTTGGCACGTTTGACGCTTTCTCACCCTCGCGTAGTATTGTTGGATGAACCAACAACTGGTTTGGATGAACAGACAGAGCGTCAGGCCTTGGGTGTTTTGGCTCAATGGGCGCATGATAAAACCGTTGTTGTTGTTACACACCGTTTACAAGTTTTACCTATGGTTAATCGCGTTGTGGTGGTTGATAACGGCCGTGTCATTATCGACGGGCCTCGCGATGCAGTGATTGCAAAACTGCGTGAGAACGAAGAACATCAAGCTCAAGCAGTACAGGCGCAAGCTCAAAAAGCGGCACAGGTTGCAGCTGAAAAAAAATAAGGAAAAGGGAAATAATATGTCAAATCAGCAACCGGAACATATCGATCAAGAAGATTTAAAGTTGATTAACGATTTGAGTGCAGCTTTACAGTCTGAAAAACATACAGGTTATTTTGCAGTTATCAGTTTGTTTCTGTCTTTTGTCATTGTTTTTATTGTATGGGCTTATTTCAGTCCGCTTGAAGAAGTGGCACAAGGACAGGGAAGGATTATTCCGAGTAGTCGTGAACAGATTGTGCAGAGCTTAGACCCAGGAACTGTTCAAGAAATGTTGGTTAAAGAAGGTGATACTGTTGAAAAAGGGCAAGTCCTCTTGAAGCTGGACGATACTAGAAGTTCGGCCATTTTGCGCGAAAGTCAGGCAAAAGTAGAAAATTTGGAAGCAATGGCTGCCCGTCTGAAAGCTGAAGCCTACAATAGTAAATTGACTTTTCCTGAAGGCATTTCTTCTGAGTTGAAAAAACGTGAAGAAGCTGCCTATATTTCTCGACGTAAGGCAATGGAAGAGCAAGTTTCCGGTTTGCGGCAAAGTAAGGCGGCTTTGGACAAACAGATTTCAATTGTCAGTCCTATGGTTCAAAGAGGTGTTATGTCTCAGGTTGAGCTATTGCGTATGCAACGTGATTCACAGGATTTGGCTGTACAAATCACTGAGCGCCAAAACCGTTATACGACAGATGCAAGTAACGAATTGGTTAAAACCGAAGCTGAGCTTGCACAAGCTAAGGAAAACATGGCCATGCGTGCTGACCCGGTTGATCGTTCACAAATTCGTGCACCGATGAAAGGTATTGTGAAAAATATCCGTATCAATACTATTGGTGGTGTGGTCAATGCTGGACAGGATATTTTAGAAATTGTACCAATTGAGGATAACCTTTTGGTTGAAGCCTATATCCGCCCGAATGACGTGGCCTTCATTCGACCAGGGTTACCTGCTGTAGTGAAATTAACGGCTTATGATTATGCTATTTATGGCGGTCTGGAGGGTAAAGTTATTTTGATTAGTCCGGATACATTGAGTGATGAGAAACGCAATACCGGTGATTTGAAATTGAATATGAATAATGTATATTACCGCATTTTGGTTCAAACTTCTGGCAGCAAACTATTGGATAAGGATGGAAAAGAAATGCCAATTATTCCAGGTATGGTGGCAACAGTTGACGTGAAAACTGGTGAGAAAACTGTGTTCCAATACTTGATCAAACCGATTACTAGAATGAAGCAGGCATTGCGAGAACGCTAGAAGAAAAAGCAGTATGCTATGCATACTGCTTTTTTATTGGGTAAAAGGATATTAATAGGTTTAAAACCTTACCTGCGTCTGTAACTGCATACGATAAACCAATACGGCAGCAGTCAGCGTGGTAAAAGAGAATGCAGACAATAAGAGCAGATAACGGCCGATTCCATCCAAGCCGCTGCGGTTGAGCAGCAATTCTTGAAAAGCCTTCAAGCCCCAAGCCATTGGGGAAATCCAAGTGAGTTGCTGCATGGTTTCGGGCATGACGTGTGCGGGCACCATAATGCCGCCGATTGCCGCCATCAGGATAATGCCGCCGCCTCCGAGGACGACGGCGTGTTCGGTAGATTTGGCGCAGACGCTGATTAACAGCGCGTAGCCAAGTGCGGCAGCACTGACGGCGGCGGACAGCAGTGCGTAGGGAACAAGGCTGCCGTTGAGTATGAGGGCGGGCACGCCGATTTCGGGTAGCAGGTAGCGGCCGAGCAGCAACATTCCGACAAACTGAAGTTGGTTAATCAGGAAATAGGGGATAAGTTTCGCCACAATCAGGCCGGATGCGGAAGCTCGGGCGAGGCGCAGGCGGGTGATAGTGTTGGTCTGGCGTTCCAGTGCCATAACATTCGACAGCGGTATCATGATGAAAAACATACCGAAAATCAGCCATGCGGGAACGCTGTGCTGTACGGCGTTGGGTTTTTCCACTGTGCCGCTGCCTGCGCTCAAATAGTGTTCTTCCAACATTTTTTTATCTAAAAAGGTTTGCACGGCGGCGAATTGTTCGTCGTTTTTTTCATCGACTTTTTTCTGGATGTCTTTTCGGATGGCGCGGGGCAGTTTTTTATTGTTGATTTTGATGCCGTCGTTGTTGTCGAAATAGGCGTCCAGCCGCGTTTGGGTGTAGTGCTGCTGCAAAACGCCTTTAACCGCCGCCAGCCACGAAGGCTCGGTATCGGGTGGTACATAGATTTGCAAGGCTTTGTTGTCGGCGATTTTGTCGGAAGCGGCGTTCGGGTTGTACAGCACCAGTTGGAAACGCTTGTCGTGCAGGCCGTTTTGCGCGTCGGTCAGTTTTTCAGACGACATCAGCGTGACATGAATCTGCTCTTTTTCCAGCGCGGCGGCCAGCGCGGTATTGACGCTGTCGTTTGCCGCGCCGACCAGCGCGATGCGGCTGTCGGTGTGCGGATCTTGGTCGCGGCTTAGCGCCAACGACATAATCAGCATGAAGGCGATGGGCATCACAAACAACACTGCCAAACCGTGCAGGTCGCGGCAGAGCAGTTTGAGTTCTTTGAGGAGGGAGGAAGTCGTCATTGTGGATTTTGCTTATCTGTTGCCGGTTCGTCTTTGCGCAGGAAATCAAGGTAAAACGTTTCCAGCGAACCGTGTCCCTGCTGGAAGTAGCGGATTTGCGCGCCACTTTGTTGCAGGGCGGCGTAAACGGCGGCGGCATCGTGTGTCGTTTCCATCATGCCGCGGCTGTCCACTTGCTTTGCACCCAAAGCGGTCAGCGTCTGAGGCGGCAGCGGCGGTTCGACGGTAAAACGCACGACACCGGTTTGCGTGCTTAGAAGCTCGTCCAAACCGCCGTGGTACACCAGTTTGCCGTGTTGCAGCAGCGCGATTTTGCCGCAAAGCTGCTCGATTTCCGACAGATAGTGCGAGGTGTAGACCACCGTTACTCCCTGCCGTGTCAAATCCGCCACGCTGTCGAGGATAAAGCGGCGCGACTGCGGGTCGATGCCGACCGTGATTTCGTCGAGGAACACAAGTTGCGGCGTGTTAATCAGACCGATGGCAAAATTCAGACGACGTTTAAGCCCGCCCGAAAGATGCTTTGCTGCTTTGTTTTTGTGGGCGGTCAGGTCGGTCTGTTCCAACAGCGCGTTCAGACGACCCTTGTCGCGTACTTTGTAAAGCGAGGCGAAAAACAGCAGGTTGTCCCACACCGAAAGCTGCGGATAAAACGCGAAATCCTGCGGCACCAAACCGATTTTCTGCCGCTCGCTGCGGCTTAATAGGCGCAACGGCTTGCCGTCAAACAAAATTTCGCCCTGCCGTACTTCCTGCAAGCCTGCCAAAAGCGACATCAGCGTCGTTTTCCCCGCACCGTTGTGACCGAGCAGCCCCAAACATTCGCCGTCGGCAATATCGAACGACACATTGTCCAGCGCGGTAATTTCGGCTTTGGGATAACGGTGGGAGAGGGATTGGATGTGAATCATGGTTTCAGACGGCCTTAGTATGGATGGAGCATAGTGAAATCATTGACAAAGGCGGCATTAGGTCATCTGTGTACAAACGGGCACAGAAAATTTCTCGCTACCGCATAACCCCATTATTTCAATAATCCCCGCCATAACGCTTCTTCATCATCCGCAATTTTGCGCAGAAATTCAGCGATGTTGCGGCAGCCGTTTTCAGACGGCTTTTTGCACTGCTTCACGCACATGGCTGCGAATTGACGCCATTGGTCGCCGATGGCGGTCATTTGTTCTGAGGCCGTCTGAAACGCAGATTCGTTGCAGATATGGGCGGCCTGTTCGAGGAAGTAGGCGTAGATATAGCGGAAACCTGCGCCGCCGGTGCCGATTTCTTCTTGCATCCGCACCAAATGGCCGAGAAACAGTTTTTGGTATTTGTCGTTTTGTTTGGCAGGCAGGGATTCGATTTTTTTGGCCAGCGTGCGGATGCCTTTGACGCCGATGAAAAAGACCGGCGCGAGCATATGTTTGGCGTTTTTGCGTATGGCCTTGCGGATAATGGTGGGTAAGTCTGCCATGATTTGTTCAGACGGCCTGTTGTCTTCCAAGGTGTACATCATGCCTTTTGCCGCCAATACGCCTTTGGCAAAGCGCGCCCGTTGCAAATCTTCGGCGGCGCAGCGTTGTACGGTTTCAAATACGGGGTCGCTGATGAGGTAGTCATTGCCGTCTTTGCCGTATACCAAGAGATTGTGTGCGTTGAAATGGAAACGCATTTGTGGCGGGAAGTAGGGCAGCCAAAAGACGGAGGTTTGCAAACCGGCCAATTTGCCTGAGGATAGCGCCGCATCCAATGCGGCTTGTCCGCTTTGTGCGTCGGAAAATTTGCGGACGGATAATTTCAGCCCCAATGCTTTGCAGGTGTTTTTGATGATGCTGCGCGGCGCGGTACGGTAGGAAACCAGCGGCATGCCGTTTAATTTGATCAGCGGCATCCAGACAAATGTCAGCGCGTGGGCAATGCCGAAAATCATGGCTTCGTCTAAATTGTGGCCATGGTATTTGAGCAGGGTGGACATCACACCGCTTTCGCAATGGGCGGTATGTTGGTGTGGAAATTCTTGTGCGTTCATAAAGTTATTGGTTTTCGTGCAATGTTTTCAGACGGCCTGAGGCGGTCGGAATGGTTTGTTGTTTTGGAAATCAGCGTGCTTCTTTGGCCGCTTCTTGCTCGGCTTTATAGCGGCGCAGAAATTCGATGGCGGCGGCTTTTTCGGCTTCGTTGCCGTATTTGGCATCACGTTGGGCGCGGCGCAGTTCGGCGCGTTCTTTGGCTTCTTCGATTTGGCGCGCTTTGAAGTCTTCGCGATTGTCGGAGGAGACGAGTTTGTCCTGTTGCAATTGCGCTTTGGCCATGGCTTTGGCAATCAAATCCATGGGGTTGAATGCGGCGCTTGGTGCGGCTATTTGGGCTTGTGCCTGTGCGGCCTGTTTGGCTTTGACGGCGGCTTCGCGTTGCGCCAGCAGGGCTTTGCGTTCGGCATCATCGCGCTGTTTGCGCGCGGTATGGCGTTCAAAACGGCTTTGTGCGTGTTCGGCGGCGGCAAAGCGTGGTTCGGCAGAGGTGCTGAAACGGCGTGCGGACGGCAGGAAGGGCTGCGATACGGGAACCATGTCGATGCAGTCGACGGGACATGGGGTAACGCACAAGCCGCAGCCGGTGCATTCGTCGCTGATGACGGTGTGCATCAGTTTGGACGCGCCCATAATGGCATCGACAGGGCAGGCGCGGATGCAGGCGGTACAGCCGATGCAGACGGCTTCGTCAATCAGGGCTACGGCTTTGATTTGTGTTTTTGCCGGAGCGAGGTAGGGTTTGCCCAACAGGTCGGACAGGTCTTTCATGACGGTTTCTCCACCCGGCGCGCACAGGTTTACCGGCGCTTCTCCTGCCGACAGGGCGTGCGCATAGGGTAAGCAGCCTTCATAGCCGCACTCACGGCATTGGGTTTGCGGCAACAGGCGGCTGATGCTTTGGATGGGAATGTTCATCATGGATAGTCAAAATCGAAAAGGCGCATTATATCAGATTGTTGCGTTTATTTTGGCGAAACCCGCTTTGCTTATTTTAGCGAAACTCGCTACGCTCGTTTTCAGACGGCCTGAGTCAGGTTTGCGTTATAATTTTGAAATGGATTTATTCGGATAATTAGGAATGACGGCTACACTTTGCCCCTGTCAGTCAGGGCGCGTTTATACGGAATGTTGCGCACCGTTTCATGCGCGTGAGGCGGCGGCCTCGACGGCGGAAGAGTTGATGCGTTCGCGTTACAGCGCATATGTTTTGCAGGAAATCGACTATATCGTGGACACGACTGTCCCTGTGCAGCAGAATTTGTTGGACAAGCAGGATTTGGCGGCATGGAGTAGGCAGACGCAGTGGTCGGGATTGAAGGTTATCCGGCATGTGCCGTTTGGCAAGCTGCATGCATTGGTCGAGTTTGAGGCGTATTTTGAAGAGAACGGGCAAACTGAGTGCCATCATGAATTGTCGGCGTTTGTGAAAATAGACGGGCGTTGGTACTTTATTGATCCGACCGTTGCTTTGCCGATGATGAAACAGCCTTGTTTGTGCGGTTCGGGCAAAAAGTTTAAGGCATGTTGCGGACAGTTTTTCAAATAGTCATGTAAACAGGCCGTCTGAATGTTCAGACGGCCTGAGCTGTTTTTGCAGATAAAAAAAACCATTCATACTAAGGGAGAAGTATGAATGGCCAATACATTGCGGGAAAACGTCTTACTTGCTGCACCGCCCAAAAGGGATGAAAGAGCGGTGTTGTGTCAGCGATTAATATTCTACCGTTTTTAGTATTAAATGCTGTTAAGAAGTGAAATAATTTCAATAAGTTGCAAGATAATCGTGATTTTTTGAAGATAAACGGTATTTTTACTGATTTTCTCGAATCCATTTCACCCATTGCTGAAACAGCTCGGGTTGCAATGCGGCGATGACGGAACGCTTAAATACATGTTCGCCGCTCCAAAAATCGTCGCCTTCCAAAGTGGTCAGGCAGCCGCCGGCTTCTTCAAAAATCAATGCGCCGGCGGCGTAGTCCCACAGCTTTTGTCCGCCGTGGATGTAAATATCGTAGCGGCCGCTGGCAAGGTAGCACCAATCGAGCGTGCTGCTGCCCATGCTGCGGATTGTGCCGAATGGAGCAAGGGTATTCATGCGGCTGGCGAGTTTGCCCGAACGCAGGTATTTGATTTCCACGCCGGCAATGGATTCGTTGAGTTTTTTGTTTTCCGAACGCAGCGGCAGCGGCGTGCCGTTGAGAAATGCGCCTTTGCCGCGTTCGGCATAGAAACATTCGCCGCTGACCGGATTGTAAATCACGCCCAATTCGGCGCGGCCGTTTTTAACCAGCGCGACGGATACGGCAAAATGCGGCAAACCGTTGACGAAGTTGTTTGTGCCGTCTATAGGGTCGACAATCCACAGGCCGTCTGAATGTTCGTTCCACAAACGGGTTTGCTCCTGAACGCTCATTTCCTCGCCCAACATCGGACAATCCTCCAATAAGGGCAGGGCGGCGGCAAAAGCGGTTTGTGCGGCTAAATCTGCTTCACTCAAAACCGAGCCGTCTTCCTTGCGTCGTGACGGCGTGTTCAGAAAACGCGGCATGACTTCGGTTTGGGCGATGTGGCGGACGACTTTCTGTAAACGGTATAGCACGGCGTATCCTTGTTTTTTGCAGTTTTGCGTGACAGTGGATTAAAATTCGGGAAGTCTTAAATTATAGTGGATGAAATCGAAATCAGGCAGGAGTATGTCGCCGTGTTTCAACTTCATTCATGAAATTTTAAATTTAAATTATATACATTAAATTATATACATGAATAAAGCAGGAAACCATGCCCCGATTTTATGTTGATTTTGCCTTAAGCCCCGACAGCGTGGTCGAATTACCCGATAATGTGGTGCGCCATCTGAATGTATTGCGCGTGAAAAACACGGAAGAAATCGTGTTGTTTAACGGCAATGGCAAGTCATATCCGGCTTTGCCCGAAGTTTTGGAAAAACGCCGCGCCAGCGTGCGGATTTTGCGTGAAGAGGCAACGGACAACGAATCGCCGCTGAACATTACGTTGGTACAGGCGGTATCCGCCGCCGAGCGCATGGATTTCACTTTGCAGAAAAGCGTGGAATTGGGCGTGGCAGAAATTCGTCCGGTCATCAGCGAACGCTGTGTCGTCCGCTTGAGCGGCGAACGCGCTGAAAAGCGGGTGGCGCGTTGGCAGGAAATCGTCGTTTCGGCGTGTGAACAAAGCGGCCGCAATATTGTGCCGAAGGTTTTGCCGCTGACGACTTATGCACAGTCATTGCAGCAGTTGCCGCAGGAAACGACCAAACTGTTAATGAGCTTGAATCGCGCACAAAAACTGGGCGATGTTCAGCCGCAATCCGGCAAGGTCGTGTTTATGGTCGGCCCGGAAGGCGGCTGGACGGAGAAGGAAGAGCAGCA
Organism: Neisseria sp. HMSC073G10; assembly: GCF_001812605.1. Lineage (NCBI taxonomy): Bacteria > Pseudomonadati > Pseudomonadota > Betaproteobacteria > Neisseriales > Neisseriaceae > Neisseria > Neisseria sp. HMSC073G10. The sequence goes on along the minus strand of NZ_KV809505.1, from coordinate 64,350 downwards.
GGCATTTGATGCCGGTTTTCAATCCGTTACGCTTGGCAAACGGGTGTTGCGTACCGAAACCGCCTCACTTGCGGCCATTGCCGCCATGCAGACACTTTGGGGCGATTTTGCATAAAGTTCAGGCCGTCTGAAAGCGAGCGTAGCGAGTTTCGCTAAAACGAGCGTAGCAGGTTTATCTAAAACAAGCTGTTGCTTCATGAGATCAAAATGGGAGTTTAAAAAATGTCTTACACCTTTACACTGGCCGAGCACGAGCTGGAAGCGGAATTGAAAAAGCTAATCGTGCAAGAGGCCGATAAGGCCGACGATGTGGATATGGATGATTTCACCGACGATGCACTTTTGTTTGGCGATGGCAGTCCGGTCGGTTTGGATTCGCTTGATGCGCTGCAAATCAGCGTTGCCTTGCAACAGTATTTCCAAGTGCGTCTGCAGGGCGACCGGATGGTGCGCAAACATATGATGTGCGTACGCGATTTGGCGGCGTTTATCCGTGCGGAGCATGGCGCGTGAGTTGGGTTTGCGGTACGGCGGCCACTTCTGCCTTGAATCCGCAAACGGATTTCAGACGACCTGATGCGGTGTCTTATACGTTTTTAAACCAACCGCAGCAGGCTGCTTATTTTCGTGCATTCGCCGGCGACAGTTTGGGGCGGAAGGAATTTGCGGATATCGCCGAACAACATTTGCGCCGAGCCGCCGAAAATGCAGGCTGGCCGTCTGAAAGCTGGCACGATACGCCGGTGTTTATCGGTTCCAGTTCCTATTCCATCTCCGAATATGAAAACCGCCATTTTGCGGGTAATAGGGCGGTAGAGGAACACAATCTGCTTTATCTTGCCGAAGATTTGCGCCGGCGTAGCGGTAATCGGCAGATTTTCAGTTTCGCTACTGCCTGCACTTCATCTGCCCATGCGCTGATTCAGGCGGATAATTGTTTGCGCGGCGGGGCGGAGCGCGCCTTTGTGCTTGGTATTGAAAACCTCAACCGGCTGACTTTGCTGCATTTTCACAGCTTGGGTTTGCTGGCCGAGCAGTATCGGCCTTTTGGCGGAAATGGTTTGATTTTAGGCGAAGGTGTTGCCGCGCTTGCTTTATCTTCCGCTGCTCCCGAATCTTCTTCAGGCCGTCTGAAACTTATCGGACACGCCGCCAATACAGGCAATGACCTGATTCAAAGCGATGGCCAAGCACAAGAGCAGGTGATGCGACGCGCTTTGGGTGTTGCAGGCATCGCTCCTGAAAGCATTGCGGTCGTTAAAACACACGGCATCGGCACGGCTGACAGCGATGCCGCCGAATTGGCCGCACTGGAAAATATATTCGGTACACTGCCCCCTTTGATGGCATTCAAGCCGCAAATCGGACACACGCTTGGCGCAACGGCAGCCCTTGAAACAGCCCTGCTTTTATCCGCTTTAAAACAAGGTGGAAGCAGCGATTATCAGGGGTGGAAAATTCGTTTTTCCGAATGCGCGGCTTCACAAAAAGGCGGTTTTTTTTGTTTGGCCAATCAATTTGGTTTTGGCGGCAGCAACACATCTTTGGTATGGCAATGGCAACCGTAAATTCTAATATCCGTATTACTGCCGCTGTGCGTTTTGATACTGACGCCGGCACCAGCGGCAAAATCCTCAAACAAACCTTAAAGCAGCAAAGCGGTATAGATACCCGCCGCCTCAGCCGTTTGAGTTTGATTGCCGCGCTTGGTGCAGGGCAACTGAAGGAACAAAGCGAAATCTGCTCTGATTGCGCTGTTTTTCTCGGTACGCCGTTTTCTTCGCCATCCGTGTTTGAAAAAATGGCAGACAATGTGCTGAACCATCACGCCGCGATGCCGTTTGACTTTATTGCCAACCTGCACAACTCCCCCGTTTTTCATGCCGCGCAAGCTTTAGGCACGCATGGTGCAACTTTGGTCGTTGTTGCCGACAATAATATGGATACTTGCTTTCATCCATTATTACTGGCGATGCAATCTGTGCAAAATGGCGGACAAGCTGCGGTTGGTTGGGCATATGAACATCAAGCAGTCCGTGCCGATACCCATGAAGGCAGTATTTGGATTTTGCTTGAAAACGGTGCAGAGCAGGGTGTTCCCGTTGTGTTGAATGATGAAGGTACTCAGACTGATAGGCCGTCTGAAAAGCCGCAATATTATTGGCAAAATATCGCCGATTGGCTAGAAGCAGTAATGGCGCACGAGGGTAGGGATGTGAAGAAATATACTTTGGCGTGATGGGGAAAATGATTTTAGAGAATGAGTTTGTTTGTTGAAGTAAATAGGTTATAAGCCATTAAAAAGGCCGTCTGAAAATATTTTCAGACGGCCTTTTGTATAAAAACCAATCAACGAGACATCTCACCTTGAATAGCGCGGATATTCGCTTGACGGGCGTTGATGGTACGGGTCAGTTGTTGGATTTTAATTTGATCGCCTTTTTGTTTGGCCGCATTCAGCTGTGTTTGAAGGCGGATGATAGCGGTCTGTTCGTTGCGAATTTCCCCTTGTAATACCTGTTTACGTGTTTCTTTAGGTTTGGGTTGTGGTGCAGCAATGGTTGCAGGAATGGTACGAATCGGTGCTTTGCGGCGGATGTCTTGCTGGCTATTTTGCTTGGCCTGGCGTTTCTGTATGCTGTTGCGTAGGAGGATATTCAGACGCGGATTAGCAGCTGCGGCAGTATTGGTAACGCCACCGATCGGACCATTTAGCAGAATTTTGATGTCGTTATCGACATCTTTATCGCTGAAGAGTGCATCAGTGGTTGGTCCATATGCTTTGGGCAATGGGGTTTTGGTAGGCTTCGTTGGAGTTGCTGCCGCTGGTATGGGTTCGGTCGGCTTGACCGAGTCTGTCAGTGCGAAAATCTCGGTTGTAGATCCTGTTAATATATTGGTTTTGTCGGACGATGCAGAAGAGTTTTCAGCGTTAAGTGGTTTGGTTACTGTTTTTTTAATATTGGTTGTGCGGTTTATCGATGTTTTGGAAACAGTTTGTTCTGTGTGTGTAACTTCAGTTTTGGCCGGTTCTTCGGCCGTTGTACTTTTTGCTGTCTTGTTGTCCAATGGCTCCAAATCTAGAGAATGATTCAGGAATTGGGTGGTGGTAGCTTGGTCAGTGTGCACGTTCGGGGCGGCGAGAGTTTGGGTAGATGTCTGCTCAGTATGAGGAGAGAAAAAGCTATCCGATCTATGACTTTCCTGAGGGGTAGTTTGTGTCTGAGCGATAGGTGCAGAGGGGTATATTTGAACAACAGGTGTGGTATTGAATATGGCGAAAGTATTAACGGGATATTGCTTGGTTTCAACAGGAGCTATTGCCGTTTGTGTTTCTATAACAGGAACATAGTGATCAGCTGTTGATCTAGTAGTTTTTTGGTTTGTTACTCCTGTTTTATCGAAAATGTTCTGTGTTCCAACCAATTTCGGATCTGTTTGTTGCTCTGTAAGAGTCGAATTCAAATTTAGCTGCTCAGCGTTTGTTTGAAATACATTTGTTTCTACTGGACTGTACGAATCGGTAACGCGGCAGGTATTGTTGATCTGGTGTGAGGTATAAACGGTGATGCCTTCAACATTGCAGACATACTCGGCAGCATTAGCGGCGGCGGGGAGGGTCAGGCTGAGGGCAATGGCGGTTTTGCAGAAAAACGGTTTCATAAAGGCAATAGAATCAGGTTGTTTGTTTAAAGTGTAATTATACTATGTACACTGTCAGCATCCGCCAACTTATTTTTAGGCAGTGTAAAACTGTGGCTGAAAGGTTGAAAATTGGAATAAAAGGTCTTAGGCCGTCTGAAACTTGTCATATAAAGTTTCAGACGGCCTTTGCTGTCATGGCGGATTAAGCGTTCAACAGGCTTTCGTCCAATGTCAGCTCTTCGTTTTTATTGACGGCGACTTTGCGTGCCAAAACGTTTTGGGCGATTTCGTGCGCTTCGGCAAGCGAGTGCATCAGATAAGTACCGCATTGATATTCGTTCAGCTCGGGGATTTTGCTTTGGTCTTGAACGGTCAAAACATCCTGCATTGAAGCGAGCCATGCGTCGGCCACTTTTTGCTCGTCGGGCGTACCGATGAGGCTCATGTAGAAACCGGTGCGGCAACCCATCGGGGAAATGTCGATGATTTCAATGCCGTCGCCGTTTAAGTGGTCGCGCATAAAGCCTGCGAACAGGTGTTCCAGCGTATGAATGCCTTTTTCAGGCAGGATTTCTTTGTTAGGAATGCAGAAACGCAGGTCAAACACGGTAATAGTGTCGCCTTTGGGTGTGGTCATGGTTTTTGCCACGCGTACGGCAGGGGCGTGCATACGGGTGTGGTCGACTTTGAAACTGTCTAGTAGGGGCATTTGGGTGTCCTTTGAGGTAAATAGATTTTTAGCTAGGGATATTTGAACACTGAATCACAATTCTGCAATCTCAACTGCTTCGCCCGAAGCTGCGCTCAGTGCTTCGTTTAAAACGTCGTAGAAATCGCGACTGTCGCGTGTTGCCAGCCATTTGCCGTTTTGCTCGGCGAAATGGTAGCCGCCGCTTTTGGTGGCAATCCACAATTCTTGGTTGGGCGTGTGGCGGTTAACGATGATTTGCGTGCCGTCTTCGGCTTCGATGGTCAGCACGTTTCCGGCAAACTGGCAGTCGAAATCCCAGCCGTTTTCGTCGATTTGGTCTTCGATGTGTTCGAACAATTCTTCGCTCATGCGGATGAATTCGCTTTCGGTCATCATGGCTTTTTATGTGGTTTTTGTTTAAGATACCGAATCTTGCCACATTCGTAATGATGAAGAAAGTTTTACTGATGAAATACGGCGTATTTTTTGCAGCGGCAACGGTTCTGCTGCTCTCTGCCTGCGGCTACAAAGGCGATCTCTACCTGCCCAAAGAAGGCGACAAGGCGCGCTTCGGCGTGATTCAAACCGGCTTGAAATTCGATACGGCCAAAGAACCGACCACTCAAACCAACGATTAAAAAATATTTCAGAAACATGACCTTATTCTGCGAACAACTCCCTTATACACACCTTGCCGAAGAGTTTGGTACGCCGCTTTATGTGTACAGCAAATCTGCGCTGACCGAGGCGTTTGAAAACTACCAAACCGCGTTTGCTGCTTTGAATCCGCTTGTCTGCTACGCGGTTAAAGCGAATGGCAACCTGAGCATCATCAAACACTTTGCTTCTTTGGGGAGCGGGTTTGACATTGTGTCCGGCGGCGAGTTGGCGCGTGTTTTGGCGGCAGGCGGCGATGCGGCGAAAACGATTTTTTCCGGTGTGGGCAAGAGTGAGGCAGAAATTGAATTTGCGCTGAATGCAGGCGTGAAATGCTTCAATATGGAAAGCATTCCTGAAATCGACCGCATTCAGAAAGTTGCCGCGCGCTTGGGTAAAGTCGCTCCGGTTTCCCTGCGCATCAACCCCGATGTCGACGCCAAAACCCACCCTTATATCTCCACCGGCCTGAAGGCCAACAAATTCGGTATTGCCTATGCCGATGCGCTTGAGGCTTATCGTCATGCTTCCCGACAAAGCCATTTGAAAATTGTCGGTATCGACTGCCATATCGGCTCGCAACTGACCGATCTCAGCCCGCTTGTCGAAGCCTGCGAACGTATCTTGGCCTTGGTTGACCAACTGGCAGACGAAGGCATTGTGTTGGAACACTTGGACTTGGGCGGCGGTGTCGGCATTGTTTACCAAGATGAAAATGTGCCTGATTTGGGCGCGTATGCCCAAGCCGTTCAAAAACTGATGGGTACACGCCGTCTGAAACTGGTTCTCGAGCCAGGCCGCAGTTTGGTCGGCAATGCAGGTGCGTTGTTGACTCGCGTCGAGTTCGTCAAACATGGCGAAGAGAAAAACTTTGTGATGGTCGATGCGGCGATGAACGATTTGATGCGTCCGGCGCTTTATGATGCCTATCATCACATTGAAGCGGTCGAAACCAAAGACATTGAGCCTCTGACGGCCAATATCGTCGGCCCGATTTGCGAAACCGGCGACTTCCTCGGCAAAGACCGCACCATCGCCTGCGAAGAAGGGGATTTGCTGCTTATCCGCAGCGCCGGTGCGTATGGCTCAAGCATGGCGAGCAACTACAACACGCGCAACCGTGCGGCGGAAGTATTGGTTGACGGCAGCGGATACAAACTTATCCGCCAACGTGAAACCGTCGAGCAGCAAATGGCCAACGAATTGGCTTGTTTGTAAGGTTTGATTGTTTAAAAGGCCGTCTGAAAGCTTGATTGACTTTCAGACGGCCTTTGCTATGAAAGAAAAGGGCATGTATCAAACATGCCCTTTTTTAGTTTATCAATAATGCGGCGGAATCTCGTCGCGCAGGCTGTACGGTTCGCGTTCGCCGTTTGCGCCTTTGTCCTGCATCCGTTGATACAGAAGCCGCAACTGACCTTGTTGCAAATCCAAAGCCTGTTGCATCTTGGCGATGGTGTCGTTCAGGCTGCCGATTAAATCTTCCTGCAAGGCCGTCTGAATTTCCAGCTCGGTGACGCGGTGTTCCAATTCCTGAATATCGCTCATATTACAGCACCATCGCGGCAATCCAGCCTGCAACCATCAGCGGGATATTGTAGTGGATAAAGGTCGGGATAACCGAATCGCGGATGTGGTCGTGCTGACCGTCGGCATTCAAACCCATGGTCGGACCGAGTGTCGAGTCGGAAGCGGGGGAACCCGCATCGCCCAGCGCGCCTGCCGTGCCGACGATGGCCACGGTAGCCATTGGGGAGAAGCCCAAGCTGATGCACAAAGGCACATAAATCGCGGTAATAATCGGCAAGGTGGAGAAAGACGAGCCGATGCCCATGGTTACCAGCAGGCCGACAAACAGCATGGTAAAGGCGGCCATGCCTTTATTGCTTCCGAACAAAGCCATGCTGTGTTCGACCAAAGGCTGAATCTCGCCGGTCGCGTTCATGACGGCGGCAAAACCTTGCGCCGCAATCATAATAAAGCCGACCATCGCCATCATTTTGATGCCTTCGCCGAACACATCGCTGGCGGCGGAGCGGTTCATCACGCCCAACATCATAAACACGGCAAAGCCCAACATCGCGCCCAATACCAGCGAACCATCGTACGAAAGCTGAATGGCAAAACACACGGCAATCGCCACGGCCGCCACCAAGCTGCGATAGGTTGAAGGCTCTTGTTGTTGCACTGCTGCGCGGTTGTCTTCCGTGTCAGTGGTATTGTTTTGATAAATGCGCGGCTTGCGGTAGTGCAAAAAGGCCAGCAGCAAGCCGGACACCATGCCCAAAGCCGGAATCGCCATTGCATGCATCACATTGATGCCGCTGGTGTCCATGCCTGCCGAGCGGATATTGCCCAACATGATGTCGTTCAAGAAGATGGCGCCAAAACCGTAAGGCAGAAACATATAAGTCGTTACCAAACCAAACGTAATCACGCAGGCCACCAAGCGGCGGTCGAGTTTCAAACGGTTGAATACCAACAGCAGCGGCGGAATAATCATCGGGATAAACGCGATATGAATCGGCACAACGTTTTGGCTCATCACGCCCATGCACAAAATAATCGCCAGCAGCAGCCATTTGACCGCGCCTTCGCCTTTCGCATTGCCTTCACCGCCGTTGAGTTTGCGGATAATCACGCCGGCGAGCTGTTGCGGCAGGCCGGAATGCGTGATGGCCATGGCAAACGCGCCGAGCATGGCATAAGACAGCGCGATTTGCGCCCCGCCTTTCAGGCCTTCGTTAAAAACAGGAATAATCCCTTGCTGCACCACATCGCCGGCCGCGTTGGTTACATTTTCCAAAGGCATACCGGCCACCAAGCCGCCGACAAACGCGCCGACAGCCAAGCTGAGCACCACATGCACGCGCGATAAAGACAGCACAAGCATGATGATGACCGCAATTACAACCGCATTCATATCGTTCTCCGTTGTTTCAGACGGCCTGTTATGTAAAAACAGGCAATCATCTGTTTACATATTACAAATAAACATCATAACCCAAGCATGAAGCCTTTGCAAAAAACGGCAGGCCGTCTGAAACCCGGAGCATCGGTTTCAGACGGCCTGCCGTTAACCCTTATTCAGAGTTTTAATAGGGCGTGCGGTTCTGGCGATAAAAATATCTAAAAAACACGCGCTTCCTATTCTTTGCATATGGTACCAATGTTAAAATCGATACAATGTCTTGGTTTTAGGTTTGTTACTGAAATTAAAGCATTTATTGATAAAACCCAATTCAATAATACGCAAACAAAGGAAAGAAACTATGGATATTCTGACACGGCTGCACAATCTGCCGCCTTCCCGATTTCATTACAAACTTCTGGTCTTGGTCGGCATAGGTTGGCTGTTTGATGCCATGGATACAGGCTTGGTGTCGTTTGTATTGCCTGCTTTGGGCAAAGATTGGGCGTTGGCTCCGGCGCAGTTAGGCTGGATTGTCAGCATTGCCTTTGTCGGCATGGCTTTGGGCGCGGTATTTAGCGGCTGGCTGGCGGACAGGTTCGGACGGAAAACCGTTTTTGCCGGCACGATGGTGGTGTACAGCATTGCCACAGGTTTGTGCGCGCTTGCGCCTGATTTGACGGTTTTGCTGGTGTGCCGCTTTTTTGTCGGCGTCGGCTTGGGAGGTCAACTGCCCGTCGCCGTGTCGCTGGTCAGCGAATATGCGCCGCCGAAAGTACGCGGCCGTTTTATTGTTTTGCTGGAAAGCTTTTGGGGCTTGGGCTGGCTCTCAGCCGCGCTGGTGTCTTATTTCTTTATTCCGCAGACCGGCTGGCACAGCGCGTTTTTATTTGGCGCCTTGCCCCTGTTTTATGTGCCGTTGGTGTTGAAATTCGTTCCCGAATCCGTGCCTTACCTGCTTTCCCGCGGCAAAACCAACGAAGCGCACCATTTAGTATCCGCGCTGGAAATTCAATCGGGCATAACGCCTCCGATAGAAGCCGTTGCCGCACCGGCCGCCCCGCGTGAACGCATCCGCTTCTTCCAACTTTGGCAACATCCGTTTGCACGGCGCACGCTGATGCTGTGGCTGGTTTGGTTCGGCATCGTGTTTTCGTATTACGGCATTTTTACTTGGTTGCCCAAACTGCTGGTCGAGCAGGGCAATACCGTGGTCAAAACCTTTGAATATGTGTTGGTGATGATTGTTGCGCAACTGCCCGGCTATATAGCTGCCGCGGCTTTGGTGGAGAGAATCGGCCGCAAAGCAACGCTGGCAGGCTTCCTGGCCGCTTGCGCCGTGTGCGCATGGTTTTTCGGGCAAAGCACCACTGCGGCCGAAGTCATGGTTTGGGGTAGCCTGATGTCCTTCTTCAACTTGGGCGCATGGGGCGTTTTGTACACCTACACCCCCGAACTCTACCCCTTGCGCTTCCGTGCCTTCGCATCCGGCTGGGCAGGCGCCATCGGCCGTATCGGCGGCATACTCGCCCCCATGGTAGTAGCGGCGATGGTAGGCAATAGCGGCGGCTTCGGCAATATCTTTATGATGTTTGCCCTGGTTATGCTGCTGATTGTGGCGGTAATCTTGGTATTGGGTGAAGAAACCAAAGGCCGTACGCTGGAAGACATCAGCCAATAAAAGGCAAAGCAAAAAAGGCCGTCTGAAAAAATATTTTCAGACGGCCTTTTTATTTGCGTCTGTAATTTTAATACATCAATTTTCTGTTTTTATCTTAATTACTGAGGAAAGCGACGAAGAATAACCGTCTTTGTTTTCGTATAGATAAAAATATTATACTTCAAAGAATTAAAATGAATAAACGATAAAATGGCCGTCTGAAAAGTTCAATCATGGTTTGTGATTTAGGTCAAAGCAAAATGTAACTAAATTACCTATAGTTATCGTAGTGAAAATTTATTGACCTTATTGCCACCTTTTATTAAGGAGATACACCATGAACGCATCAGCCGACAACGTCGTCAGCCCAGCCGTAGCCGAGGTAAACAGCCTGGTTGAAAAGGGTTTACGGGCGTTGGATGAGTTTCTTAAGTTGGATCAGGAGCAGATTGATTTTATTGTTGCCAAAGCCTCTATCGCCGCGCTGGACAAACATGGTGTACTCGCCATGCACGCGGTGGAAGAAACGGGACGCGGCGTGTTTGAGGATAAGGCGACGAAAAACCTGTTTGCCTGCGAAAACGTCGTGCGCCGCCTGCGTGATTTGAAAACCGTAGGCGTCATCAGTGAAAACGATGTAACCGGTATTACTGAAATTGCCGATCCGGTCGGCGTGGTTTGCGGTATTGTGCCGACAACCAATCCGACTTCCACCACTATTTTCAAATCCTTGATTGCGCTGAAAACCCGCAATCCGATTATTTTCTCGTTCCACCCGTCCGCCCAGCAATGTTCCGCCCATGCCGCGCGTATTGTGCGCGATGCGGCGATTGCGGCCGGTGCGCCGGAAAACTGTATCCAGTGGATTGAAAAGCCGTCTATGGAAGGCACTTCCGCGCTGATGAAGCATCCGGGCGTGGCAACGATTTTGGCGACCGGCGGCAATGCGATGGTGGAAGCCGCGTATTCTTGCGGCAAACCTGCGCTCGGCGTAGGGGCGGGCAACGTACCTGCTTATGTTGAAAAAACGGCGGACATCAAACAGGTGGCGCACGATATTGTGATGTCGAAATCTTTCGACAACGGCATGGTGTGCGCCAGCGAGCAAGCGGTGATTGCCGATAAAGAGATTTACAAAGAGTTGGCCGAAGAGTTCAAATCTTACGGCGTGTACTTTGCCAACAAAAAAGAAAAAGCCATGCTCGAAGAATTTATCTTCGGCGTAACGGCGAATTGCGCCAGCTGCGGCGGGGCGAAACTCAATTCTGCGGTAGTGGGCAAACCGGCGGCATGGATTGCCGAGCAGGCCGGGTTTAAAGTCCCTGAAAAAACCAACATCATCATCGCCGAATGCCGCGAAGTCGGCCCGAACGAGCCGCTAACCCGCGAAAAACTTTCGCCTGTTTTGGCCATGATTAAGGCGGATTCGACCGAACAAGGTTTGAAGTTCGCCGAAGAAATGGTTGCCTTCGACGGTTTGGGACACTCTGCCGCCATCCATACCGCCGACGAAGAATTGGTCAAAACGTTCGGCTCCCGCGTCAAAGCCCTACGCGTGATTTGGAATTCGCCTTCCACCTTCGGCGGCATCGGAGACGTGTACAACGCCTTCCTGCCTTCTCTGACCCTCGGTTGCGGCTCTTACGGTAAAAACGCCGTCGGCGGTAACGTCAGCGCAGTCAATCTGTTAAACATCAAAAAAGTAGGCCGTCGGAGAAACAACATGCAATGGTTCAAAGTGCCCGCCAAAATCTATTTTGAACGCGATTCCATCCAATATCTGCAAGACATGAAAGACTGCGAAAAAGTCATGATTGTGACCGACCGTTCGATGGTTGACCTGGGCTTTGTCGATAAAATCACCCACCAACTGCATCAACGCAAAAACAAAGTGACCATCCAGCTGTTTACCGATGTCGAAGCCGATCCGAGCGTCCAAACCGTCTATAAAGGCACGGATTTGATGCGCAGCTTCCAGCCGGACACCATTATCGCGCTGGGCGGTGGCTCGCCGATGGATGCGGCCAAAGCCATGTGGCTCTTCTACGAGCAGCCGCAAGTCGATTTTGAAGACTTGGTACAAAAATTCATGGACATCCGCAAACGCGCGTTCCGCTTCCCTGAATTGGGCCGCAAAGCCAAATTTATCGGCATTCCTACCACATCGGGCACAGGCTCGGAAGTGACGCCGTTTACCGTCATCAGCGACGGCGACAAAAAATATCCGATTGCCGACTATTCGCTGACACCGACCATTTCGATTGTCGATCCTGCGTTTACCATGACCGTACCGGCAGGCGTAACCGCCGATACCGGTTTGGACGTACTGACCCACGCCGTAGAAGCCTACGTTTCCGTACTGGCGAACGACTTTACAGACGGCCTCGCCCTGCAAGCCATCAAGCTCGTGTTCCAATACCTCGAACGCTCCTACAAACACGGTGCGGCCGATCCTGAAGCGCGCGAACATATGCACAATGCCTCCACCATTGCAGGCATGGCGTTTGCCAATGCGTTCTTGGGCATCAACCACTCGATGGCACACAAAATCGGCGGCAAATATCACGTTCCGCACGGCCGTGCCAACGCCATCCTGCTGCCGCACGTCATCCGCTACAACGGTACGCGTCCGCAGAAAACCGCCACTTGGCCGAAGTACAACTACTACAAAGCCGACCTGAAATATCAGGAAATCGCCCGTACTTTAGGCCTGCCATGCAGTACACCGGCAGAAGGTGTCGAATCCTTCGCCCGCGCCTGCCATGAACTGGCAGTCAATGTCGGCATCAAAATGTCGTTGAAAGAGCAGGGAATCGATGAAAAAACCTTCCTCGACGGCAGAAAAGAGTTAGCCATGATGTCTTTTGAAGACCAATGCACCCCGGCCAACCCACGCCTCGCCATGGTGGCCGATATGGAAGAAATCCTGACCAAAGCTTATTACGGCGAATAAAATCGGGTAGATAAAAAGGCCGTCTGAAAACCAAGTTTCAGACGGCCTTTATCCGTATGGCTAAACCTTAAAAGCGGTTTAGACGACGATATTTATCAAGCGTCCGGGAACGACGATGATTTTCTTCGCAGGCTTGCCTTCCATGAATTTCACTGCGCCTTCGTTGGCAAGGGCGGCGGCTTCGAGGTCGGCTTTGGATGCGTCGGCGGCGACGGTGATTTTACCGCGCAGTTTGCCGTTGACTTGAACCATCACTTCGATTTCGGATTTGACCAAGGCGGCTTCATCGACTGTCGGCCAGCCTGCTTCCCACAGTTTCGCGCTGTTCAATTCGCTCCACAGGGTTTCGCAGATGTGCGGCACAATCGGCCACAGCAGGCGCACGGCGGCTTCCAATACTTCTTGGGCGACGGCGCGGCCTTGTTCGCCGTCGGTGTCGGTTTTGTCATATTGGTTGAGCAATTCCATCACGGCGGCGATGGCGGTGTTGAACTGCTGGCGGCGGCCGTAGTCGTCGCTGACTTTGGCGATGGTGGAATGCAGTTTGTGGCGCAGGTCTTTGAGTTCTTTAGACAAACCGTCTTGGTTGCCTGCGAACGCTTTGACTGCTTCGCCTTGCTTCAGGTATTCGTAAACGGTACGCCACAGACGGCGCAGGAAGCGGTGCGCGCCTTCGACGCCGCTGTCGCTCCATTCGAGGGACTGTTCGGGCGGTGCGGCGAACATCATGAACAGGCGGGCGGTGTCCGCGCCGTAGGCGTTGATCAGCTCTTGCGGATCAACGCCGTTGTTTTTGGACTTGGACATTTTTTCCGTGCCGCTGATGACGACAGGCAGGCCGTCTGCTTTCAGAACGGCGGAAACAGGGCGGCCTTTGTCGTCAAAAGTCAGCTCGACATCGGCAGGGTTGATCCAGTCTTTGCCGCCTTTGTCGTTTTCGCGGTAGTAGGTTTCGCAGACGACCATGCCTTGCGTGAGCAGGCGTTCAAACGGTTCGTCCACGCTGACCAAGCCTTCGTCGCGCATCAGTTTGGTGAAGAAACGCGCGTACAAGAGGTGCAGAATCGCGTGTTCGATGCCGCCGATGTATTGGTCGACCGCGCTCCAGTATTTCGCGGCGGCAGGATCGACCATGCCGTCTGAAAATTTGGGCGACATGTAGCGGAAGAAATACCAGCTCGATTCCATGAAGGTATCCATGGTGTCGGTTTCGCGTTTCGCCGCGCCGCCGCAACATGGGCAGGTGGTTTCGTAAAATTCGGGCATTTTTGCCAAAGGCGAACCCATGCCGTCGGGTACGACGTTTTCAGGCAAGACGACGGGCAGTTGGTCGGCTGGGACGGGGACGTCGCCGCATTTTTCGCAATGGACGATGGGAATCGGGCAGCCCCAGTAGCGTTGGCGCGAAATACCCCAGTCGCGCAGGCGGTATTGGGTTTTCGGTTCGCCCGCGTCTTGGCTTTGCAGCTTGGCGGCGATGGTGTCGAAGGCCGTCTGAAAATTCATGCCGTCCAAGTCGCCGCTGTTGACCAATACGCCGTTTTCTTTGTCGCCGTACCATTCTTGCCATTGGTTCGCATCGAATGCGTTATCGCCGACGGCAATGACTTGTTTTTTAGGAAGATTGTATTTGGTGGCGAACTCGAAATCGCGTTCGTCGTGCGCCGGAACAGCCATCACTGCGCCGTCGCCGTAGCCCCACAATACATAGTTGGCAATCCACACTTCCAGCTTGTCGCCATTGAGCGGGTTGACGACGTAGCGTCCGGTCGGCACGCCTTTTTTCTCCATCGTCGCCATATCGGCTTCGGCAACCGAGCCGGCTTTGCATTCGGCGATAAACTCTTGCAATTCGGGTTTGTCGGCGGCTGCGGCGGTTGCCAGCGGATGCTCGGCGGCAACGGCAACATAAGTCGCGCCCATCAGCGTGTCGGGACGGGTGGTATAAACTTGCAGGAATTTCGCGTAATCGCCTTCCAAACCTTGTTTGCTGTCGTCTGAAACGGCGAAGCGCACGGTCATGCCGCGAGATTTGCCGATCCAGTTGCGCTGCATGGTTTTGACTTGTTCCGGCCAGTGTTCCAGCTTGTCTAAATCGTTGAGCAGCTCTTCGGCGTAATCGGTGATTTTGAAGTAATACATCGGGATTTCGCGTTTTTCGATCAACGCGCCGGAACGCCAGCCGCGTCCGTCGATGACTTGCTCGTTGGCAAGGACGGTTTGGTCGATAGGGTCCCAGTTTACCGTGCCGTTTTTGCGATAGACGATGCCTTTTTCAAAAAGCTTGGTAAACAGCCATTGTTCCCAGCGGTAGTATTCGGGTTTGCAAGTGGCGACTTCGCGTTCCCAGTCAATCGCAAAACCCAGGCTTTTGAGCTGGGTTTTCATGTATTCGATGTTGTCGTACGTCCAAGCGGCAGGGGCGACGTTGTTTTTCATCGCCGCGTTTTCCGCCGGCATGCCGAACGCGTCCCAACCCATAGGCTGCATGACGTTGAAGCCGTTTAAGAGTTTGAAGCGGCTCAATACGTCGCCGATGGTGTAGTTGCGCACATGCCCCATGTGCAGCTTGCCGCTGGGGTAGGGGAACATGGAGAGGCAGTAGTATTTGGGTTTGGAAGCGTCTTCGGAGACGTTGAAAATACGGGCGTCATCCCATTTTTTCTGCGCCGCAGGCTCAATGGCGGCGGGTTGATATTGTTCTTGCATGATGTTTCGCTTTGTACAAAAGGCGTTGGAAAATAAAATCAAACGCAGATTATAGCGGATTCAGAAGCGGATTGCTTGTATCGTAACATCATGTCAAACCGCTTTGGCATTGTTGTTTCCCGTTTGTTTTTATATGGAGGAATGCAAACAATCAAAAGGCCGTCTGAAAACAGGGTTTCAGACGGTCTAAATATGAAACGGTTAACGGTAAGTCTGGCAGCGGTCATCATCAGCATCAGGCATAAAAAGGAAGCGTTTTTTTTCATCATGGAGGAAAATCTTTCTAATATAAAACAGTAGTATAGAGTCAAATATTCTTTCAATTTAAGGCCATTATCATGCTTTGACAAGGTAAGGGAAGTCGTCTGAAACAAAATTTTCAGACGGCCTTAAAAATATCGACTTGAGTTTTTTACCTTCCGCCCACATATCCGACCCAGTTCAAACTTATTCAAAACACTATCAAACTATGAGTACCCAAGATTTTTACGAAACCCTTGGTGTTGCCCGCAGCGCTAGCGACGATGAAATCAAAAAAGCCTACCGCAAGCTGGCAATGAAATACCATCCCGACCGCAACCCTGACAACAAAGAAGCGGAAGAAAAATTTAAAGAAGTCCAAAAAGCGTACGACACCTTGTCTGACAAGGAAAAACGTACCATGTACGACCAATACGGCCATGCCGCGTTTGAACAGGGCGCAGGTGCGGGCGGATTCGGTGGCTTTGGCGGTTTCGGCGGCCAAGGCGGATTCGGTGGCACGCAAGGCTTCGATTTTTCCGATATTTTCAGCCAAATGTTCGGCGGTGGCGGCAGCGCAGGCGGCCGTCAGCCGGATTACAGCGGCGCGGACTTGCAGGTCGGCATAGAGATTTCGCTTGAAGAAGCCGCTAAAGGCGTGAAAAAACGCATCAACATTCCGACTTACGAAGAATGTGATGTCTGCCACGGCTCAGGTGCCAAACCGGGCACATCCGCATCGACTTGTTCGACCTGTCACGGCTCAGGTACGGTGCACGTCCGCCAAGCCATTTTCCAAATGCAGCAGACTTGTCCGACTTGTCACGGTACAGGCAAAGAAATCAAAGATCCTTGCGTCAAATGCCGTGGCGAAGGCCGCACCAAAACCAGCAAAACGGTTGAAGTCAACATTCCGGCAGGCATCGACGACGGTCAACGCATCCGCTTGAGTGGCGAGGGCGAGCCGGGTCAACACGGCGCACCGGCAGGCGATTTGTACGTCAATGTCCGCGTGAGACAGCACAAAATCTTTGAGCGCAACGGCTTGGACCTGCATTGCGAACTGCCGATCAGCTTTGCCATTGCCGCATTGGGCGGCGAAGTCGAAGTGCCGACTTTGGACGGCAAAGTGAAACTGCACATTCCGAAAGAAACGCAAACCGGCCGCCGTATGCGCGTGAAAGGCAAAGGCATCAAGTCTCTGCGTTCCAGCTCGACTGGCGATTTGTACTGCCATATTTTGGTTGAAACACCGGTCAACCTGACCGACCGTCAGAAAGAGTTGCTGGAAGAATTTGAAAAAATCTCCTCCGGCCTCAATCTCAGCCAAACCCCGCGCAAAAAATCGTTTTGGGAAAAAGTAGGCGAAAAAGTAGGCGATTTGTTCTCCGATAATTAATCGCTGTGAAAAAGGCCGTCTGAAATCTGCTTGAATCAGGTTTCAGACGGCCTTTTGTTTTTCTTTTTGTTGCTTCAAGCCATGGTTTGCCTTACAATTCGCGCTTCACTCTTACGGGAGTAGCTATTCGGCGCAATGCCGAAACCGTTGTCAACATAATCGGCTTGTGCGGCCGTGGCAGCGGTATCTTCTCTGCTTTATCGGAAGACAGGCAAGACGTAAGCGTTGTCCATACCCTTGCGGGCGGTATGCACAGCGCTTTTTGTTTGCCCGCTTTTCGGTTGAGTATCTTAAATCATGGAAGCTTTTTTCTCCTCGACGCTGGGCGTTGCCATTGCCGAAATCGGCGATAAGACGCAATTGCTCGCGCTCTTTTTGGCTGCACGTTTTGCCCACAAAAACGCGATTGTTGCCGGTATTTTTATTGCAACCCTGTTGAACCATCTTGTTTCAGCCGCACTCGGTGTCTGGCTGGCATCCGCTATTTCGCCCGAAGTCATGAAATGGGTGGTCGGCGGCAGTTTTATTGCGGTCGGATTATGGCTGCTGTTGCCGGATAAAGACGAAGACCCTGATGGCAAATGGTTGAAATACGGCGCATTTACGGCGACGGTCGTCCTGTTTTTCTTGGCGGAAATCGGCGATAAAACGCAAATTGCGACGGTTCTTTTGGCGGCAAAATACCAATCTATCCTGCTGGTTGTGGTCGGCAGTATTGCCGGTTTGATGATTGCTTCTGTGCCTGCCGTGTATTTGGGCGAAATGCTGATGCGCAAAATTCCGGCCAAAGCAGTGCGCATTGTTGCGTGTATCTTGTTCTGCCTGCTGGGTATTTTGACTCTGCTTGGCGACGGTATTGTGTTGAAGGCCGTCTGAAATGTGGGACATTGTTTTTGAACACAAAGACTTTGTGGTCATCAATAAGCCTTGTGGGGTGTCGGTGCACAGCGAATCGGAAGGGGATGTTTGTCTGACCTCATCGCTGGCGCAGCAGCTCGGTGTTGAACGCGTGTGGCTGGTTCACCGATTGGATAAAGCCACGAGCGGCCTGTTGCTGTTTGCGTTAAACCATGACAGCGCGGCCGCTTTATCGGCGCAGTTTGCCGAGAAAACCATGCGTAAAACTTATTTGGCACTCGGTACGCACAAGCCGGCGAAAAAGCAGGGTTGGGTGAAAGGAGGTATGGCGCGTTCGCGGCGTGGTACATGGAAGCTGACGCGTGATGAGGATAATTTTGCCGTTACCCGTTTCAGCAGCCAAAGCCTGCAGCCCGGTTTGCGCCTGTTTGTGTTGCAACCGTTTACCGGCAAAACCCATCAGCTGCGCGTGGCCATGAAAAGCATAGGCAGTCCGATTTTGGGCGATACGCTGTATGGCGGCGATGAGGCGGAACATCTGTTTCTGCACGCTTGGCGTTTGGTTTTTGATTATCGCGGCGAGCATTTCGATATTCGGGTTACGCCTGATAAAACATGGCCGTCTGCAATCGATTTGTCAGCGTGTTTGGGCTTGGATGAGTCCGAATAGAAGCAGTGAGATTTTTTATATATTGAAAAGGCCGTCTGAAAATTGTTCAGACGGCCTTTTGATTGTTTCAAGTTTACATTTCTAATTCGCTCAAACCCGGCAAGTCGGCAAAACAGCGGTCGTGCGTGATTTGGCAGAAGTTGTCCAGATAGCCTTTGTTGGCATCTTCCGTACGAATGGCGGCATAAAGTTTGCTTTGCAGGCCGTCTGAAGTGATTTTGCGATGGACGACGTAGCCTTTTTCCAGATACGGCATGACCGTCCAATAGGGCAGGGCAGCGATGCCGCGTTTGCTGGCAACCAGCTGAATAATGGCAATGGTCAGCTCGCTGTGGCGGCGTGGTGGATTAATGCCTTTGGGCAGCAGCACTTTTTTAGGCAAATCCAGCATTTCGTCGGGGACGGGATAAGTAATCAAGGTTTCATCGATAAAATCTTCCGCTTCCCAAATGTCTTTGTCAGCAAGCGGGTGGTCTTCTGCGCAGATGCCGACCATTTCATAGGCAAACAGAGGGCGATAGCTGATGCCGTTGAGCGGCTCGGCTTCGGAAACGATGGCAAGGTCGGCACGGTGTTGCAGTAACAGCCCGACCGGATCGGCTTGGAAACCGGAAACGATGTCCAATTCAACTTGCGGCCATAAGGGGCGGAACTCGCCCATGGCAGGCATCAGCCAGTCGAAGCAGGTGTGGCATTCGACGGCAAGCCTGAGTTCGCCCGCTTCGCCTTCGATAATCCGCACCAAATCACGTTCGGCGGCGGCAACCTGCGGCAACAGCTCGCGTGCCAGTTGCAATAGGCGCATACCGGCCGGAGTGAAGCGCAAAGGTGTGGATTTACGTTCAAACAACGGCGTTTCGTAATAATTTTCCAAGGCGCGGATTTGGTGCGACAGGGCGGATTGGGTCAGGAAAACCCGTTTGGCGGCAAGGGAAACGCTGCCGGTTTCTTCTAAAGCCAGCAAGGTTTTGAGATGACGCAATTCGATAATAGAGTCCATGTGTTTTCAGACGGCCTGTAGGTAAGGTGGGGTATATTAAAATAATTCATGATGATGTGCAAATGATTAATGTTGGGAATGATTGCTGAAATCGGAATGTAAGAATTTGAGGCATAAACAGATTTTGCGGTTAGAATGCGAAGCTGTTTTTGAAGATAGATATAAGGAGCGGAATATGGCTTTACGCCGCGAAATTCTGGCTTGGTGTGATGAGACATTGCAGGTCGGGCTGTTTAAGGACTATGCGCCCAACGGTTTGCAGGTCGAAGGCAAAGAAGAAATTGCCAAAATCGCCACTTCGGTTACCGCCAGCAAAGCTGCAATCGATTTTGCCGTAGAGCAGGGGGCGGATCTGCTTTTGGTCCACCACGGCATGTTTTGGAAAAGCGAGCCTGTCACGATTACCGGTTGGAAAAAAGCACGCATTGAAACCTTGCTGCAACACCAAATCAATATGGCGGGCTACCATCTGCCACTGGATGCGCACCCGCAATTGGGCAATAACGCGCAGTTGGCCGAGAAACTCGATTGGGTGCTCGAAAAACAATTCGGCGAGCAAAATCTGTTGAATACAGGCCGCCTGAAAACCACGCAAACGCTGGCGCAGTTGTCTGAACGCATCGAGGCGGTATTCGGCCGCAAGCCGACCGTTATCGGCGATCTTGAACGCGAAATCAAACGTATTGCCTGGTGTAGCGGAGGTGCGCAGGGATTTTTTCAGACGGCCGCAGACGAAGGTGTCGATGCGTATCTGACCGGTGAAATTTCCGAAGCACAATATCATCTTGCCAACGAAACGGGTGTGGCATTTATCAGTGCCGGCCATCATGCGACAGAACGTTACGGCGTCCGCGCCTTAGGCGATGCCGTGGCAGAAAAATTCGGTATCGAAGTGGTTCACTTTGATGAAAACAACCCTGCCTGAGTATTGAGCAATATCATAAAAACTTTACCTTATTTTAAATAATGCTTTGAGTATTACAACAAACTAGGTAGAATTACGCTGTTTAATGGCTCGGTATTCCCAAAATTTTAGGACGACTGAATAATGGATAATCAAGAAATCAACAACGGTCGCCGCCGTTTCCTGACACTGGCTACATGCGGTGCAGGCGGTGTGGCGGCTCTGGGCGTAGCTACGCCTTTCGTGGCCAGCTTCTTCCCATCGGAGAAAGCTAAGGCTGCCGGTGCTGCTGTCGAAGTAGATGTCAGCAAAATCGAAGCAGGCCAAATGCTGACTGCCGAATGGCAGGGCAAACCGATTTGGCTGGTCAACCGCACAGATCAACAGCTCAAAGACTTGAAAAGTTTGGATGGCGCAGTTGTCGATCCCAATTCCGAAGTGGATCAGCAACCGGAATACGCTAAAAACGAGACCCGTTCGATCAAGCCGAACCTCCTCGTCGCTATCGGTATCTGTACCCACCTGGGTTGCTCTCCGACTTACCGTCCCGATATTGCTCCCGCCGACTTGGGTGCAGACTGGAAAGGCGGTTTCTTCTGCCCTTGCCACGGTTCGAAATTTGACATTGCAGGCCGAGTATACAAAGGTGTTCCTGCACCGACCAACTTGGTTGTACCGCCTTACAAATATCTGAGCGATACGACTGTTTTGGTGGGCGAAGACTAAAAATAAGGAACGATAATTATGGCAAACCAAACCAATAGCAAAGCAAAAGCATTGTTAGGCTGGATGGACGATCGCTTCCCTCTGTCTAAAATGTGGAATGAGCATTTGGCTCAATACTATGCGCCGAAGAACTTCAACTTCTGGTATTACTTCGGCTCTTTGGCTCTACTCGTCCTTGTAATTCAAATCGTCAGCGGTATTTTCCTGACCATGAACTACAAACCGGACGGCAACCTTAACGCTTACCATCTGCCTGCTGCCTTTACCGCAGTAGAGTACATCATGCGCGACGTGTCCGGAGGTTGGATTATCCGCTACATGCACTCCACCGGCGCATCTTTCTTCTTCATCGTCGTTTATCTGCATATGTTCCGCGGTCTGATTTACGGTTCGTACAAAAAACCTCGTGAATTGGTGTGGATTTTCGGTTCCCTGATTTTCTTGGCATTGATGGCAGAAGCCTTTATGGGTTACCTGTTGCCTTGGGGTCAAATGTCCTTCTGGGGTGCGCAGGTAATTATTAACCTGTTCTCCGCCATCCCTGTTATCGGTCCTGATTTGTCCACTTGGATCCGCGGTGACTTCAACGTTTCCGACGTTACTTTGAACCGCTTCTTCGCCCTGCACGTTATCGCTGTGCCTTTGGTATTGCTCGGCTTGGTTGTGGCTCACATCATCGCCCTGCACGAAGTGGGTTCTAACAACCCTGATGGCGTTGAAATCAAGAAAAACAAAGACGAAAACGGTATTCCACGCGATGGTATCCCATTCCATCCTTACTACACCGTTAAAGACATCTTGGGTGTTGTTGTATTCTTGATTGTCTTCTGTTCTGTGTTGTTCTTTGCACCTGAAGGCGGCGGCTACTTCTTGGAAGCGCCAAACTTCGATGCAGCAAACGCGTTGAAAACACCGCCGCACATTGCGCCGGTATGGTATTTCACCCCGTTCTACGCTATTTTGCGTGCGATTCCTTCGATGGCAGGTACTCAGGTATGGGGTGTAATCGGCATGGGTGCAGCAGTTGTATTGATTGCCTTGTTGCCTTGGTTGGATAAGTCACCTGTAAAATCTGTTCGTTACCGCAGCAACTCGTTCAAAGTAATGTTGGCGTTGTTTGTTGTATCTTTTATCGGCTTGGGAATTTTGGGTGCATTGGTAGCAGATGATACACGTACAGCTTTTGCTCGTGCATTCAGTGCATTCTATTTCTTGTTCTTCATCGGTATGCCTTTGCATACAAATCCTAAATGGTTGGCTGAAAAAGCTGGTGGTATTAAATATTTAATCAGTCTGTTTGTTTATGCAGCTTTAATTATTTATAACCTGTATTTAGTTGCAGTCTTGCCAAATAACATCGTTAAGGCGTTCGTTCTGGCTTACACTGTTTTCTTTGCAGCTATTCCATTCCTGAATGCGTTTAATAGCGAAAAAGCTACGCCTGAACGCGTAACCATGAGCACTACTAAACAAAAAATTATGTTCTTTGTTTACGTCGGTATTACCGTTGTCGGTGCTTACTTGTTTGCAACCAATATCTGATGAGGGCAGCGAAAATGAAACAAACTCTGAAAAACTGGTTTGCTGCCTTATTGCTGGCAGTGCCTATGAGTGCAGCCGTCGCCAGCGGCGGCGGACACTACGAAAAAGTCGATATCGACCTGCGTGATCAAGTCAGTCTGCAGCACGGTGCGCAAATCTTTACAAACTACTGTTTGTCTTGTCACTCTGCAAGCGGTATGCGCTTCAACCGTCTGAAAGATATTGGTTTGACTGAAGATGAAATCAAGAAAAACCTGATGTTCACAACAGACAACGTTGGTGACGTCATGGTAGCGGCAATGGATCCGAAAGATGCCTCCAAATGGTTGGGTGCGCCTCCGCCGGATTTGACCCTGATCGCACGTTCTAAAGGTGCAGACTACCTGTACGCCTATATGCGCGGCTTCTATAAAGACCCAACTCGTCCAACCGGTTGGAACAATACTGTTTTGGCCGGCGCGAGTATGCCTCACCCATTGTGGGAGCAACAAGGTGTTCAAGCCGTTGAGTTGGATGCTAAAGGTCAGCCCGTTATGATTAAAGACGAGCATGGCAACCTGACTCCTAAGCTGTATTGGGAATCTACCGGTCTGCACAGCCGTCGCCTGCCTAACGGTAAAGTGATCCAAAAAGAGTACGATACTTATGTACGCGATTTGGTGAACTACTTGGTGTACATGGGTGAGCCTGCTCAGTTGCAACGCCACCGCATCGGCTACATGGTTCTGGCATTCCTGTTTGCAGTAATGCTGCCATTGGCTTACTTCCTGAAAAAAGAATTCTGGAAAGACGTTCACTAATTCTTTTGAATCAAAAAGGCAAACCTGTTTCAGGTTTGCCTTTTTGTTTGTGAAATCGGTTTATGCGGAAATAATGTAAATTTTAAAATTACTTAATATAAACAATGTGATATGTGAAATTTCTGGATTAAGTGTTTGAAATTATGTATAATTCTGTCTGAATTTTTATAAGGCTTAAGGCCGTCTGAAAAGATTTATCAGGAGTAAAAGATTATGATGACATTGTATTCAGGTATTACTTGTCCATTCAGCCAACGTTGCCGTTTTGTGCTGTACGAAAAAGGCATGGATTTTGAAATCAAAGATGTGGACGTGTTCAACAAACCTGAAGACTTGGCTTTGATGAATCCGTATAACCAAGTACCGGTTCTGGTTGAGCGTGATTTGATTTTGCATGAATCAAACATTATCAACGAATACATTGACGAGCGTTTCCCTCATCCTCAACTGATGCCGGGTGATCCTGTTATGCGCGGTCGCGGCCGTTTGGTGCTGTACCGTATGGAAAAAGAATTGTTCAGCTTGGTGCAAGTGTTGGAAAACCCTGAATCTACCAATAAAGAACAAGCTAAAGCGCGTGAAGCCATTGGCAATGGTCTGACACTGTTGGCACCGTCTTTTACTAAAAACAAATACATCTTGGGCGATGACTTTTCTATGATTGATGTTGCCTTATCTCCACTGTTGTGGCGTTTGGACTATTACGACATCAAACTAGGTAAATCTGCTGCGCCTTTGCTGAAATACGCCGAGCGGATTTTCCAACGTGAAGCCTTTATTGAAGCATTGACGCCGGCTGAAAAAGCCATGCGCCGCTAAAGGACGGATCTATGGCAACTTCAACCAAACCGTATTTGTTGCGTGCTTTGTATGAATGGTGTTTGGATAATAACCAAACACCGCACATCGTAGCTTGGGTAAATGAACATACCCGTGTGCCGATGCAGTATGTACGCGATAATGAAATTGTTTTAAATATTGGTCCTACCGCCAGCCATAACTTGAATATCGACAACGAATGGGTCAATTTCTCTGCACGCTTTTCCGGCGTAGCGCACGAGATTTGGATTCCGGTCGGTCATATTGTTAGTATATTTGGCCGCGAAAGTGGAGAGGGTATGGGTTTTGAGGTAGAACCATATCAGCCTGCTTCTGCCGAGGTTGCGGTAGCTGAAGATAAAAAAGCTGAATCTGCGGAAGAAAAACCGAAAAAAGTATTGAAGCTTGTGAAGTAATTAAAAGATAAAAGGCCGTCTGAAATGTTTCAGACGGCCTTTATTGATTAGGTATTGTATTGATTGGGTATTGAAGTGGCAAAATTAATGAGCAATCAGTTATTAATCAAGCTAAACAAAAAAGCTCTTGCATTTAACAAGAGCTTTTTTGTTTAGTGGTGGAGGTAAGCGGGATCGAACCGCTGACCTCTTGCATGCCATGCAAGCGCTCTACCAACTGAGCTATACCCCCGAAATTTGGTGGCGAATCAGGGACTCGAACCCCGGACACAAGGATTATGATTCCTCTGCTCTAACCGACTGAGCTAATTCGCCGTTTTGTGAAGTCGCTATTATAGTTTTTTTTGAATATTTGGCAAGCGCTAATTTTGATTTTTTTTATTTCTTATTGTTTTTAAAAAATAAAAAGTAGATTGTCAGGCTATAGCTTATGGCAAATATCGCCGTGGCTGAAGCCTGTCCAATCGATATTGATATCTTTGCCAAAAGCGATCACTTTAAAAAGTTCGCCCATTTCGTGCTGATGTATCAGTTTTTGTACTGCTGCTGCGGCTTGGATATATTCAACCGAATCCGAGCTGCCGATTTGTGCCAGCAGATCAGTGATGCCGAGATTGAGCAGGAAATAAGATTGGGGCAGGTAGCCGATTAAGTCTAAACCTGATTCCGTGCCGGCACGTGCAATATCAGTGAAATTGACGTGTGCAGTCAAATCGGTCAGGCCGATATTGAAAAACGGATCATGGATGGTGTGGTGGCGATAGTGGCCGATAAATGTGCCTTCCTTGCGTTGCGGATGGTAATACTGAGCGGCATCGAAGCCGTAGTCGATAAATATCATGCCGCCGCGCTGCAATTTGGCGGCCAGGGTTTGGATAAAGGCATATTGTGCCGGATGCAGCTCGCTTGTGTATGAGGGAAGGGGAGGGAAGTATAAGGTGGCTGTTTGCGTAAGTTCGGCTTGGGTTAATGGTCTAATGACTTCGATTAGCTCGTCATTCTCTAGGCTAACGCCGATTTGTTGAAACCCTTCATCTTGATAAATCAAGCGTTCCACCGGCATGGCATCCAATACTTCGTTGCCGATGATGATGCCGTCAAAATGTTCGGGCAATGTGGTGAGGTGGATGACTTTGGCGGCTACTTCTGGGGAGGTATGTTCAATAATATATTGGCGTTGTCTCTCTGTAAGTTCTGCCGATAGCTCAATAATATAGTAATGATTCAGGTCGTCTGAAAGGTTTTGCAAGAGTGTGGCAGCGAGATGACCTGTTCCTGCACCAAATTCATAGATATTGCCTGCTGTTTGCGGCAGTAATTCGGCAAGTTGTTTGGCAAGGGTTTGTCCGAATAGGGGGGAGAGGGTGGGGGCGGTAATGAAGTCGCCGTCCGTACCGATTTTATGGCTGCCTCCGCTGTAATAGCCGTATTGAGGTGTGTAAAGGGCAAGCTCCATAAAACGGGAGAAGGGTATCCAGTTTTGATGTTGTTCAATTTCGTTTTTTATAAGCTTGGTCAGGTGTGCTGAAGAGGCTTGTGCATCAGGGGAAGGAAGGGGGAGTTGAGGCTTCATGACTGTTAGATAATGTAAAAAAATTGAATTTGTTTGTATATTATAGCTCCTTATGAGAGGGGTGGTAATTGAGTATAAAAATACTATATGTAGTATTTTTATACCATGAATAATACTACATATAGTATTTAATGCTAAACGAAACACTTAATAAACCCATATGTCATGCATCATTATATATATAAGATATTGAATTTAAAGTGTTTAGTGTTTTATTTCAGATAAGAAACGGATTTGACCTGATTGCCAAAATTTCTTATAGTGTCGGTTAGTGGGGCATAGTGGGTGAAAGTGGTTACTTTTTCCTAAAAAGTGTTCCGTGGAAGTGAAAACGAAAGATTTTAGGAAGGTGGGATTTTTAATCCCACTCTGTTTTATTTTAATCGAATTTGGGGTGTGATGTGTTTGGCGGTGCTCATGAATTGAGTATGGACAGTAAAGGGCGGTTGGCGATTCCTGCCAAATTCCGCGATATTTTGCTGCGCCGTTATACGCCTGCAATTGTGGTCACCCTGGATTCCCGAAAAAAATTATTGATGTACCCCGAGCCCGTTTGGGAAGAAAAAGCCGAGCAGATTCTGAAGTTGAAAGTAGCCGGCAATGAATCTTTGCAACGGTATCAGAATTTGCTGCTGCACAATGCGGAGATTTTGGAGTGGGACAGCGCCGGACGCGTTTTGATTCCGGCCAATCTGCGCAAACGCGTGGATTTTGAAAAAGAAGTTACTTTGGTTGGCCGTGCAAACCGTATGGAGTTGTGGGGTCGCGAACATTGGGAAGAGGAAATGAATCAGGCTTTGGATATCGATCCTGATGAATTGGCTTTCCAATTGAGTCAAACGGATTTGCAATTGTGAGTAAAGTTGAAAATTATCAGCATGTTACTGTCTTATTGCATGAGGCGGTGGATGCATTGGCAATCCGTGAAGACGGGATTTATGTGGACGGTACGTTCGGTAGGGGAGGGCATTCCCGGCTGATTTTGTCGCGTTTGGGTGAGCAGGGGCGTTTGGTTGTTTTTGATAAAGACCCCGAGGCGATTGCGGTAGCCAATGAGCTGGCGGCGCAAGATAAACGTGTCAGTGTCGTACACAATGGTTTTGAAACATTTCAGACGGCCTTGGATGAATTGGGCATCGATAAGATTGACGGTGCGCTTTTTGATTTGGGGATTTCGTCGCCGCAAATTGACGATGGCAGCCGCGGATTCAGTTTCCGCTTTGATGCGCCGTTGGATATGCGGATGGATCCGACCCGTGGGATGTCTGCGGCAGAATGGATTGCAACTGCATCCGAACAGGATTTACACGAGGTAATTAAGAATTATGGTGAAGAGCGGTTTAGTCGCCAGATTGCGCGCGCCATTGTTGCGCAACGCGAGGAGAGTCCCATCGATACAACCCGCAAGCTGGCGCAGCTTGTGGCGCAAAACGTCCGTACTCGTGAGCGCGGACAAGACCCTGCAACGCGCACCTTCCAAGCAGTTCGCATCTTTATTAACCGCGAGCTCGAAGAGGTAGAGGCAGTTTTGCCGCAGGTTGCAGGCCGTCTGAAAGAGGGTGGGCGCTTGGCTGTCATTGCGTTCCATTCGCTGGAAGACAGAATTGTGAAGCAGTTTATTAAAAAATATTCGCAACATGCGCCATTGCCCCGTTGGGCAGTGGTTAAGGAAGCGGATTTGCCTCAGCCGCCTTTGAAGGCTGTGGGCAAAGCAATCAAACCGGATTCGACAGAGACTGAAGCCAATCCGCGTGCGCGCAGTGCAGTTTTGCGTGTGGCGGAGCGAAGCAGTGGCGAATTTTCGGTTATTGAGTAGGGGATGGCGTCTAAACGCTGTCGTAAGAGATAATCCTGTTGACAGGCCGTCTGAAAGTTTGAGATGGGTAAGTTGAATATTTTATTGCTGGTTTTGGTGACGGTCTCAGCCTTTGCCGTAGTGTTTAAGCAAAACCAGTCCCGTTTGCATTTTATCGAGTTGGATAAGGCACAAAAACGGGAAATTCAGTTGGAACAGGATTACGCGCGCCTGAAATTGGAGCAAGCAAGATTGGCAAACCACAAGTTGATTAAAGTGGCGGCCGAAAAGCAACATCTGCTTCCTCCGGGTGCGCATAATACGGCTATGCTGGAACGCAAAAAATAAGAATACAGAGCCTTGCATTGGTGCAAGATTTACGGGATTTGATGGCTCACTGAGCAGCTAAGTCATGAGAAGTTCAACATGTTAATTAAGAACGAATATAAACCTCAAATGCTGTCTGGAACAACAAAAACGAAAAAGCCGCTGACAAGTAACGGGCGAATCGGTTTGGTGCTGGGCGCTGTTGCGCTGGCATTTACCGGTCTGTTGGTGCGCGGGGTTTATCTGCAAACCAGTCAGCATGAATTTTTGAAAAATCAGGGCGACCAACGTTTTGTGCGTACGCTTCCGCTGCCGGCATCACGCGGTATGATTACCGACCGCAATGGTGCCACATTGGCTTTGAGTGCGCCTACCGAATCATTGTATGCCATGCCTTCCGGTATGGAGGAAATGCCGACTGACGAGCAGTTGGAAAAATTGTCGGCCATTGCTGATGTGCCTGTTGAAGTTTTGAAAAATAAATTGTCTAAAAAAGACAAAGGCTTTATCTATCTGAAACGTCAACTCAGCTACGAGAAAGCAGAAGAAATCAAAGCATTGGGCATTAAAGGCATTGCATTCCAAAAAGAATTGAAACGCCATTACCCGATGGGCAATCTGTTTGCGCACGTTATCGGTTTTACCAATATCGACGGCAAAGGTCAGGAGGGCTTGGAGCTTTCCCGTGAAGACAGCCTGCGCGGTGAAGATGGTGCGAAAGTTGTATTGCGTGACAACAAAGGCAATATCGTAGACAGCCTCGACTCTCCACGCAACAGCGTGCCTAAAAACGGCCAAGACATGATTTTGTCTTTGGATCAGCGTATTCAAACGCTCGCTTATGACGAGTTAAACAAAGCGGTGGCTTATCACAAAGCCAAAGCGGGTACAGTTGTGGTATTGGATGCGCAAACCGGCGAAATTTTGGCTTTGGTCAACAGCCCGGCTTACGATCCGAATCAACCGGGTCAAGCCAATAGCGAACAGCGCCGCAACCGCGCCGTAACCGACATGATCGAACCCGGTTCTGCCATGAAGCCGTTTACCATTGCCAAAGCATTGGATTCGGGCAAAGTGGATGCAACCGATACGTTCAATACCCTGCCTTACAAAATCGGTCCGGCTACCGTACAAGATACCCACGTTTATCCTACTTTGGATGTGCGCGGCATTATGCAAAAATCTTCCAACGTCGGTACCAGTAAACTTTCTGCCATGTTTACGCCTAAAGAAATGTACGATTTCTATCATGATTTAGGTGTGGGTGTGCGCATGCATTCAGGCTTTCCTGGTGAGACTGCAGGTTTGTTGAGAAGCTGGCGCAGATGGCAAAAAATCGAACAAGCAACCATGTCTTTCGGTTATGGCCTGCAATTAAGCCTGCTGCAGTTGGCGCGAGCCTATACTGTCTTGACCCATGACGGCGAATTGTTGCCGGTCAGCTTTGAAAAACAAGCGGTTGCCCCTAAAGGCAAGCGCGTCATCAAAGCCTCTACTGCGAAAAAAGTGCGCGAGTTGATGGTTTCCGTTACTGAAGCCGGCGGTACCGGTACTGCCGGTGCTGTCGATGGTTTCGATGTAGGTGCGAAAACCGGTACGGCGCGTAAACTGGTCAATGGTCGCTATGTAGACAACAAACACGTCGGTACATTCATCGGTTTTGCTCCGGCTAAAAATCCACGCGTGATTGTGGCCGTTACCATTGACGAACCGACTGCCAACGGCTATTACGGCGGCGTGGTTGCCGGTCCCGTATTCAAAGAAGTCATGAGCGGAAGCTTGAACATCTTGGGCGTTTCCCCGACCAAGCCTTTAAGTAATACCGCTACTGTCAAAGTACCGTCATAATCCAAACAATCAAAGAGATATTGTTTATGTTCAGCAAGTTAACCCCTTTAGCTGAAACCAACATTCCGCCTCTGCTGTGTGCAAACGCAGCAGGGCGTTTGTTGCATTCAGACAGCCGTCAAATTAAACAAGGTGATATTTTCGTTGCCTGTCAGGGCGAATATACGGACGGTCGCAGTTATATCCCCGCAGCCATTGCCAACGGCGCGGCTTTTGTTTTTTGGGACGACGACGGCAAATTCGCGTGGAATCCCGAATGGAAAGTCCCCAATCAAGGCATCAAAGATTTGAAACACCGTGCCGGCATGTTGGCGGCGCAAGTTTATGGCAATGTTTCAGACGACCTCAAAGTCTGGGGCGTAACCGGCACCAACGGCAAAACCTCCATCACACAATGGCTGGCGCAAGCCACCGATTTGTTGGGAGAAAAAACCGCCATTATCGGCACGGTCGGCAACGGCTTTTGGGGCGCATTGGAAGAAACCACGCACACCACCCCCGCTCCCGTCGATGTCCAAACCCTGCTCTACCGTTTCCGTCAACAAGGCGCAACAGCCGCCGCGATGGAAGTTTCCAGCCACGGCCTTGACCAATCGCGCGTCAACGGCGTGCCATTCCGCAGTGCAATCTTCACTAATCTTACCCGAGACCACCTCGATTATCACGGCACCATGGAAGCCTACGGTGCCATCAAATCGCGCTTGTTCTACTGGCATGGTCTGCAACACGCCATCATCAATGTCGATGATGAATACGGTGCAGAACTGGTAGGCCGTCTGAAAAAAGACTGTCCCGATTTAGCCGTTTACGGCTACGGCTTTGGCGAGCAAGCCGATATCCGCATTACCGATTTCACCGCTTCTTCAGACGGCATGGAAGCCGTATTCCAAACCCCGTGGGGCGAAGGAAAATGCCGTACCCGTCTGCTCGGACGATTCAACGCGCAAAACCTCGCCGCCTGCGTTACCTTGCTGTGTGCCAACGGCTATCCACTCAATAACATTTTGGAAGTGCTGGCAAAAATCCGTCCTGCTTCAGGCCGCATGGATTGCATTATGAACAGCGGCAAACCTTTGGTCGTTGTCGATTACGCCCACACGCCCGACGCATTGGAAAAAGCACTCTCCACCTTGCAGGAAATCAAACCGCAGGGTGCGGCTTTGTGGTGCGTATTTGGTTGCGGCGGCAATCGAGACCGTGGCAAACGCCCGCTGATGGGCGCGGCAGCAGTTCAGGGTGCCGATAAAGTGGTGGTTACCAGCGATAACCCGCGCTTGGAAAATCCGCAAGACATCATCAGCGATATTTTGCCTGCCGTACCTAATCCTGAGCGTGTTGAAGTTGATCGCGCTGTTGCCATCCGTTATGCGGTTGAACAAGCCGCTGCGAATGACATCATTCTGATTGCCGGTAAAGGGCATGAAAACTATCAGGATGTACAAGGCGTGAAGCACCATTTCTCCGATTTTGAAATCGCAGAAAAAGCATTGGCAGAGCGCAGTTAAGCCATAACGCAAATATTCAGACGGCCCGAAACCTTAAGGCCGTCTGAAAAAGATTTAAACCTATACAATAAAAGCAATACGACACACGCATTACGGCACGTCAGCCATTAAACCCATCACAGTTGTTTGTTTCAGAGGATTTTTTAACAAGGCCGTCTGAACAACAAGGAGACCGATTTGATGCTGAAAATGCCGATAAAAACCTTATTAATCAGTGCAGCCGTGGTTTTATTCGCAGGTTGTACAACCAAACAACTTCCGCGTCCTACTGCCGAAATCGAGCAGTTGAGGGCGCAACAGCCTCCTGCCGAGCAAAGCCTGCCCAATCCTGTTAAAGGCAAACGTTTTGACGACACTTGGGGCGCCGCACGCAGTCAGGGGCGCAGGCATGAAGGTGTGGATATTTTTGCTAAGAAAAATACGCCGATACGCAGTACGACGCCCGGTATCGTGACCAAAATCGGGCGCAACCGATTGGGTGGTAAAGTTATCGGTATTCAAGGGCCGGGTGCGTGGCATTACTATGCCCATCTGAATAAATTTGCCCGTATCCGCCTGTATGAGC
Organism: Neisseria sp. HMSC073G10; assembly: GCF_001812605.1. NCBI lineage: Bacteria > Pseudomonadati > Pseudomonadota > Betaproteobacteria > Neisseriales > Neisseriaceae > Neisseria > Neisseria sp. HMSC073G10. Next base: position 32,137 of record NZ_KV809505.1, on the reverse strand, counting down.
GAGTCAAAGAAGGGCAGGTTATCGGCTATGTCGGTAAAACCGGCAACGCCAGAACTACACCGGCCCACCTGCATTACGGCGTGTATCTGCCCAGCGGCGCGGTAAATCCGTATCCGCTGATTAGTCAGAATAGATAGGCCGTCTGAACACGATTTGAGAGTATGAACGCAAAGAAATTGGTTAAGGCAACGAATATCATCGGTATGGTAGCAGTCGTGCTGCTGGTGTATTGGGTATTTGTTCTGATTTCATCCAATGTTTTCGGGCTTAAGGTATTCCGCGAATACATTACGGAAATTTTCCTGATGAGTATTTTGGGGATTTTTGCCGTGATGGCGGGTGCCTTGATATTGAACATCATGCTGAATTTGACCCGTATCGCCGAGCGAGGACAAGAGGAAGAAAGCAAAGGTAGCCGGAAAACCTTATATTTGTTGTTGGCAGTATTTCCCGTTTTAGCAGCCCTGTTATTTGGCGGAAATTATCTGACTGTTCAGCAAAAACGTCAGATTTTGACTCAATCTCTAGAGCGTATCGTCAAGGATAATCCATCGCAAATCAACGCGTTGGCAGATTATCGTTTTGAATTGGCGTACATCAAAAAAGCGGCGTTAATCCTTGAGCTGATGTCGAAGGAAGATTCTGCCTTTAAAGCCGCTACGGTGATTGTGCCGGATACGATAGGTAATAAACAGGTTTATTTGGCTTTTTCAGCCGATTCCCATTTAAGTGGGATTGATGAGCAGGCGCCCAATGCTCAGGGGGTAGGCGATGATAATGGTTTTGTCGTTACTCGGAATGGCAATAAAGAAACAATCAGCAAAACGCAATATCTTTATGCCCCAAATCTGAGCGAGCGTGAATACTTGCAGAGGGTATTTGCCGGACAAACAAATGAAATACGTTATGAGGCAAAAGATGGCAATTACAGCCTTTGCCACCCCTACCGCCAAAACGGTAAAACCATTGTATTGTGTTTTTCCGATTACCAGCAGTACGGGAAAATCGGCAGTTGATAAGAGAAAGTGATTTATAGTATGAAAAGTTGGTTTTCCAATACATTTCCTGATTATAAAAAATTGCCCAAAAGCGGTAAATTTATGGCATGGCTGACTTTTGTACAGGGCGTGGTTTGGTTGATTCTGGCATCAATTCAGAGTGTGCAAGGACTGATTAACAACATGGCATGGGCTGTGTTTTTTGGGATTTTACTTTTCATTTTGGGTGTGTTGGCGCTGTCTGCAGCATGGAATGCGTTTAAATTCCGTGAAATAGGTTTTAATAGAATGATATATGTGTACACGCCATGCTTGTTGCAAATAGTCTTTGTAGGAGAGGCATTTTCTTTTACGTATTATATAGAAAGTGTACTGCAATTATCATTTAGCCTTACGGTACATAAGCTTACTGTCGGTGTAAATTTTGCCGCTATTCTTTTTATTGTGCTGGCAAGACGCAATTATCGTCATTTAAAAATGGTTTCCCAAAATACGGATAAAAATGTGGAGCCGTTAGAACAAGGACAAGAAACACAATCATGAAACCACTAGACCTTAATTTTATTTGTCAGACCCTCAACCTTCCGATGCCGTCTGAAAATCAACCTGTTTCGCGTATCGTTACAGACAGCCGCGATATTCAGGACGGCGACGTATTTTTCGCGCTTGCCGGCGAGCGCTTTGACGCGCATGACTTTGTTGAAGATGTGTTGGCAGCGGGGGCGACGGCAGTTGTGGTTTCGCGCGAAGATTGTGTGGCTTTGAAAGGCGCGTTGAAGGTTGACGATACGCTTGCGGCTTTGCAAAAACTGGCGAAGGCGTGGCGTGAAAATGTGAATCCGTTTGTCTTTGGCATTACCGGCTCTTCCGGTAAAACGACGGTTAAAGAGATGTTGGCCGGCGTATTGCGTCATCGATTCGGTGATGAAGCTGTGTTGGCGACAGCCGGCAATTTCAACAATCATATCGGCTTGCCACTGACTTTGTTGAAGTTGAACGAAAAACACCGCTATGCCGTCATTGAAATGGGTATGAACCATTTTGGCGAATTGTCTTTGCTGACCCGAATTGCCGGTCCGAATGTTGCTCTGGTCAATAACGCCTTGCGTGCGCATGTCGGTTGTGGTTTTGATGGCGTCGGCGATATTGCTAAAGCAAAAAGTGAAATCTACGAAGGTTTGCTTTCAGACGGCATTGCGCTGATTCCGTGCGAAGATGCCAATATCGCTACATTTGAAGCTGCTACTGCGCAATTGAACGCTCAGACTTTCGGCGTTGCCAGTGGCGATGTCCATGCAGAAAATATTGAGTTGAAACCGTTGTCCTGCGAATTTGATTTGGTGCGTGGCAATGAACGTGTTGCCGTGGTGTTGCCAGTCCCCGGCCGTCACAATGTGCATAATGCCGTAGCGGCGACGGCTCTAGCTTTAGCGGCAGGTTTGAGCCTTGCCGAAGTTTCAGACGGCCTGAAAAATTTCAGTAATATCAAAGGCCGTCTGAATATCAAGCAAGGCATTAAAGGCGCGACTTTGATTGACGATACTTATAATGCCAACCCTGACAGCATGAAAGCCGCCATTGATGTGCTCGCCGCTATGCCTGCGCCGCGTATTTTTGTGATGGGCGATATGGGCGAATTGGGCGAGGATGAAGCTGCTGCCATGCACGCCGAAGTTGGCGCGTATGCACGGGATAAAGGCATCGAGGCCGCGTATTTTGTCGGCGACAACAGCGTTGAGGCAGCGGAAACGTTTGGCGCGGAAGGTTTGTGGTTTGCTGACAAAGATCCGCTGATTCAAGTGTTGAGCCACGACTTGCCTGAACGCGCTACTGTATTGGTCAAAGGCTCGCGCTTTATGAAGATGGAAGAAGTGATCGAGGCATTGGCAGCAACAACCGCGTAAAAGGCCGTCTGAAATATGAAAAAGATTTTACTATTGACTGGTTTGCTGATTGCCGCGTTTTATGCCGGAATGAAAGTACAGGCATTTATTTATGAAGATACCTGCTTGGATTTGGGCGGCGGAAAGAATCCTGGAAACTATCCGATTTGCGTGGTAGAGAAATAATCTTACTCAATAAGGCCGTCTGAAATTTCAGACGGCATACCGATTGATTTTTAATTGGGCAATAAGCCCGCTGTAACAACAAAAACAAAAAAGGAAGCCCCATGTTTTTATGGCTCGCACATTTCAGTAACTGGTTAACCGGTCTGAATATTTTTCAATACACCACATTCCGCGCCGTCATGGCGGCTTTGACTGCTTTGGCGTTTTCCCTATTGCTTGGTCCGTGGACCATCCGCAAGCTGACTGCGCTTAAAGTCGGCCAAGCCGTCCGTACCGACGGCCCTCAAACCCACCTGATCAAAAACGGTACGCCAACCATGGGTGGCTCGCTGATTTTGACCGCTATTACCGTGTCCACAATCTTGTGGGGTAACTGGGCAAATCCTTATATCTGGATTCTCTTAGGAGTCTTGCTTGCTACCGGCGCACTCGGTTTTTACGACGACTGGCGCAAAGTGGTTTATAAAGACCCTAACGGCGTGTCTGCCAAATTTAAAATGGTGTGGCAGTCCAGCGTTGCCATTATCGCCGGCTTGGCATTGTTCTACCTTGCGACAAACTCTGCCAACAATATCCTGATTGTTCCCTTCTTCAAACAAGTTGCCTTGCCGCTTGGCGTAGTCGGCTTCTTGGTATTGTCCTACCTGACCATCGTCGGCACATCCAATGCCGTTAACCTGACCGACGGTTTGGACGGTCTGGCCGCATTCCCCGTTGTACTTGTCGCCGCCGGTCTTGCCATTTTTGCTTATGCCAGCGGACACTCCCAATTTGCCCAATACCTGCAATTGCCTTACGTTGCCGGTGCAAACGAAGTGGTGATTTTCTGTACCGCCATGTGTGGCGCATGTCTCGGCTTTTTGTGGTTTAACGCCTATCCGGCACAAGTCTTTATGGGCGACGTTGGCGCGCTCGCACTTGGTGCGGCGCTCGGTACCGTTGCCGTCATCATCCGCCAAGAATTTGTCCTCGTCATCATGGGCGGCCTGTTTGTTGTTGAAGCCATTTCCGTTATGTTGCAAGTCGGTTGGTACAAACGCACCAAAAAACGCATCTTCCTGATGGCGCCGATTCATCACCATTACGAACAAAAAGGCTGGAAAGAAACCCAAGTCGTCGTCCGTTTCTGGATTATCACCATCGTCTTGGTGCTGATTGGTTTGAGTACCCTCAAAATCCGCTAAATCTCCAAAGGCCGTCTGAAACTTTCAGACGGCCATTATGTAAGGTAAGCATGCTTGCCTGAATCCTACGTCTCAAAATAAATCCCGCAATAATCCACACAGAAAGTCCCCAAATATGTACCAATCTTTTGGCGGCGCAACCGGCATCCGCACCCTGACCGACCGTTTCTACGACTTGATGGAACTTGAGCCAAGATACCAAGCTTTGCGGCAAATGCACGGCGAAGACATGACCCTGATACGCGAAAAGCTCTACGAATTTTTTAGCGGCTGGCTCGGTGGCCCGCAACTTTTTGTCGAAAAATACGGCCATCCCCAACTGCGCGCCCGCCATATGCCCTTTGCCGTCAACGTACAAGTCCGCAACGAATGGATCGCCTGCTTTGCCCAAGCCATGAGCGAACTGGACATCGACAAAGCACTTGCCGAACCTGTTTTAATCCAAGTTTTTGCCATGGCAGATTGGTGCCGTAACCAAAACGAAGACGGTATCGAACCGCCTATGCCGCCGATGGCGGTTGACCCATGGGTGCGCGCACCGGAATTGCAGCATATTTTAGCCAGCTATGATGTCAACGGATTTTTTGAGGAATTTGCTGGCTAAAGGCCGTCTGAAACTTCTTGGATAAAACAGAAACAATAATTTGAAAGAAATGGATTTTAGAATGAATAAATTATTAAAAAAAATGATGGTAGCCCTGTTATCTTTGGGCTTGGCGCAGGCAGTTTGGGCGGATAATATGCCGAATTTTCAGAAAACGCTTCAAGCTGCGGAGCAAGGGAATGCTCAAGCCCAATTGGATTTGGGTGTGATGTATTACAAAGGCGAAGGAGTCCGTCAAGACTATGCACAGGCGGTGCAGTGGTTTCGCAAGGCTGCAGAGCAAGGGGTTGCAGAAGCCCAACATAATTTGGGCGTGGCGTATGATCAAGGGTTAGGATCCCGTCAAGACGATGCACAGGCGGTGCAGTGGTATCGCAAGGCTGCAGAACAAGGGCATGCCGATGACCAATTCAATTTGGGCTTGATGTATGGCCAAGGGCGAGGAGTCCGTCAAGACTATACACAGGCAGTGCAGTGGTATCGTAGGGCTGCAGAACAAGGGGATGCTAAAGCCCAAGTTAATTTGGGCACGATGTATGCAAAAGGGCAAGGCGTCCGTCAAGACTATACACAGGCAGTGCAGTGGT
>NZ_KV809505.1:0-26595 GCF_001812605.1 Neisseria sp. HMSC073G10 | reverse complement strand
GTTGGATGTATCTCAATGGGCAAGGAGTCCGTCAAGACGTTGCACAGGCAGCGCAGTGGTTTCGTAAGGCTGCGGAACAAGGGGTTGCCAATGCCCAAAATAATTTGGGTGTGGCGTATTACAAAGGGCACGGCGTGCGCCAAGACCTTGCGCTCGCTCAAGAATGGTTTGGCAAGGCTTGCGACAATGGATACCAAGACGGCTGCGACAATTACCGCCGTTTGAAGCTGGGTTATTGATCGGCTGTAAAATGCCGTCTGAAAAATAAATCTTCGGAAAAGGAAAAAACTATGAAACAAAAATTGATTTTATTTGCACTGCTGCTGGTCAGTCCGTTTGCCTTTGCCGCGCCGAGCGTGTTTGGTATGGAAATCGGCAAGACGACCGAAGCGGAAGCCGGTAGGATGTACCGCCTTAATAAAGAACAGCTCAATCCGTATTCGGGTGGCTACCAATATTCGGTTAACCCGAAAGCTATCGATTTCAGCGGCTTGGAGCAGGTAACGCTGATTTTCGACGAGAAAAAGGTGTTGGTTTATGTGCAGGCTGTTTTTCCAAAATACAAATTCGAAGAGCTGATGAAGATGCTCGGGAGCAAATACAAGCCGGTCAGCAGACAGATTCCGTTTGTTGGTGACAAAATAGCGGTATTCCACGACGGCGGTACGCGGATTACACTGGAAGGTCCGCATATGAGTTTCAATACTACGCTGACTTATGCCCAAAACAGTTTGCTGGAAAAATACAAGCGGATTAACCAGCAAAACCAAAATCACAGAAGGGCAAAAGAAGCCTCGATGCTCTAAGCGGCTTGAGCAGGGGGCGGACATCCTCCTGCTTCATATGATCTGTTTTAGGACAAAACCAAAATGACTTTTCAAAATAAAAAAATCCTCGTCGCCGGACTTGGCGGCACGGGTATTTCCATGATTGCCTATCTGCGCAAAAACGGTGCGGAGGTTGCTGCATATGATGCGGAGCTGAAAGCCGAACGTGTGTCGCAAATCGGTAAGATGTTTGACGGGCTGGTGTTTTACACGGGCCGTCTGAAAGATGCGTTAGATAATGGTTTCGATATTCTGGCGCTCAGTCCCGGCATCAGTGAGCGTCAGCCGGATATCGAGGCCTTCAAGCAAAACGGCGGACGCGTGTTGGGCGACATCGAATTGCTGGCGGACATTGTGAACCGCCGCGGCGACAAGGTGATTGCGATTACCGGCAGCAACGGCAAAACCACGGTAACGAGCCTGGTGGGCTATCTCTGCATCAAGTGCGGGCTGGATACCGTTATCGCGGGCAATATCGGCACGCCGGTTTTGGAGGCGGAATTGCAGCGCGAAGGCAAAAAGGCGGACGTGTGGGTGTTGGAGCTTTCCAGCTTCCAACTGGAAAACACCGAAAGCCTGCGCCCGACTGCGGCGACGGTGCTGAACATTTCCGAAGACCATCTTGACCGCTACGACGACTTGCTCGATTACGCGCATACCAAAGCCAAGATTTTCCGTGGCGATGGCGTGCAGGTTTTGAATTCAGACGACGTGTTCTGCCGCGCCATGAAACGCGCCGGGCGCGAGGTGAAATGGTTTTCGTTGGAACACGAAGCCGATTTTTGGTTGGAACGTGAGACGGGTCGTCTGAAACAAGACAATGAAGATTTGATTGCCACACAAGACATCCCGCTGCAAGGCTTGCACAACGCCGCCAACGTTATGGCTGCCGTTGCCTTGTGCGAAGCCATCGGTTTGCCGCGCGAAGCATTGCTTGAGCACGTCAAAACCTTCCAAGGCCTGCCGCACCGCGTGGAAAAAATCGGCGAGAAAAACGGCGTGGTGTTTATCGACGACAGCAAAGGCACGAACGTCGGAGCGACTGCCGCCGCGATTGCCGGTTTGCAAAATCCGCTCTTCGTGATTTTGGGCGGCATGGGCAAAGGGCAGGACTTCACGCCCCTGCGCGACGCGCTTGCCGGCAAGGCAAAAGGCGTGTTCCTGATCGGCGTCGATGCGCCGCAAATCCGCCGCGATTTGGACGGCTGCGGTCTGAATATGACCGACTGCGCCACTTTGGAAGAGACGGTTCAGGCGGCATACGCCCAAGCCGAAGCGGGCGATATCGTGCTGCTCAGCCCCGCCTGCGCGAGCTTCGATATGTTTAAAGGCTATGCACACCGTTCGGAAGTGTTTATCGAAGCGTTTAAGGCTTTGTGAGGCCGTCTGAAACATGAAAAGAGGGTTGGTTTTACCGTAAACCTTGAGCACTATTGGCAAAAAGGTCGTCTGAAAACGTCAAGGCAGTTTCAGACGACCTTTTTGCAGCAACGATAAGCTTGTTTCTTTCCTTTATACGGTGTTACTGTTTCTTAAAAATTGCCTATAACAACATATTTAATTTTAAATCCGGTATGTCATCAAATTCCGTCATTTCCACCCCCGCCTACGCGAGAACGGGCTACGGCAGGAATCCATCGTAAAACTTGAAAAGCCTTGATTTGGAAAACAGTTTCTGAATTTCAAAAATGGATTCCCGCCTGCGCGGGAATGACGGCAACTGGTAAGTTGCGTATTGAAAATAAAGTCATTTAGTTATATGCGGACAAACGGCAAAAAGGCGGGCAGCCATGCCTGACCGACAAAACGTGTGTTTATCAATCCGAAAGGAAAACCCATGAATTTTCAAGACTACATCCGTTACGATGCCGTCGGTTTGGCAGAGCTGATCCGCAAAAAAGAAGTGTCCGCCGATGAAGTGTTGCAGGCTGCTTTAAACCGCTTGGACGAAGTCAACCCCAAGCTCAATCTGTTGGCGCATGATTTGCGCGAACGCGCTGCGGCGTGGCAGGGGTCGTCTGAAAATGCCGATACGCCACTGGCGGGCGTGCCGTTTTTGCTCAAAGACCTGCTGGCGGATTGGGAAGGCGCGCCGACATGGTCGGGTTCGCGCATGATGCAGCATTACATTGCCAAGCAAAACAGCGATTTGACCCAAGCCTATCTCGATGCGGGGCTGCGCGTATTCGGCAAAACCACCACGCCCGAATGGGGCGCGTATGCCGTTACCGAAACCGAAATTTACGGCATCACGCGCAATCCGTGGCATTTGGACTATACCGCGGGCGGCAGCAGCGGAGGCGCAGCGGTAGCAGTGGCTTCGGGTGTCGTCCCCGCAGCGCACGGCAGCGACGGCGGCGGTTCCATCCGCTTACCCGCGCACAACTGCGGCGTGTTCGGGCTGAAACCCACGCGCGGCCGCAGCAGTTACGCGCCGAACGCATCGGAAGCGTGGCAAGGCTTGGTATGCGACCATGTCTTGACCCGCAGCGTGCGCGATAGCGCGGTTTTGCTGGACATCGCCGCCCAAACCCAAGAGCGCGCCCTGTATGCCTGCCCGCCACCGCCCGAAAACGGTTTTGCAGACAGTCTGAAACAAGAAACAGGTCGTCTGAAAATCGCTTTTTGGAAACAGATATGGTTTGGCGGCGGTAACGACGAAGGCACGGAAGCCGCGTTCGCCCATAGTTTGAAACTGATGCAAGACGCGGGACACGAATTGGAAGAAGCCACGCCCGATTTCGCGCCGCCCGAACAGCTCAACCGCGCCGCCCGCATCATCGTCATGGGCGAAACGGCAAAACTGTTCTACCAATATCAATACGAAACCGGACAAAAACTGCCGCACTGCCTGCTTGAACCGACAACGTGGGCAATGATTGTGCAGGGGCGGCAAATCAGTGCGGGCGAAATGGCATGGGCGCGCGACGTGATGCTGGCGCAGGAACGTGCCGCCAAAGCATTTTTCACACGCTACGACGTGTTAATGACGCCCGTCTGCCCGCGCACCACGCCGAAAATCGGCGAGATGATGCCGCCGCCCGCCGCACAAAAAGCCATGCGCCTGCTGTTTGGCACGCTGCGCTTGGGTTTTCTGTTGAAACACAACCCGTTTTTAGAAAAAGAAGCCGCCGCCGCGCTGCAATACGTCGGCTATACATCGCCGCTGAACATGAGCGGCAACCCCGCCATGAGCGTGCCGCTTTACCGGCATAACGGACTGCCTGTCGGTACCCAGTTCGCCGCCGCACACGGACGCGAAGACACGCTGCTTAGCCTCGCCGCGCAGTTGGAACAGATACAGCCGTGGGCGGAAATACCGCAGTTGGCTTAGGGTTTGCATTGGATAAAAAGTAGCCTATTTTCCTGAAGAAAAGATTTATACAAGGCCGTCTGAAAATATAAAAGTGTTTTCAGACGGCCTTTTGCCAGTATCAAAGGGTAGGAGAGGGCGCAAAGAACGTCGGAATCCGACATCTTTAAAGAATCTGAATTGTTGGTTTGGAAATAAACCTTTAAAATAACGTTAATTCATTTTTTCAGACGGCCTCTTGCCCATTAGCAGGCCGTCTGAATATTTTATTCAAGCCGTTACGGATGTTTTCATGATTAGTCTTTCCAAAATGCTTGACCGGCCGATTGCGCGCGATGGTCGGAAGTTTGATGTTTCTCTCTTGTGGATGGTCGTCTTAATGACGGTCTTCAGCCTGGTAATGATTTATTCGGCTTCTATTGTGTATGCGGCATCGGAAGGGGACAGCCAGTTTTCTTTTGTGTCTAAGCAGGCAATCTTTATCCTGTTTACGGTGGCCATATGCTTGCCGCTTTTCCTGCTGAAGATGAGCTTCTGGCGGCGGATTGTTCCGTTTTATTTTGCTGTTTCGTGCTTGCTGTTGGCGGTGGTGCTGGTTGTCGGCCGTGAGATTAACGGCGCGACGCGCTGGATTCATGTCGGACCGCTCAACCTGCAACCGACTGAATTTTTCAAATTGGCGACGGTCTTGTATTTGTCCAGCCTGTTTACGCGCCGTGAAGAAATGTTGCGTGGCTTGGATTCTTTAGGCTGGTCATCCCTATTTTCGGGTATCGGTGATTTGCTGTCCTGCCCGTTTAAGGTGGAGGCCAGGGTGCGGGTCAAGGAACGCGCCATCAAGTTCAAAACTCTGTTGTGGCCGATTGTGTCGATTGCCATCAGCTTGATTTTAATTATGTTGCAACCGGATTTTGGTTCGTTTGTCGTGATTGTCGTGATTACTATGGGCATGCTGTTTCTGGCAGGCTTCCCGTGGAAATATTTCGCCGTGTTGGTGTTGACGGTATTGAGCGGAATGGGGTTGCTGATTTGGGCTGCACCTTACCGTATGGCGCGTGTGGCGGCGTTTTTGAACCCATGGAGCGATCCTTTGGGCAAGGGTTATCAGTTGACGCAGTCTTTGATGGCTATTGTGCGCGGCGGCTGGTTTGGCGAGGGTTTGGGTGCGAGCCTGGGTAAACGCTTTTACCTGCCCGAGCCGCATACGGACTTTATTTTTGCCGTTATCGGTGAAGAATTCGGCTTTTTAGGGATGCTGGTTTTGGTGTTCTGCTACGGCTGGCTGGTGTGGCGCGCGTTTTCCATCGGCAAACAGGCGCGTGATTCGGGCTTGATGTTCAGCGCGTATATTGCCAACGGTATCGGTATTTGGATTGGTATTCAAAGTTTCTTCAATATCGGTGTAAACATCGGTATCCTGCCTACTAAAGGTCTGACTTTGCCGTTTATGTCTTACGGCGGTTCGGCTGTCTTTATCATGCTGGTGTGCGTTACTTTGTTATTGCGCATTGATTATGAAAACCGCCAAAAAATGCGCGGTTATTCGGTGGAGTAAAACCATGAGTGGTAAAACTTTTATGCTGATGGCCGGCGGTACGGGCGGTCATATTTTCCCTGCATTGGCGGTTGCCGAGTCGCTGCAAAAGCGAGGCCATCATGTGATTTGGCTGGGCAGTCAGGATTCGATGGAAGAGCGTATCGTGCCGCAATACGGCATACGCTTGGAAACGCTGGCCATTAAAGGCATACGCGGCAATGGCATCAAGCGCAAGCTGATGTTGCCGTTTACGCTGTATAAAACCGTCCGCGCGGCGCAGCAGATTATTAAGAAACACCGTGTCGAGTGCGTTATCGGTTTTGGCGGTTTTGTTACTTTCCCCGGCGGCTTGGCGGCAAAAATTTCCGGTGTGCCGATTGTGATTCACGAGCAAAACGCCGTAGCCGGTTTGTCCAACCGCCAACTGTCGCGTTGGGCAAAACGTGTCCTGTACGCTTTCCCCAAAGCATTTCAACATGAAGGCGGATTGGTGGGTAATCCTGTCCGTGCCGATATTGCGGCATTGCCTGTTCCCGAAGAACGCTTTGAAAACCGTCAAGGCCGTCTGAAAGTTTTGGTGGTGGGTGGCAGTTTGGGTGCGGATGTATTGAACAAAACCGTTCCGCAAGCTTTGGCATTATTGCCTGAGGCGGCCCGTCCGCAAATGTATCATCAGTCCGGCCGCAATAAATTGGGTAACTTGCAGGCGGATTATGATGCATTGGGTGTGCAAGCCGAGTGCGTTGAATTTATTACCGACATGGTGTCCGCCTACCGCGATGCCGATTTGGTGATTTGCCGTGCCGGCGCGCTGACGATTGCCGAGCTGACGGCTGCCGGTTTGGGTGCATTGCTGGTGCCGTATCCGCACGCAGTGGACGACCATCAAACAGCCAATGCGCGCTTTATGGTGCAGGCTGAAGCTGGTTTGCTACTGCCGCAAACTCAACTGACGGCAGAAAAACTGGCCGAAATCCTTGGCGGATTAAACCGTGAAAAATGCCTGAAATGGGCGAAAAATGCCCGTACCTTGGCGTTGCCGCACAGTGCGGACGATGTGGCGGAAGTTGCCATCTCTTGTACCGAATAAGCAGGCAGACTTCAATTCAAGGCCGTCTGAAAAGTTGATTAACGGCGTTTCAGACGGCCTTTATTGCTTTTGTTAAAATTCCTTTACAATAAAAGCATAGCGCAGAAGCGGATAGCCCTTTAAAATAACGCCTTTACGCACTAAAAACCAACCGGAACGCAACGTTATGATGAAAAATCGAGTGACCAACATCCATTTTGTCGGAATCGGCGGCGTCGGCATGAGCGGTATTGCCGAAGTTTTACACAATTTGGGCTTTAAAGTTTCCGGTTCGGATCAAGCGCGTAATGCCGTTACTGAGCATCTGAGCGCTCTCGGCATCCAAGTTTACCCCGGTCATACTGCCGAACACGTCAATGGTGCCGACGTAGTTGTTACCTCTACTGCCGTCAAAAAAGACAATCCTGAAGTTGTTGCCGCGTTGGAACAGCAAATCCCCGTGATTCCGCGCGCGTTGATGTTGGCAGAATTGATGCGCTTCCGTGATGGTATCGCCATTGCCGGTACGCACGGTAAAACCACGACCACCAGCCTAACCGCTTCTATTCTCGGCGCGGCAGGACTCGATCCGACTTTCGTTATCGGTGGCAAGCTCAACGCCGCAGGTACCAACGCCCGTTTGGGTAAAGGTGAATACATTGTTGCCGAAGCCGACGAATCCGATGCTTCTTTCCTGTATCTGACGCCGATTATGTCCGTCGTAACCAATATCGACGAAGACCATATGGACACTTACGGACACAGCGTTGAGAAACTGCATCAGGCGTTTGTGGACTTCATCCACCGTATGCCATTCTATGGAAAAGCCTTTTTGTGTATCGATAGCGAACACGTCCGTGCGATTTTACCGAAAATCAGCAAACCTTACGCCACTTACGGCTTGGACGATACTGCCGATATCTACGCGACCGATATTGAAAACGTTGGCGCGCAAATGAAATTTACTGTTCATGTTCAAATGAAAGGACATGAGCAAGAACCGTTTGAAGTTGTTTTGAATATGCCCGGCCGCCACAACGTCCTCAATGCATTGGCGGCTATCGGCGTTGCGCTGGAAGTTGGCGCATCGGTTGAAGCGATCCAAAAAGGTTTGCTCGGCTTTGAGGGTGTCGGCCGCCGCTTCCAAAAATATGGCGACATTAAGTTGCCAAACGGTGGAACTGCTTTGCTGGTGGACGATTATGGCCACCATCCTGTCGAAATGGCGGCAACCCTTTCCGCTGCGCGCGGTGCATACCCTGAAAAACGCTTGGTCTTGGCTTTTCAACCGCACCGCTATACCCGTACACGCGATTTGTTTGAAGACTTTACCAAAGTCCTCAATACCGTCGATGCGCTGGTGTTGACCGAAGTTTATGCCGCAGGAGAAGAGCCGATTGCCGCGGCTGACTCCCGCGCCTTAGCGCGCGCCATCCGCGTATTGGGCAAACTTGAGCCGATTTACTGCGAAAATGTTGCCGACCTGCCGCAAATGCTGCTGAATGTTTTGCAAGACGGCGATGTCGTGTTGAATATGGGTGCCGGCAGCATCAACCGCGTTCCGTCTGCATTGGTGGAATTGTCGAAACAATCATAATAAACAGGCATATTTGCCTTTGAGGACACATAGGTCGTCTGAACAATATTTCAGACGGCCTGTATCAGTATTTAAGAAAGTAGAAATTATGCAGAATTTTGGCAAAGTGGCCGTGTTGATGGGCGGCTTCTCCAGCGAGCGCGAAGTTTCTCTGGACAGCGGCGCCGCTATTTTGGCTGCCTTGAAAAGCAAAGGCGTCGATGCCCATGCGTTCGACCCCAAAGAAACCCCGTTGTCTGAATTGAAAACCCAAGGGTTTCAGACGGCCTTCAATATTTTGCACGGCACTTTCGGCGAAGATGGCGCGATTCAGGGCGCGTTGGAACTGATGGGTATTCCTTACACCGGCAGCGGGGTGGCTGCTTCTGCGTTGGGTATGGACAAATACCGCTGCAAACTGATTTGGCAGGCTGTGGGCTTGCCTGTTCCTGAGTTTGCCGTATTGCATGACGACAGCGACTTTGATGCCGTTGAAGAAAAATTGGGCCTGCCGATGTTTGTGAAACCCGCCGCGGAAGGCAGCAGCGTCGGTGTGGTAAAAGTCAAAGAAAAAGGCCGTCTGAAAAGCGTTTACGAAGAATTGAAACATTTGCAGGGCGAAATTATTGCCGAACGCTTCATCGGCGGCGGCGAGTATTCTTGCCCGGTATTGAACGGCAAAGGCCTGCCGAGCATTCATATTATTCCGGCTACCGAGTTTTACGATTACGAAGCCAAATACAACCGCGACGATACGGTTTATCAATGCCCGTCGGAAGATTTGAGCGAGGCGGAGGAAAACCTGATGCGCGAACTGGCCGTGCGTGGCGCGCAGGCGATTGGTGCGGACGGCTGTTCGCGCGTGGACTTCCTAAAAGATACGGACGGTAAGCTGTATCTTTTGGAAATCAATACTTTGCCCGGTATGACCAGTCATAGTTTGGTGCCAAAATCTGCAGCCCATACCGGCGTAGATTTTGCTGATTTATGTATTGAGATTTTGAAGACCGCTCATGTGGGATGATGCAGGTGCACTGGGTCGGCTGACCCGCCGGCTATTGTTGCTGATGGCCTTTCTGCTGATAGGTTCGGGCATAGCTTGGCTTTACAATTCCAAATATTTCCCTGTGAAACAGATTGCCATTCAGGGCAAGCTGAAATATGCTTCCGGCAAAGAATTGCAAACTGTTGCACGAGAGCATATCAGGGGTAATATGTTCCGCGCCGATATTGATTCGGCGCAGGCCGCTTTTCAGGAGTTGCCTTGGATTGACTCGGCAATGGTGCGCCGCCGTTTTCCGGAAACCGTGGAAATTATCCTGACCGAGCGCGTGCCGGTTGCACACTGGCGCGCTGGCGGTTTGGTGGACAGTAAGGGTAATGTGTTTGCCGCAAGCCTGAAACAGGATCTGCCTATATTTGAAGGGCAGCAGGGGACAGGCAAAGACATGGTCAAACATTATGCGGACTTTTCCGGTATTTTGAGTCCGTTGAAACTGACCATCAAAGAATTGATCTACACGCCGCGTTCGGCATGGCTGCTTGTATTGGACAACGGCATTACCGTGCGCTTGGGGCGTGAAAACGAAATCAAACGTTTGCAGCAGTTTGCCCAGATTTGGCCGTCGCTGCTGCGTAAAAAACAAAGTCGTATCGAGTATGTCGATATGCGTTATAAGGATGGTTTTTCAGTCCGTTACAGGCCGCCTGAAAACCCTTCCAACAGTGAATAGCCGATTAGACGTGAAGCAATCTTGTTTCAAAAATAATCAAACCGTCAGTCAGACAACATAGCGAACGAGCAATTATGGAACAACAACAAAATAAATATATCAGTGCCTTAGACATTGGTACGTCCAAGGTCATCGCCTTAATCGGTGAGATTCGGGAAGATAACGAAATCCACATTGTTGGCTTGGGTCAAAGCCCTTCACGCGGTCTGCGTGCGGGTATGGTGACCAACATTGACGCCACTGCGCAAGCCATTCGTCAGGCGGTAGAAGATGCCGAGCTGATGGCAGATACCAAAATTTCCCACGTCGTTACTGGTATTGCCGGTAACCATATCCGCAGCCTGAATTCACAAGGCGTGGTCAAAATTAAAGATGGCGAAGTATCGCAAGCCGACATCGATCGTGCCATCGAAACGGCCAAAGCCATCAATATTCCGCCTGATCACAACATCTTGCATACTGTGGTTCAAGAGTACATCATCGACAACCAACCTGGTGTGAAAGAGCCTATCGGCATGAGCGGCGTGCGTTTGGATACCCGTGTACACATCATCACCGGTGCGAACACTGCCTTGCAAAATATCCAAAAATGTATCCAACGTTGCGGCCTGCAAATGGATCAAATCATGCTTCAGCCTTTGGCAAGCGGTCATGCTGTTTTGACTGAAGACGAAAAAGATTTGGGTGTGTGCGTCATCGATATCGGTGGCGGTACAACCGATATCGCGGTTTATACCAATGGTGCAATCCGCCATACCGCGGTTATTCCCGTTGCCGGCGATTTGATTACCAAAGACTTGGCGCAAGCCCTGCGTACGCCGCACAGTGCAGCCGAGTACATCAAAATCCATTACGGTGCCGCCATTCCGACTATGGACGGCTTGGATGAAATGATTGAAGTTCCTAGCGTTGGCGATCGTCAATCACGTCAAATTTCACGCCGCGTCTTGGCTGAAATCATCGGCCCGCGTGTAGAAGAGATTTTGGAATTGACGCTGAACGAATTGCGCCGTTCTGGCTTCCCTGAAGAAGTGCTGACTTCCGGTATCGTTTTGACCGGCGGTGCTTCTATGTTGACCGGTATTGTTGAGTTGGCGGAAGAAGTCTTCAACCTGCCGGCGCGTATTGGTGTTCCACAAGAAATGGGCGGCGTATCTGAGCGTATCCGCAATCCACGCTATTCAACAGCGATCGGCCTGCTTCAGACGGCCTATGCCGCAGAAGAGGGTGAACAAACCAGCCGAACCGGTGCGATTGCCCTGAATGATTCAGGCAAAAAAATGGGTCTGTGGGAAAAAATCCAAAGATTCTTTAGAGATAATTTCTGATAAAAGCGTTCAGGGCAGGCGGTGTAAAATCCATTTGTCCTGAATATTTAAGTGGAATTAAACGGTTTTAAATAATTGCTAAGTGAATAATTTAAAACTTGTATATTTTCTGTTAAAAATTGTAGTAAAAATATAACGCCGACAGTCGGATGATAAGAAGATTTTTGCCAGTATCAGGATACTTCTTATATAATACGGATAATGAGTTATTTTTGAACCGTCCTTATAAAGCGGGGCGCGGAGGATTATTGAATGGAATTTGTTTACGACGTAGCAGAATCAGCAACAAGCCCTGCTGTTATTAAAGTTATCGGTTTGGGTGGCGGCGGCTGTAATGCCATCAACAACATGGTTGCCAACACTATCCATGGTGTTGAGTTCATCAGTGCCAATACCGATGCGCAATCATTGGCTAAAAACAATGCGGCTAAACGCATTCAATTGGGTACAAACCTGACTCGCGGTTTGGGTGCCGGTGCAAATCCTGAAATTGGCCGCGCCGCCGCTCAGGAAGATCGCGAAGCCATCGAAGATGCCATCCGCGGTGCAAACATGCTGTTCATCACGACCGGTATGGGTGGCGGTACAGGTACCGGCTCCGCTCCTGTTGTGGCTGAAATCGCTAAAGAAATGGGTATCCTGACCGTTGCGGTTGTAACCCGTCCGTTTGCTTACGAAGGCAAACGCGTACATATCGCTCAAGCAGGTTTGGATCAGCTTAAAGAGCGCGTGGATTCCCTGATTATTATCCCGAATGACAAATTGATGACTGCTTTGGGCGAAGACGTGACCATGCGCGAAGCTTTCCGTGCGGCAGACAATGTACTGCGTGATGCGGTTGCCGGTATTTCTGAAGTGGTGACTTGCCCTAGCGACATGATCAACTTGGACTTCGCCGACGTGAAAACCGTGATGAGCAATCGCGGTATCGCCATGATGGGTTCAGGTTTTGCACAAGGTATCGACCGTGCTCGTTTGGCTACCGATCAAGCTATCTCCAGCCCGCTCTTGGATAACGTTACTTTGGATGGCGCACGCGGTGTATTGGTAAACATTACCACTGCTCCTGGTTGCTTGAAAATGTCTGAGTTCAACGAGATTATGCGTATTGTCAACCAAAATGCACACCCTGAAGTGGAATGCAAATTTGGTGCTGCCGAAGACGAGAGCATGAGCGAAGATGCTATCCGTATTACCATCATTGCTACCGGCTTGAAAGAAAACGGTACTGACAACCAACTGCGTGCTGCTGCCCGTACCCAACAATTGGTACGCGGTGCGGAAGAAGCGCCTCAAGCTCAAAGCCAAAGCAGTGCTGAAAGCCTGGTTCGTACCAACCGCAATATCCGTTCTATGAATCTGACTGCGGCTGATTTCAGCAACCAGTCTGTACTGGATGACTTTGAAATTCCGGCTATCTTACGCCGTCAGCAACATACTTCTGATAAATAATCAGGATAATGTATGAAAAGACCTGCTTTTAAGGCAGGTCTTTTTTATTAGCAAAATAAACTTAAGGCCGTCTGAAAATTTTCAGACGGCCTTAAGTTTTCAAATAAAGCAAATAACAAACTTACCCTTTATTTAGGATTTGTTTGTTTTCGCCCTCGCGACGCAATTCTTTGGGCAAGACAAATACAATGCTTTCTTCTGCGCCTTCTCCTTCACGTATGGTCTCATGTCCCCAATCTTGAATGGTTTGTAAGACTTCTCGGACCAATACTTCGGGCGCAGATGCACCGGCAGTGACACCGACCTTGGTTTTGTTTTCAAACCATTCTTTTTTCAGATAGGAGGCATTATCGACCATATAGGCATCAACTCCGCGCAATGCGGCTACTTCACGCAAGCGGTTGCTGTTGGAAGAATTGGGCGAGCCGACAACAATCACGAGATCGCATTCTTCGGCTAATTCTTTAACAGCAGTTTGGCGATTGGTTGTAGCGTAGCAAATGTCTTCTTTGTGCGGATTGCGGATATTGGGGAAGCGTTGATTCAAAGCCGCAATAATGTCTTTGGTTTCGTCTACCGATAAAGTGGTTTGGCTGACGTAGGCAAGTTTGTCAGGATTTTTGACGTTCAGTCCGGCTACATCTTCCACTGTCTCAACCAGAAACATTTTACCTGGAGGCAATTGTCCCATTGTACCTTCTACTTCGACGTGGCCTTTGTGGCCGATCATGATAATTTCGTAATCTTGCTCATCAAGGCGGGCTACTTCTTTATGGACTTTGGTTACCAGAGGGCAGGTGGCATCAAAAACGCGGAAACCACGTTGTGCCGCTTCTTCCTGTACGGCTTTTGATACGCCGTGAGCAGAGTAAATCAGTGTTGCGCCCTTTGGGACATCCGCCAAGTTATCGACAAATATAGCACCTTTTGCCCGCAGATTGTCCACGACGAATTTGTTGTGAACGACTTCATGGCGGACGTAAATGGGCGCGCCGAATTCTTCGAGTGCACGTTCAACAATGCTGATGGCACGGTCAACACCGGCACAGAAGCCGCGGGGATTGGCAAGGATAATGGTTTTTTGAGTCATGTGTGTTCCGTTTTCAGACGGCCTTTGTGTCGTTTGAAGGTGTTTTTTTGTGCAGCAAACCATCTATTACCAAGCAAACTGCGCCAACGCAGATAAAGCTGTCGGCAATGTTAAATGCGGGGTAGAACCAGTTTTGCCAATAGAAAAGCAGAAAATCGACAACGTGGCCGTGAATCAGACGGTCAACCACATTGCCAATCGCGCCACCGATAATCATGGCAGCCCCCAGTTTACCCCAGCGGCCAAACTCATCGCGCCAGATAGCACGGGCCAAATACAGGCTGATAACGACGGCCAGACCTAAAAAGAAGAATTTTTGCCAGCCGCCTTGGTCGGCCAAAAAGCTGAAAGCCGCGCCTGGATTATAGGCAAGGGTCAGGTCAAAAAAGTCTGGAATGATATTGAGGCGTTCGCCTTCGGTAAAGTGTTTCAAGATTTCCCATTTGCTCAGTTGGTCAAGAATGATGGCAACGAGGGAAAGTAAGAAAAAGGGCGTTTTTGCAGGAGAGGATGAACTCATGTTTTCAGAAGGTTTATGTAATAAAGGGCTTATTTTACCTGAAAGCAGGCTGGAAGTGTTTGCGATGGCATCGACGTCAAGGCCGTCTGAAAATAGAAACGCCGCCACTTGAATGTATCAAAGGGCGGCGTGGCAAGTATGTGCGGGCTTATTGGTTTTTAAGCAATGGGAAGCCCAGTTTCTCGCGGCTTTCAACGAATTTTTGAGCAACGATACGGCTCAGTGCACGAATACGGCCGATGTAGGTTGCGCGTTCGGTAACGGAAATGGCACCGCGTGCATCCAAGAGGTTGAACGTATGGCCGGCTTTGAGTACAAGCTCATAAGCAGGCAGGGCAAGACTGGTGTCTTCAACTGCAAGCAGGCGTTTGGCTTGTTCTTCATAGTCGTTGAATTGGCGCAAGAGCCAATCGGCATCGCTGTATTCGAAGTTGTAGGTGGATTGTTCGACTTCGTTTTGATGATAAACGTCGCCGTAAGTGACGATGTTGCCATCAAGGGTTTTTGCCCAAACAAGGTCGTACACGTTTTCCACGCCTTGCAGATACATGGCGAGACGCTCGATACCGTAGGTGATTTCGCCGAGTACGGGGGAGCAGTCGATACCGCCGACTTGTTGGAAGTAGGTGAATTGGGTTACTTCCATGCCGTTGAGCCAAACTTCCCAACCCAAGCCCCAAGCGCCGAGAGTAGGGTTTTCCCAGTCGTCTTCGACAAAGCGGATGTCGTGTACTTTAGGGTCGATACCCAATTCACGCAGGGAGTCGAGGTAGAGGTCTTGAATATTGGCCGGTGCAGGTTTGAGCGCAACTTGGAATTGATAGTAGTGTTGCAGGCGGTTGGGGTTGTCGCCATAGCGGCCGTCTTTGGGGCGGCGGCTGGGTTGAACGTAAGCGGCAAACCACGGCTCCGGGCCTAAGGCGCGCAGACAAGTGGCTGGATGCGAAGTACCGGCACCGACTTCCATATCGAAAGGTTGGATAACGGTGCAGCCTTTGTCTGCCCAATAGTTTTGTAATTTGAAAATAATTTGTTGGAAGGTGAGCATGGTGGATGGAATAGATTGGAATAAAGAGGGTATTTTACTGTTTTGAGCCTGTTTTGGATAGGCTGAAGGAAGCGGCGCAGTTTATTTGCCGTCCAATAGGTCTGAAAAGGGGTCGTCTTCCGAAGAAACGGTGTATTTTTCTTGCGCCCATTCGCCTAAATCAATGAGTTTACACCGTTTGCTGCAGAAAGGGCGGTAGGGGCTGTCGGTGTTCCAAACGACTTCTTTGTGGCAGGTTGGACATTTTACAACAGGAGCGGTCATGCAGTTTCTTTCAGTGATTGTGCAATGGATTGATAGTATTGATGCAAACGGGCAACCTTGATTTTTGCTTCTTCCAAGCTATGGGTATTGTCCAATATATCGTCGGCATGAAGCAGTCTGTCAGAGCGAGAAGCTTGGGTTGCCATGATTTGACGCGTTTGTTCTTCTGAAAAACCATTGCGTTGGTGTACGCGTTTGATTTGGACGGACTCCGGAACATCTACAACCAAAATGCGGTCGGTCTCCGCTTTAAATGCCGGATTTTCAATCAAAAGCGGGACATCGATAATGCCGTAAGTAGAGGAGGCAAGTTGTTGTTTCTGCTGTTGGATTTTGTTTAAGATTAACGGTAGAAGCAGGTTTTCCAGTTGTTTTTTTGATTGAGGCCGTCTGAAAACTTCTTCTCGTAAAGCCATACGATTCAGACGGCCTTCATGATCAAAAACCTCATCACCGAAAAGTTGGCGGATGGCTGGAAGGGCTTCGCCGTTTTCAGCGGTCAGTGAACGGCTGATGGCATCGGCATCGATAATGGGTACGCCAAGTTCGGCAAACATTTGGGCAATAGATGATTTGCCGCTGCCGATGCCGCCGGTCAAGCCTATCCATAATGTCATTATCGGAATCCTGATTGTACGAGCCACCATTGTACCAGTTGGGTAATAGGTGCATTGGCAACCAAAATAATCCATCCTGCCACAGCAAGGCTGGGACCAAAAGCAAAATATTGGCCTTTGCCGACGCGGGCAATGAGTGCGCCCACCAGTCCGACCAAGGCAGCCATGAAGATCAGAACAGGCAAGATACCTACGCCCAGCCATGCACCGAGTGCAGCCAAAAGTTTGAAATCACCATTGCCCATGCCGATTTTACCGGTCAGAAGTTTATAGACGGCACATAAAGTGTAAAGGCTCATATAGCCTGCGATTGCGCCTAAAACGGCTGAATGCAGGGGCACGAATGTGTCATTAAGATTAAACAGCAGGCCGATCCAAATTAGGGGCTGAGTCAGGCTGTCGGGTAAATATTGCGTATCGGCATCGATAAAGGTCAGTGCAATCAGTATGGCAGTCAGAATTAATCCGCCAATAGTTGCCCATGACCAGCCGTATTGCCACGCGACAATACCGAATAAGATGCCTGTCAGCAGCTCAATCAGCGGATAGCGTATGCCGATAGCGGTTTTGCAGGAGTGGCATTTCCCGCCCAGTAAAACATAGCTGAGGATGGGGATGTTTTGCCAAAGTTTGATTGGGCTTTTGCATTTGGGGCAGCGTGAATCCGGTTTGCGCAGATTAAATGGCTGTTTTTCTTCGTCTGTCAGCTCAATGCCCAAATGCTCTTTAGAAAATTGTGTCCATTCGCGTTCCATCATTATCGGCGTGCGATAAATGATAACGTTCAGAAAGCTGCCAATCAGTAATCCCAAAATAACGGCTAAAGGAATAGCGAATGGCGCAAGAACGGAGAGGGCGTCGATGGCAGAGTAAATACTATCAAGCATATCAACCTACGACATTACCCAAGTTAAACAACGGCAGATACATGGCAATCAGCAAGATACCGATGAGCGAACCCAATACCACCATGATGATAGGCTCCATCAAGTGAGACAATCGGGAGACGGAGTTGTCTACTTCATCTTCATAGAATTCGGCGGCTTTGTTCAGCATATCGTCCAAAGAGCCTGACTCTTCGCCGATGGCTGCCATTTGGATCACCATATTTGGGAACATATCTGTACTTTGCATACTGGATGTCAGCGATAGGCCTTGGGTTACCTTGGCTCTGATGTCTTGAGTGGCTTCTTCATAGAGAATATTGCCGGATGCGCCTGCAACTGAATCTAATACTTCCACTAAAGGAACACCGGCTGCGAAGAGGGTAGAGGTCGTACGCGCCCAACGGGCGATGGTTGCTTTTCGGACAATAGTGCCAAAAACAGGCAGTCTCAAAATCAGAGCATCGATTCGTTTTTGGAAGGTAGGCGATTTTTCATGGAGTTTGTACAGACCGAAGGCAGAAACAATCAAAAGGATGATCATAATCCAGCCGTAGTCGACGAATAAATCGGACAAGTTCATGACAAGTTGGGTAAGGCTTGGCAACTCTGCACCCATATTGGCATAAACTTCTTTAAAGGCAGGCAGTACAAACATCATCATGATGAAGATAAGCGCAATCGCCACCACGATAATGGCAATCGGGTAGGTCAGCGCGGTTTTAACCTTTTTCTTAATGGCTTGGGTTTTTTCTTTATAGACAGCCAGTTTGTCCAATAAGCTTTCCAGTACGCCGCCGGACTCGCCTGCGCTGACCAGATTGCAATAGAAGCGGTCGAAATATTTTGGATATTTGGAGAATGATTTACCCAATGCGCTACCTTGTTCGACATCGGAGCGAACCTGCATCAGCATTTCGGTCATGCTCGGATTGGAGTGGCCGCGAGCAACGATTTCAAAAGCCTGCATCAGCGGCAAGCCTGCCTTCATCATCGTTGCCAGTTGGCGCGTAAACACCGTGATGTCTTCTTGTGTAATACGACGTTTGCGTGCGGTTTTGACTTTGCTGATACGTAAAGGACGAATGCCTCTGCGTTGGAGTTTTTTGCGTGCTTCTTCTTCGTCTTTGGCAACTACTTCACCACGGACAAGACGTTCGGTCTCGATGTTTTTTCCTTCAAATGTAAAACGCTTGCCTTTGCTTCTTGAACCGAACAGACTTCTTTTTTGCTCTGCTTGAGCCATGAGTTATCCCTTGTTAGTAAGAAATAAAGCGGACTGTTTCCCCGTGCCGCTTTATTTTATTTTCGAAAATATGGCAGTTTAGTCATTGGTATGAGCAGTCACTTCTTCCAACGAGGTCAGGCCTTGCATGACTTTCATGAGGCCGGCACGACGCAAATCTACCATGCCTTCCTGATAGGCCATGTTCATGATATCAACTTCCGTACCGTTGTTCATAATGACTTTTTGCATTTCATCGCTGACCGGCATGACTTCATAAATACCGACGCGGCCTTTAAAGCCTTTGCCGCGGCAGCTGTCGCAGCCAACCGGGCGGTAGAGCTTCCAATCTTGAGCCAAGTCCGCATCGGTAAAGCCGGCTTTTTTCAATGCCGGAACCGGCGGGCGCTCAACTTCGCGTTTGCAGTTCGGGCACAGTCTGCGCAACAGCCTTTGCGCCATAATCAGGCTGACCGAGCTGGCGATGTTGAAAGGCGCGACCCCCATGTTTAAAAGGCGGGACAGCGTGGCCGGTGCATTATTGGTATGCAGGGTAGAGAAAACCATGTGGCCGGTTTGGGCGGCTTTAATGGCGATGTCGGCGGTTTCCAAGTCACGAATCTCACCGACCATAATAATATCAGGATCTTGACGTAAGAAGGATCGGAGTGCGGTGGCAAACGTCAGGCCTTGTTTTTCATTGACGTTGACTTGGTTGACGCCCGGCAAGTTAATCTCGGCCGGATCTTCTGCCGTTGAAATGTTCACATCTTCCGTGTTCAAAATACTCAGGCAGGTATAGAGCGAAACAGTTTTGCCCGAACCTGTCGGGCCGGTAACCAACACCATGCCGTAAGGGCGGTTGATAGCTTCAAGCAGCATTTCTTTTTGGAAAGGCTCTAAACCGAGCTGGTCGATATTGAGCGATGTACCATCGGAATTTAGGATACGCATTACCACTTTTTCGCCGAACAATGTCGGCAACGTGCTGACGCGGAAGTCAATCGGACGGCCGTGTTTATGGAAGGCAATTTGAATTCTGCCGTCTTGCGGAATACGTTTTTCGGAAATATCCAAACGCGCCATCACTTTGATGCGCGATGCTAACTGGCCGCGCACGGCGACAGGCGGCTGTACGACTTCGCGCAATTGTCCGTCCACACGGAAACGGACGCGTGCCATTTGCTCGTAGAATTCAAAGTGGATGTCTGATGCGCCCGCATTCAGGGCATCGGATAAGGTTTTATGGATGAAGCGGGGGATAGGGCCGTCTTCAGCTTCTTCGTTATCGATATAAAGCGATTGAGATTGCTGCGTTGCTTCATGTTCGTCGTTGATTTCTTTCAGAATGGTGGTCGAGCGTTGGCCCAGCCATTCCAGCAATGAGCTGAGCTGGTCGTCGGGAACCACTACCAAGTCGACACTTAAACCTGAAGCAAAAGCGATTTTTTGAAAGTTTTGGATTTGGGTCGGATCGGATACGGCGAAATAAACCTTGCGTCCGCGTTTGAAAATCGGAATGCAACGGTTTTGCACCATTTGCTCTTCCGTCAGAATGTCGCTGACTACATTATTGCGCGGGTAGTAGTGCAAATCCAAAAGGGGATAGCTGAATACGCGCGCAACTAACTCCCCCAAAGCTTTAGGGGAGATGATGCCGTCTGAAAACAGGTTGGGCAGGATTTCTTTGCCCGATTGTAAAAGGTTGTTGTAATGTTCCGCTTGTTGATTTGAGATGGTCTGGCTTTGAACCAAAACACGCAATAATCCGACACTCATTTTATTTTCCGTTTCTTGTGCAGTTTTCCCTTTAATTTAGAGGAAAGCCGTATTATTTTATCATTATTATGATTAAAGCATATGTTTAATTATGCAAATCTGCTTAAGTTGCAAAGACATGCTTTTGCTTTAATTGTATTTTTATTTTGGACGGCCATTATAAAGCAAGGAGAATAGGCGTTAAACTCGATATTTTTAGACTATGATGAAAAAACAACAATTTTGTCGTATGAATCCGATCAATAACGAAATTATATTTCATGTTGTTATTGCTTGTTTGGAGATGGCAGAAAAGGTTGTTTTGATGGACAGACGGTTAGAATTTGAAATATGAAAAGGCCGTCTGAAAAGAGGAAACACATAATTTCAGACGGCCTCTGTTTTTGATTCTCTTATCCGTAAATCTTGGTTCGGATTTCGACGAGGGCATTGATTGCCAAAGTGCTGTTTACAGCTTCCGGTAAATCGGACTGGGTGAACAAATTTTCTACTTCGTTAATCAATGTTTCTGCACGCGCCAACAGTTCATTGTAAGGAAAAGAACCGCGCTTGATGGCCAGCAATTCGTCACGATTGGGACGGCGTGGCCGGATTTCGCCATAAAGGGCAATATCGCGTGCGGTTTCAAGCAGGCGGAAGGTGTGCATCATATTTTTTGCATCGTAACCTTGGCCGTGCGCCTGCGTGCCTTGATAGCGTGTTTCGTTGCGTTCTGTCAGCCATTGTTGATAAGAGGCATATTCGCGGCAGTAGCTGCTGTATCCGTCTTGGTTGAAGGATAGATGGGCAAGCGGTGTTTCGCCTTCTGGAATAGTGCTGAGTGACAGCGTTGTGGCTTCGGGTTTGGGTGCAATACCGTGGTAGCCCATCGTGCCGTCGGCATCGTAAAACAGTGCATAAAGTTCTCGGGCGTGGGCTATTTTGATTAAGCCTGCACGCCTTTGCTCCATTCCGCGTTGTGCAAGCCAGTACTGTAACGGTACGGTTTGCCTGCCTTCTATGATGTGGCAGAAATCAAGGATGCTTTTCTTTTCAGACGGCATCGGATTGCTGATTTTTTTATTCAATCCCCGTGCTTTTTTAATTTGTCCGTAGGCATAACCTGCAAAACTTTGCTGGCAGGTTTTGGAGATAAACCATTCGGTTTTGAACGCATCCATCAATGGCGAACGGTATCGCACACAGTCAGAGGGGGAAGCCAGCAGCTCCAGCGTGTTCGGATTGCTTTGCAGCAGCAATTCGATAAACCGTCCCAGTTCGTAATACACAATATCGTTGGTTTCATTGCTGATTTGCGGGATGTATTCCATGCCGTAAAACATGGATTTGGGCAGGTAAAACACGCCTTTGATGTCGGTATCGGACTCGGGCGTTGCCAAGCCGTAGGCGCGGCTGCCGGACACGGCTTCAAGCAGAATCAGATTTTGCGTGCGCAAGTCTTCGAGGGTCAGCATATTCAGACGGCCTTTTACGGATAAATGGTTGCCAAGGTGGAACGGAACAATTCGTTCAAAGGCCCGCTATCGGCAGGTTCGGCAGTAGGGGCAGACAAGGCGGAAACTTCGTTATATAGGTCAACAGTCAGCTTTTGCAGCTCTGGCGATAATGTGTGCAGATAACTTTCGTCCTGTCTTGCTTTTAATGCAACCAGATCAGTAATTTGGGTAGCACAATCTGTCTGCCACTCATTCATCAACTCAACCAAAGTCATTGGCGGAATACCGCCTTGTTTCACTGCCCAGCGTGCCGCCAATAAAGGGCGCAAGACGTAAAACCATTTCTTCAATTTAATCGGCTGCGCCAAATCCATGGCTTTCAAAGCATTGCCGGCGATACCGCGATAATGGTGCAACAACGCAGCGGCTTGGACGTATTGGGGCGCAAGTTCGTTCAGACGGCCTATGAATGCCTCATCTTGTGTATAAACAATCGGCGAACGCAGCCACTCCAGCAATACAGCATTGCTTTTTCTCAATAGGCGCAAAGCCTTGCGGATGTCCCAGCCGCCTACGTCAAACCATTGGTTTTCAATAAATTCAAACGTATCCTTTGCTTCATCGATTTGCAGATAATGTTCCTGCGGACGGATATAAATGGCGCGAACATCATAATCGCTGTCAGGCGAAGCAAAGCCCCATGCGTGGCTTCCGCTCTCCGCCGCCAGCAGAAAATGCAGTGGTTCGGCAAGTGAAATTTGAGTCAGTTTTTCTTGAATAGTTTGTTTCATTACGTTTTCCTTATTTTTGCAGAAAGGCCGTCTGAAACTGAGCAATCAGGTTTCAGACGGCCTTTTAGCTATTTAAATCCGATAGGATTGATTAGGCTTTGTTTTTCAGACGGCCATGCAATTCCTGTACGCTGTACACACCCAAGTGTTCGCGGCTTTTTGCGCCTTCGCTCATGGCTTCGCCGCCTGCGATGGTGGTGTATTGCGGTACGCGTTGGGTGAGGGAAGTGCGGCGGATGCTGTGGCTGTCGGTAACTGATTGTACTGTGCTGCCGACGGTGTTGACCACCAGTGCGATTTCGCCGTTTTTAATTGCGTCCACGATGTGTGGGCGGCCTTCCTGCACTTTGTTGACCGCTTGCACGATGATGCCGTGTTCTTTCAAGTATTCGGCGGTACCGCGAGTAGCGCAGACGCCGTAGCCGAGTGCTTGGAAGTTTTGTGCGGTTTTGACGATGAGCGGTTTGTCTTCGTCGCGTACGGCGAGGAACACTTTGCCTGTTGTACTCAAGCGTTCGCCTGCGCCGAGTTGGGCTTTGAAGTAGGCTTCGCCGAAGCTTGCGCCTACGCCCATGACTTCGCCGGTAGAGCGCATTTCAGGGCCGAGAATGGTGTCCACACCCGGGAATTTGATGAATGGGAACACGGCTTCTTTAACGGCGTAGAAGTCTGGGATGACTTCTTTTTCCACGCCTTGCTCTTTCAGCGAAATGCCTGCCATTACGCGCGCGCCGACTTTGGCGAGCGGTACGCCGGTGGCTTTGGATACGAACGGTACGGTACGGCTGGCGCGTGGGTTCACTTCCAGTACGAAGACCACGCCGTCTTGTACGGCAAACTGTACGTTCATCAATCCGACCACGCCCAGTGCGTATGCCATGGCTTTGGTTTGACGGCGGATTTCGTTTTGAATTTCTTCATCCAATGAGTATGGAGGCAATGAACAGCCGGAGTCGCCGGAGTGGATACCTGCTTGTTCGACGTGTTGCATGATGCCGCCGATCACGACATCTTGGCCGTCTGAAACGCAGTCTACGTCCACTTCGATGGCGTTGTTCAAGAAGAAGTCGAGCAATACGGGGCTGTCTTCGGAAACTTGTACGGCTTCGCGCATGTATTTTTGCAACTCTTCGGCAGAGTGAACAATCTGCATGGCGCGGCCGCCGAGTACGTAAGAAGGACGGACAACCAACGGATAACCGATTTCTTCGGCTTTAACGAGGGCTTCTTCTTCGTTGTGGGCGATGCGGTTAGGCGGTTGACGCAGGCCTAAGTCGTTCAATACTTTTTGGAAGCGTTCACGGTCTTCGGCGGCGTCGATGCTGTCGGCAGATGTGCCGATGATGTTCACGCCGTTTTCAACCAGCGCGTTGGCGAGTTTCAGCGGGGTTTGGCCGCCGTAATGCACAATCACGCCCCATGGATTTTCGGTGCGGACGATTTCCAATACGTCTTCCAAGGTCAGAGGCTCGAAGTACAGGCGGTCGCTGGTGTCGAAGTCGGTGGATACGGTTTCCGGGTTGCAGTTGACCATGATGGTTTCAAAACCGGATTCGCGCAGGGCGAGAGCGGCATGAACGCAGCAGTAGTCAAATTCGATACCTTGGCCAATACGGTTTGGACCGCCGCCGAGAATCATCACTTTTTTACGGTCGGAAGGACGGGATTCGCATTCTTCTTCGTAAGTGGAGTAGAGGTAGGCGGTTTCAGTGGCAAACTCGGCGGCACAGGTGTCGACGCGTTTGTAAACCGGATGCAGGTTCAGCGCATAGCGGTGTTCGCGGACTTCTTTTTCGCTTACGTTCAATAATTGTGCCAAACGTTTGTCAGAGAAGCCTTTGCGTTTCAGACGGCGTAAAGCGGCATAATCCAAGTCTTGCAACTGGCCGTCTGAAACCAATTTTTCTTCTTTCACCAAGTCTTCGATTTGAGCCAAGAACCAAGGGTCGATGGCGCAGATTTCGTGGATTTCTTCCAGCGTGAAGCCTGCGCGGAACGCGTCTGCCACAAACAGCATGCGCTCAGGGCCCGGGTTGGCCAGTTCGCGGCGGATTTCCGCTTTGTCTTCGCTGCGAGGGTTGAAGCCGCACAAGCCGGTTTCCAAACCGCGCAGGGCTTTTTGGAAGCTTTCTTGAATGGTACGGCCCATTGCCATTACTTCGCCCACAGATTTCATTTGCGTGGTCAGGCGGTCGTCTGCGGCAGGGAATTTTTCAAAGGCGAAACGTGGAATTTTGGTCACGACATAGTCGATGGAAGGCTCGAATGATGCAGGAGTGCGACCGCCGGTAATGTCGTTGCGCAACTCGTCCAGCGTAAAGCCGACAGCCAGTTTGGCCGCTACTTTGGCAATCGGGAAGCCCGTTGCTTTAGATGCCAACGCGGAAGAACGGCTCACGCGTGGGTTCATCTCAATCACAATCATCTCGCCGTTTTCAGGGTTTACCGCAAACTGAACGTTTGAGCCGCCGGTATCCACGCCGATTTCACGTAACACTGCCAACGAAGCATTACGCATGATTTGGTATTCTTTGTCGGTCAATGTTTGTGCAGGCGCAACAGTGATGGAGTCGCCGGTATGCACACCCATCGGGTCGAAGTTTTCAATCGAGCAGATAATGATGCAGTTGTCGTTTTTATCGCGTACAACTTCCATCTCGTACTCTTTCCAGCCGAGAACAGACTGCTCAATCAGCAACTCATG
The DNA here is from genome assembly GCF_001812605.1 of Neisseria sp. HMSC073G10. Taxonomy (NCBI): domain Bacteria; kingdom Pseudomonadati; phylum Pseudomonadota; class Betaproteobacteria; order Neisseriales; family Neisseriaceae; genus Neisseria; species Neisseria sp. HMSC073G10. The sequence goes on along the minus strand of NZ_KV809505.1, from coordinate 1,402 downwards.
AGTGGGCGACGCATCAAAACCACGTTCGCAAATTGCCAAAAACTCATCTTTGTTGTAGGCAATACCGCCGCCCGAACCGCCCATGGTGAAAGACGGACGAATTAGCGTCGGGAAGCCAACCTGTTCTTGTGCCGCCAAAGCCTCGTTCATGGTGTGGCAGACAAAAGATTTCGGGCAAGACAAACCGATTTTTTCCATCGCTTCTTTAAAGCGGCCTCGGTCTTCTGCTTTGTCAATCGCGTCTTCAGTCGCGCCAATCAGCTCGACGTTGTATTTCGCCAATACGCCGTTACGCGCCAAATCCAGTGCACAGTTCAGCGCAGTCTGACCGCCCATGGTAGGCAGAATCGCGTCAGGACGCTCTTTGGCGATAATTTTTTCCACCGTCTGCCACATAATCGGCTCGATGTAGGTAACATCCGCCATTTCAGGGTCGGTCATAATTGTGGCAGGGTTGGAGTTTACCAAAATGACTTTATAGCCTTCTTCACGCAAGGCTTTGCAGGCCTGTGCGCCCGAATAGTCAAATTCGCAGGCCTGACCGATAACGATAGGGCCGGCGCCAATGATAAGGATGGATTTTAGGTCGGTACGTTTGGGCATGGGTGGGATCTTTCTTCTTTAATTTTCGGGGGCATTAACACTAATTTGTTTGGGTTTTTTACTTAAAGCAGAGTTCAATTCTATTGTTTTTTGTATTATCCAATCGTCCTGTCTTTTTTTACTTTTAAATTTAAAAAATAATTTCGCCAAAAAATTTTGGCGTGATAACCAAAAACATTTTTCTGCTTCAGAATCAAGGAATTCAACTTTGTTTAGAAGCAAGCCGTTTGAACCAATTGGTAGCAAATAACGGGGGTCATTATTTTGAAAATGATTTCCGGATCCATTGTAATCATATAGTATATTCGGTTGTTTTTTTACACCTACATCATCCCACTTTAATGGTTGGGATACTTCACCGTCCCAAGTGCAAAAAATCTTCACGTTTCTATCTGATAATTGATGATTAGGGTGTTCTCCTAATGCACCTAAAAAATTCATACCAGCATCATAATTCAATATTTCCTTAGAACAAGCAGTAAAAATTCCTTCGTCTAATAATTCTGGTAACTTACTAATAAATGTTTTACGTTCTAAATATATCGACATTGCCGTCTCCTAAAAAGTAAGCTGTCGCTCGTATGTAGCAAGCTGTAGCCCGTATGTAGGGTATGTGTGGCACACACCCTACCGATGGGTTCAAAGGTCGTCTGAAAAAACGCTCGCGGCATTTGTTCCATCTGTCTTTCGATAAAAAGCTACCTGAAAAATTCCTGCCGTTGATATTTTGGTGACTCTTTTTCAGACGACCTTTTGCGTTTTTATTTTGCACAGGCCGTCTGAAAACTTCCTTAAAAAC
>NZ_KV809504.1:389-1453 GCF_001812605.1 Neisseria sp. HMSC073G10 | reverse complement strand
TTCGCCGGCAAAGAGACCGCTTTGGCTGCCGACGTTAAAAGACAGCCTGGATATTTTTCAGACTGTCTTTTTGAAGAGATGAAAGTTATTTGTTTCTCAATATCTCAATAAGGGCGGCTTTGGACTGGTAGAAGTCCAAATCAAATAATGAAATGCCTAAATGTTTGCAATATTCTTCGATCATCTCCACAGTCAGCCTGTTTTTTTTGAGTCTTTCGGTATATTTTTCTGTCTGTTCAAACGGCAGCGGCGTGCCATATTCCATAAACTCGACACGACTGGTTTCTTTATGCAGCATAACATTTCTGGTTTCGCAGTCATGACGGGAAACCTGTTTGCTGCCCTCATACAGGGTAAATGAGACCGCACCGAATTCGTCTTTGCCAAAATATGGACGTAAATACATAGTCAATAATCTGATTTTCCACAGCAAGGCTTCATACGGCACACTTGAAAAGTCTGTGCCGTTCCGGTTATTACCTATTAGCAATGACCAATCAGACTGCGTTTCCAACAATAAATATTTGGATGATCCGGTAATCTCAAGCGGATTCAAGAAATCCAATTTCTGACTGAGGGTATACTCCTCATCCAAATACGATAGTTTCGGTTTTAGATTTTGATAAAAATCACTTAAATCCATACGTCTTTTTAGATAAAGATCCAGTGCTTTTTCAAATGGCGCGCCAATAAAATAAAACTGTTTCAGGCTCGGATGGCCGTCTCTTGCAAGAAAAAAATCTTTGTTTACATTCATAATTTAATCCACAGTCCTTAAAATTACAATAGCATCCGGATCATTACTCAATGCTCTCGATGCATGTCCGGCTCCACGGTTTGAGCTGGTGCGATCGTATTCGATATAAATTCGTTTATTGGAATTTGGTAGAGTGGCTTGAACATCCGGACGGCAGATCCCTACACGGCACATTTGGTTATTGACCTGCTGCTGGTTGATCCTAATATCTTCTGCACCCATTGAGCGTAAGTAAGCCACATCGTCCTGCATAATTTGGTTTTGTTCCTTACTGGCGGTTTTAAAGCCGAAACCGGCTTCAACGGAC
>NZ_KV809504.1:0-289 GCF_001812605.1 Neisseria sp. HMSC073G10 | reverse complement strand
GCGGTTTTAAAGCCGAAACCGGCTTCAACGGACAGCAGGACGGCGCCTTGCTGTCCGTTGTTGCTTTTAAGGGCGTCGGCTACTTTGCCGACGGAATCGGCCAGTTGGTAGGCTTGGGCGCCGGCGTCATCTGATTATTTTGAAATTGCCATTTCAATGACTTGCTCAACATAGTTGTTTTCCAAATCAATTACGTCTCCTTTTCTTTGATTTGATTTTTTTAGTTCATTATATGCATAAAAAATGACGATTTTCTTCCCTTCACAAAATAAATGTCTGTCGGATTTAT
>NZ_KV809503.1:0-137526 GCF_001812605.1 Neisseria sp. HMSC073G10 | reverse complement strand
TTAGGGGATTTTGGGGAATTTTGCAAAGGTCTCTATCTTTGAATAATGGTCTTATACATGAAAAAACAAAGGCCGTCTGAAACATATTCAGACGGCCTTTGTTTTCAAGTTGCTCTAAGTCTGCCTTCATCCGGAGTATTGATGAGAGTGACTTCCTTGAATTTTATGAAGTTTATTTTTTTGCTTTCTTAACAGCTGCTTTTTTAGCAGGAGCAGCTTTGGCGGCAGGCTCAGAAGCCGCAGCTTCAGGAGCAGCTACTGGCTCAGATGCAGCAGGCTCGGAGGCAGCTGATTCAGCCGTACGTTGATAGCCTTTGCCTTTCATGCAAGCATCAAACACAGCGCGGTCAGCATTTTCACCAGATGCTTGATGGCATTGAGTCATTGCTTCTTCAACAGTGATGCGTGGCGCTGCCGCTTCTTCAGGTTTGGAAGAAGAACAAGCTGCCAACATCAGGCTACCGGTTACAAGAGCGATTAATAAAGTTTTCATAATTGTATATTCCTAAATTTTGATTTTATGGTTTACCGTTAAACGGGAGATACAGGCTATAAAACAAGCTCTGCACCTCAATATTGAGTACGTGAGTACAATTTAGTTTCATTTCAGCCTGTAAGTTTTTGATAAATTAATTCTATTGACGTTAAGACAAATGCTTAATCCTCAATAAACTCAAAATCTTGCAAACCAGTCATTTTTTCTGTTTTTTTCACTGTAAAAATATCAAAACGTGGCTGTTCCTAATCGCAACCATCATTTGGGGAGTCCCTCTTTTTATGGCATAATGGACTACTTGACGGATTGTTCCGCTCCCCATTTTTTCAAACCGCAGAATCAAAATCATACTGCGGTTTATCCATTTCAGAATCAGATTTTTCAGACGGCCTCATTATTCAAAAGGCCGTCTGAACAGAAAGCCACCATCATGAATCCTTTCTCTTCACTCGGTTTAGGCAGCGAATTAGTCTCTGCCCTGACTGATCAGGGTTATGAAAACCCGACGCCTATTCAAGCCGCAGCGATTCCTAAAGCCTTGGCAGGACACGACCTTTTAGCCGCAGCACAAACCGGCACAGGTAAAACCGCCGCCTTTATGCTACCCAGCCTCGAACGCCTGAAACGCTACGCCACATCCAGCACCTCCCCTGCCATGCACCCTGTCCGCATGTTGGTATTGACCCCGACCCGCGAACTGGCCGATCAAATCGATCAAAACGTGCAGGCCTATATTAAAAATCTTCCTTTGCGCCATACCGTCCTCTTCGGCGGCGTCAATATGGACAAACAAACTGCCGACTTGCGCGCCGGTTGCGAAATTGTTGTCGCTACGGTTGGCCGACTGCTTGACCACGTCAAACAAAAAAACATCAATTTAAACAAAGTTGAAATCGTTGTACTCGACGAAGCTGACCGTATGCTTGATATGGGTTTCATAGACGATATCCGCAAAATCATGCAGATGTTGCCCAAACAGCGACAAACCCTGCTTTTCTCCGCCACTTTCTCACCGCCTATCCGCAAGCTTGCGCAAGATTTTATGCACACGCCTGAAATGGTTGAAGTGGCTGCGCAAAATACCACCAACGCCAATGTCGAGCAACACATCATTGCTGTTGATGCACTTAAAAAACGCAACCTGCTCGAACGTCTGATTGTTGATTTGCATATGAATCAAGTTATTGTTTTCTGCAAAACCAAACAAAGCGTCGATCAAGTTACCCGCGACCTCGTCCGCCGCAATATCGCTGCGCAATCCATCCACGGCGACAAATCCCAACAAAGCCGACTGGAAACCCTCAACGCCTTTAAAGAAGGTACATTACGCGTTTTGGTTGCCACTGACGTTGCCGCACGCGGCCTAGATATTGCCGAGTTGCCTTTCGTCATCAACTACGAGCTGCCAACCCAACCTGAAGACTACGTCCACCGCATCGGACGTACAGGCCGGGCCGGTGCCGACGGTGTTGCTATTTCCTTGATGGATAAAACCGAACAGAAAATGTTTGAAGCCATTAAAGAGCTGACCGGCAGCGATTTGAATGTGGAACGCATCGAAGGCTTTGAGCCGCATTGGTGGGGCAACGACAATCAAGATGAAGCCGAAGCGCAACCGGTTCAGCACAACGACAGCCGCTCTCGCCGCGATGATAGAAACAAACGCAACGAATACGCGAGTAAATCAGACAAAAACTCGAAAAAAGCAGAAGAGAAAAACGATCCGGGTATTGTCTGTGGTAAAATTGCCGGCAGAACACGCCGCAGCCGTCACGAACGTCAGCCTTGCGCCCTGCTCCAACCTGGTTTTGGCGTAAAGTAAACAACGCTGATTAATCGGTTTTCTGATTATTTATCCTAAGCAAAGGCCGTCTGAAACTTATCTTTCAGACGGCCTTTTATTAAACTAAAAATAAAAAGGACGTGATGAACACGCCCTTTATTTTTCCGTTTCAGACGGCCTTTATTATTTAAGGCCGTCTGAAAATCGGTTTACCTTGCTATATTAAACATTCACTTTCTCGGCTACTTCGTTGTAGCTGTCGATTTCGTTGAAGTTCATGTAGCGGTAGATTTGGTCGCCCTGCTCGTTGATGATACCGATATTGGCTTGGTATTCTTCAACAGTCGGGATTTTACCCAGTTTGGAGCAGATTGCCGCCAACTCAGCCGAGCCAAGGTAAACAAAGGTGTTTTTACCCAAGCGGTTCGGGAAGTTACGGGTAGAAGTGGACATTACAGTTGCGCCTTCGTGTACTTGTGCTTGGTTACCCATACACAATGAGCAACCCGGCATTTCCATACGCGCGCCTGCACGGCCGAGTACACCGTAGTGACCTTCGTCAGACAACTCTTTCGCATCCATTTTGGTTGGAGGCGCCATCCACAGACGTACCGGGATGTCGCTCTTGCCTTCCAAGAGTTTGGAGGCGGCACGGAAGTGACCGATATTGGTCATACAAGAACCGATGAACACTTCGTCAATTTTGGTGCCGGAGCGTTCAGACATGAAGCACACGTCGTCAGGGTCGTTCGGGCAAGCAATAATCGGCTCTTTAATGTCGTCCATGTTGATTTCAATCACGGCGGCGTATTCGGCATCTTTATCCGCTTCGAGCAATTCAGGATTTGCCAACCATGCTTCCATGGCTTTGATACGGCGTTCCAAAGTGCGCGAATCTTGATAGCCGTTAGCAATCATGTTTTTCATCAACACAATATTGGATTTCATGTACTCGATAATCGGCTCTTTGTTGAGCTTCACAGTACAGCCAGCAGCGGAGCGTTCGGCAGACGCGTCAGTCAATTCAAAGGCTTGTTCCACTTTCAAATCAGGCAGGCCTTCGATTTCGAGGATGCGGCCGGAGAAGATGTTTTTCTTACCGGCTTTGGCAACAGTAAGCAAGCCTTGTTTAATCGCGTACAGCGGAATGGCGTTCACCAAGTCACGCAGGGTCACACCCGGTTGCAGTTTGCCGCTGAAGCGTACCAATACGGACTCAGGCATATCGAGCGGCATTACGCCGGTAGCTGCTGCGAAAGCAACCAAGCCCGAACCTGCAGGGAAAGAAATACCGATAGGGAAACGGGTGTGGCTATCGCCGCCTGTACCGACTGTATCAGGCAGCAGCAGACGGTTGAGCCATGAGTGAATCACGCCGTCGCCCGGACGCAGAGATACACCGCCACGGGTCGAGATGAAGGCAGGCAGTTCTTTATGGGTTCTCACATCGACAGGTTTTGGATAAGCCGCGGTGTGACAGAAAGACTGCATCACCATATCTGCTGAGAAGCCCAAGCAAGCCAAGTCTTTCAATTCGTCGCGAGTCATCGGGCCGGTAGTATCTTGCGAGCCGACAGTAGTCATGCGTGGTTCGCAGTAAGTACCCGGACGCACGCCTTTGCCTTCCGGCAAACCGCAGGCGCGGCCAACCATTTTTTGAGCCAAGGTAAAACCGGCTTTGCTTTCAGCTGGCGCTTGAGGCAGACGGAATTCGGCAGAAGCAGGCAGTTTCAATGCTTCACGCGCTTTGGCAGTCAGGCCACGACCGATAATCAGGTTGATACGGCCACCGGCTTGTACTTCGTCCAGCAATACTTGCGATTTCAGGCTGAACTCGGCAACAGTTTCGCCGTTTTTCACAATTTTGCCTTCATAAGGCAGGATATCGACGACATCACCCATTTTCAGAGCAGACACATCGACTTCAATCGGCAATGCGCCGGAGTCTTCTTGAGTATTGAAGAAGATAGGGGCAATTTTGCCACCCAGGCATACGCCGCCGAAACGTTTGTTCGGTACGAACGGAATATCTTCGCCTGTATGCCAAATGACAGAGTTGGTAGCAGATTTGCGTGAAGAACCGGTACCGACCACGTCGCCAACGTAAGCAACCGGATGGCCTTTGGCTTTGAGTTCTTCCAACAATTTAATCGGACCGACTTCTCCTGGTTTGTCAGGCGTGATGCCGTCGCGCGGGTTTTTCAACATCGCCAGCGCGTGCAGCGGAATATCAGGACGGCTCCATGCGTCAGGTGCAGGAGAGAGGTCGTCTGTATTGGTTTCACCGTCAACTTTGAATACGGTAACAGTGATTTTTTCTGGAACTTTGGCACGAGAAGTGAACCATTCGGCATCTGCCCAAGATTGCAATACTTCTTGCGCGTATTTATTGCCTTTTTCGGCTTTTTCTTGAACATCGTGGAAAGAGTCAAACATCAACAGAGTGTGTTTTAGACCATTTGCAGCGATAGGCGCAAGTTTGTCGTTGTCCAAGAGTTCGATGAGTGCATGAATGTTGTAACCGCCAAGCATGGTACCCAACAGCTCAGTAGCATACTCAGGGGAAATCAGCGGACTGGATGCGCTGCCTTCGGCAACGGCAGCCAAAAATGAGGCTTTAACTTTGGCGGCATCGTCCACACCGGGTGGTACGCGGTGAGCCAACAGCTCAACCAAGAATTCACCTTCACCGGCAGGTGGATTTTTCAGTAGCTCAACCAAATCAGCAGTCTGCTGAGCAGTTAGAGGAAGGGCGGGAATACCAAGGGCGGCGCGCTCGGCGGCGGCTTTACGATAGGCTTCTAACATCTCTTTGTTCCTTTTTCTGTTTTTTCTTCTGGACAATTGCAAATGATTTGCAATTAAGGATTGTAAACAATCCTTTTAAGTATCATAGACCAGTTTTCAAAAAATGGGAACAGTTATGTTACTGAGTGTAATAAATTTAAACTATTTTTTTAATGTATTAATAGTCCAACCTATCCAAAGCCGCCCTCTTCTAAGCGTTTTAGCCAAACAGGCGGGAAACTTCGGCTGATTTTTTACGGTACGGCAATATGATTTCAACGCGGAACAGGCCGTCTGATTGGATGCTTCTGATTTTCGCGTCGGTGTCATACATCAAAGTCAGGCGCTCTTTCAGATTGCGTAGAGCCATAGAATTGCCTTTATGCGGCTTGGTATTTTCGTTAGGTTCCGTTCCGCACGGATTTTCGATACTGATGAAAATAGATGATTTCTCCAATTTTGTTAATACCGTAATTATCCCTGGACGGTGGATAGATTCGACACCATGGAATACAGCATTTTCCAAAAGCGGTTGCAACAGCAGATGTGGCGTTTCGGCATCATCGGGCGCATGATGCTGCCACATGACCTGTACGCGCATATGTCCCATTCGGATTTGCTCGATGGCAATATATTCCTGCGCCCACTCGATTTCCTGCCCCAAGGTGCTGTTTTGACTACCATCGCGCAGTTGTGCGCGGAACAGGTTGGCCAGATTTTCCAGCAAAGTTTCCGCATCATACGGACGCAGACGGATTAAGCTGATGGCGGCATTAAGGCTGTTAAACAAGAAATGTGGACGGATACGCGCCGTTAACGCGCTCAGTCTGGCTTCGGAAATGGAAGGCGCGAGGCTGTTGCGGCGGGCCGCTTCGATGTACATGAAACTGAAACAAAAAAAGGTCAGCAAGAAGAAATGTTGGATCAACGGCCAAAGCTCTGTCTTCAAAATCACTAAATCGACAAACAAGAAAATCAGCAGGTTGGAGACGTAGGAAACCACGACGCTGTACTGCGAGCGAAGCAGGGACGGCGCAAATGCCTGTAAGAAATAGACCTTGAGTAAAATTAAAAGGATGACGGGGCAAGCCCATGAAAAATGTTGGAAAATCTGTTCCGGATAAGGCACACCCGATACCGTCATCAACGGAAAGATAAACAAACTGATTAACAAAACAATGAGCAGGCGCACCAAAGTTGCGGAATTGCGCAAATCCGGCACTGCGAAATTCTGGTTTATTTGACGTATAATAGACATGATTTCAACCGTTTTCTTTCATAATGTATAGACGGGTCTGCTATATTGAAGACGTAGACCCTGTTTTTTATTTATATTTTAAGGATGCTGATATGAGCAAGGACAAAACCTGGTCAGGCCGTTTTAACGAACCTGTTTCCGAGCTGGTCAAAAAATATACCGGCTCGATTGATTTTGACAAACGACTGGCAGAATGGGACATCCAAGGCTCGCTGGCACACGCGCAAATGCTGACACAGTCGGGCGTTTTGAGCGAAGACGACCTCTCCGCCATCCGTCAGGGCATGGCCGAGATTATAGCAGAAATCAAAGAAGGAACGATTTCCTGGTCGCTGGATTTGGAAGATGTCCACATGAACATCGAACGCCGCCTCACCGACAAAATCGGCGATGCCGGCAAACGCCTGCACACCGGCCGCAGCCGCAACGACCAAGTCGCTACCGACATCCGCCTGTGGCTGCGCGATCAAATTACCGTTATTCAAAGCCTGATTCAAAACCTTCAGACGGCCTTGATTGATTTGGCGGAACAAAATGCCGAAACCGTCATGCCCGGCTTTACCCACCTGCAAGTTGCCCAGCCGGTCAGCTTCGGGCATCACATGCTCGCCTACGTTGAAATGCTCGGCCGCGATTTCGAGCGCATGGCCGACTGCCGCAAACGCGTCAATCGTATGCCGCTCGGCGCAGCAGCACTGGCCGGTACCACCTACCCGATTCAACGCGAAATTACTGCCGAGCTGTTGGGCTTTGAACAAATCTGCCAAAACTCGCTCGATGCCGTATCTGACCGCGATTTTGCCATTGAGTTCACGGCTGCCGCGTCTCTGATTATGGTTCACCTGAGCCGCCTTTCCGAAGAATTGATTTTGTGGATGAGCCCGCGTTTCGGCTTTATCGACATTGCCGACCGTTTCTGCACCGGCTCGTCCATCATGCCGCAAAAGAAAAATCCCGACGTACCCGAACTCGTGCGCGGTAAATCCGGTCGCGTGATTGGCCACCTGATCGGCCTGGTTACCCTGATGAAATCGCAACCTTTGGCATATAACAAAGACAATCAGGAAGACAAAGAGCCTTTGTTTGACACTGCCGACACGCTTATCGACACCCTGCGCATTTACGCCGACATGATGCGCGGCGTGACCGTCAAACCCGACAATATGCGCGCCGCCGTAATGCAGGGTTTTGCAACGGCTACCGACTTGGCGGATTACTTGGTGAAAAAAGGCATGCCTTTCCGCGACAGCCACGAAGTTGTTGCCCAAGCCGTGCGCCATGCCGATGAAGCTGGCGTTGATTTGAGCGAATTGCCGCTTGAAGTCTTGCAAGGTTTCAGCGGTTTGATTACCGACGACGTGTACAGCGTGCTGACACCCGAAGGCAGCTTAAACGCGCGTAACCACTTGGGCGGCACTGCGCCTGAACAAGTCCGTTTCCAAGTGAAACGCTGGCGTGAATTATTGGCTTAAACCCATCTAAACACATAATAAAAGGCCGTCTGAAAATTTTCAGACGGCCTTTTGATTACCTGTGTTACACTCAACCGCACAATAAAAACAGATAAACCTAAACTTACCTTCAAACGAGAAAACACGCCTCCTGACTTTGCCGCCATCTTCATACTAAAGGAGCAAGGATGAAAAACATTGTCTTAAAATTGATCATGATCTGCTTATGCTGCGGATGCTATGCCGTATTCGTTGCCTGGGAAAATGGCGGATTCAGCCAGCTCCATGATTTTCAAGCAATAGAGAGCAACGGCATGAGCGTATACCTTCATCAAACCTCCCCCGCAGCCATGCAGGCTGAAAAAAACGAGCTGTCGATTTTGCAAAACAACCAAAACAGCTTAGCCTCTTGCGTCGGCATTGAATCTTTATGCGAACACGCCAAGCCAGGAATCTGGGTTGAACATGCCAAATTCTTGCAACACAAAGACACGGGCAAATTATTGGTACTTTCGTTGGACTATTTGGAAAACAATGACACCGCAAAAACCCTACACAACCGCTATACTGCATCGCTCCTCCCCCAAGCAGACAGAACGGAAGCGTGGCATTATGCCTGGCGTACATTTTTGAGCTCAATAATGTTTCTAATGGTCGTCAATCTGACGCCAATGATTTTTACCCTATTCGAGGAAAAAACAACCGCAGCATAAAAACATGCCGTCTGAAAACATTTTCAGACGGCATGTTTCATTATTAAAGCTTAACGCGGATGAACCATATCGGCAGGAACGACCAATTCATCAAACTCTTCGCCTGTCAGCAAGCCCAATTCGATGGCGGTTTCGCGCAACGATTTGTCGTTTTTATAGGCGGTTTTGGCGACCTTGGCGGCGTTTTCATAGCCGATTTTACGGTTTAACGCAGTAACCAACATCAGGGAATGGTGCAGGAAATAGTCGATTTTTTCCGGTACGGGTTCGATGCCGACGGCGCAGTGTTCGTTGAAGCTGTTGCACGCATCGCCCAACAGACGGATGGATTGCAAGAGGTTGTAGGCGATAACGGGCATATAGACGTTCAGCTCAAAGTTGCCCGATGCGCCTGCCATGCCGATGGTGACGTCGTTGCCGAACACTTGGCAGCACACCATGGTCATTGCTTCGCATTGGGTCGGGTTGACTTTGCCCGGCATAATGGACGAACCCGGCTCGTTTTCGGGGATTTTGATTTCGCCCAAACCGCAGCGCGGACCGCTTGCCAACCAGCGGATGTCGTTGGCGATTTTGTTCAGGCTTGCCGCCAACGTTTTCAATGCCCCCGAAGCGGCAACAGCGGCATCGCGTCCGCCCAAGGCTTCAAATTTGTTCGGTGCGCTGACAAACGGCAGGCCGGACAATTCGGCGAGTTTGGCGGCGGCTTTTTCGGCATATTCGGGATGGCTGTTCAAACCCGTGCCGACCGCCGTACCGCCCAAAGCGAGTTCATACAAGTCTTTAAGCACATCGTTCAGACGGCCTAAACCGTGATCGAGCTGGGAAACGTAGCCGGAAAACTCTTGTCCCAAAGTCAGCGGCGTCGCGTCCTGCAAGTGGGTGCGGCCGATTTTGACGATGGGGGAGAATTCTTTGGCTTTTTTATCCAATGTATCACGCAAGGCTTGGACGGCAGGGATGAGGTGGCGGTTGATTTCAATCGCGGCAGCAACGTGGATGGCGGTCGGGAACGCGTCGTTGGTCGATTGCGCGTGGTTCACATGGTCGTTGGGATGGACGGGCTGATACGCCGCCAAGCCCGTACCGGCAATTTCATTGGCGCGGTTTGCCAACACTTCGTTCATGTTCATATTGGACTGCGTGCCGGAGCCGGTCTGCCACACTACCAATGGGAACTGCCCGTCAAGCTTGCCGTTCAACACATCATCCGCCGCCTGCGTAATCAAATCTGCCTGTTCGGGCTTAATTCTGCCGAGGGAAACATTGGTGGCGGCGGCGGCTTTTTTTACCAGCGCCAAAGCGTAAATCAACGGCTGCGGCAGGGTTTCGCCGCCGATTTTGAAATTGTTGCGGCTGCGCTGGGTCTGCGCGCCCCAATAGGCTTCGGATGGGACTTCGACATTGCCCATGGTGTCGTGTTCGGTACGGGTACTCATGCGTTTCTCCTATATTTAAATATAAATAATAATGATTCGTAAAATTATTATAACCAGCAATAGGCCGTCTGAAAAGAGAGATATTTTTTCAGACGGCCTATCTGCTTTATAAACGGAAAACACAAACGCAAAATAAAACCCAAATACAAACCTCGCTAACACTCCCCTCTTCTAAAAGTTTTTAGCCCGCATCGGCTTGTATTCAAGGCTAAAGCTTTCCTTACCGACAATAAAGTTTTGTCGGCTTCAGACACTTTATCATTTCTTTACTTTGCTTCTCTCTAAGAGCATAATAAATAAAAATGATTATCAGGATATAGATAATGAAACAAAACCATTTGATTTGCTTGTTAATGAGCAGTTTTGCCGCCGCAAACGGCTTTGCCGAAACCTTGGCAGACCCTGATGAAATCCAGCCTGTCAAAACCTTCTCCCCTCCCAAACCGATTGCTCCGACCGCCGCACAAGGCTATTTCCCCGAAAACCAATTCGACCGCACCGACCGCAGCGATCATTACTTTGTTACCGAAAACATAGACCAAGCCTTCCGTCCGCTGAAAGCAAACAGCGGCTTCTACGGCAAAAGTTTTTACAATTCCGTTACCGCGCAAGCGCGTGGAGCAAAAGTGTACGGCGTGGTCAACCTCAATCACACCAAGGCCAACGGCTATAAAGACGGCGACAGCAATCAGACCGATTGGAAATATAGCCGTTTTAATCAAGCTTTGGTACTCGGTTTCGTGCCGTCTGAAAATCAGGAATACCGCCTCACCTACCTACACGACGACATCAACAACGACCGCCAACCGCAGTTCGTCAACGACGCATTGGATACCGAACGCCACATCGCCAAACTCAACGCGCGTTGGGGCAATGCCGATTTGAGCAATACGGTCAGCGCGGAAGCAGGCATCATCAAACTCAAACGCCATGCCGACAATTACTCCCTGCGCCAAAACAATACGCCGCAGCAAGTATTCGTAGAGCTTGACCGCAAAGTGTACGACTTCTCGCTCAAACACGATGCGAACTTCGGCAAATTCCACAACACCGCCGCCGTTAGCTACCGCAACGACAGCCAAAACGGCGAGCGCAACGCCCATACCGCCATGCGCGATTTCCTCAACGGCTACCGTTTCGCCGATGTACACCTCGACCGCTGGCGCATTGCCGATACCTTGTCTTACAAGTTTGACGACCGACACAAACTGGGCTTGGGTTTGAGCTACGAAATCAACAAAGCGGACGTACGCAAAAATACGGCGCAACCCGCCCATCCGATGAACCGCAACCTTGCCTTCGCCTCATCGCAGCAAATCTGGAAAACCCATTACGGCTACGACTTCAACGGCAAAGTGCGCCGTCATGCCTTTTCAGGTGAACTCAAATACGATTTTACGCCGTCTGAAACGCAAAAATACGGCGTTTCCCTTGCTCACTTAGAACGCATCGGCGACAACACCGAACGCTTCAACTCGCTTGCCGCCATCGTGCAAAACCGTATGAACGGCATGCTGATGAACCAAAACCCAGCCGCCGCCATCGCAGGCAATCCCCTGCTGAAAACCGAAAAACACAACCGCATCAAGCTCACCGCCGACAGCCGCAACGACTACTACAACGGCTATATGAACTCGTTGGCAGGCGCAGGCTGGAACGTGGGCGGCACACTTGTGGCGGACAAAGTCAAAGACCTGATTATTTTTGACCGCGCACACGGACAAAGCGGCACGGCTTCCAAAGGCAGCGGCATCATCACACGCAACGTGGACGCGCGATTATTTACCGTGCAGGCCTACGCGCGTTACAACTTCAATCCGCATTGGGCGGCAGGCATCAAAGCCGCCTACAACTACGGACACAACGAAACCGACGGCAGGCCGCTCTATCAAATTCGTCCATTTGAAGCCGCCGTCCAAGCCGACTACAAAAACTACTTTGCCCACGGCAGCTACAACATCGGCGCAGCAACACGCTTTGTCGCCAAACAAACGCGCGGCGATTTTGACGCGGCAAGCGGTCTGGGCATAGACAAACGCGAAGCCGCCAAAGGCTTTACCGTTGCCGACGTGTATGCCGGTATGAACATCAAAGACAAATACGGCTTGCGCTTGGGCGTGAACAACGTGTTCAACAAAAAATACGCCGAATACATCAGCGGCGACCACGTCCTCGCCCTGTCGCCCAGCGTGGTGTATGCACCGGGCAGGACATATTGGTTGAGTTTGCACGCGGCTTTTTAAAATCAGGCCGTCTGAAAGAATGCCTACACTGGCTTATTAAGAATTAGGAGATAAAAAATGGACATGAAAAGACGTGATTTCTTAAAAATGACCGCCGCGCTGGCAGCCGCAGGCGTTTCGCCTTCTCTGCTTGCTGCCGGTAAAGAGCAATTTACCGTGTACGGCGCGCCGGCAATGCCCAGCGTTACCATTGCTGTAGCGGCGTTGCAAGGCAAGCTGGCGAAGCAGGCGGATGTATCGCTAAAAATTTGGCGCTCACCCGACCAACTGCGCGCAGGCGTAGCAAGCGGACAATTTAAAGTGATGATGAGTCCGAGCAATGTTGGCGTAAACCTGCGCAACCAAGGGCAGAAAGTCGGCATGGTCAATATTTTGACCAACGGCATCACACAGCTGATGTGCAAAGGCAGCGCGATTGCCTCACCGCAGGATTTGGTCGGCAAAAAAATCCTCGTGCCGTTTAAAAACGATATGCCCGACATCGTGCTGCAAGCCTTGCTGAAAAAACTGAAAATCGACGCGCATAAAGTCGGCATCACTTACACCGCCACGCCGCCCGAAGCAGTCGGACTGTTTTTGAGCAAGGACTACCACGCCGCCATCCTGCCCGAACCGATGGCAACCGCCAGCCTACTTAAAGGCAAAACCATGGGCGTAAACGTCGTGCGCGGCTTTGATTTGGTGAAAGCATGGGGACAGGCGTTTGACACCAAACCGCTGATTCCGATGGCAGGCATCATCGCCAACGAAGAATATTTCCACGCACACAAAGCGCAGTTCGACCTCTTCCATCAGGATTTGAAAAACGCACTCAATTGGATACTGGCCAACCGCCAAAGCGCAGCGAAAATCGGCAAAAACTACCTACCTGCCCCCGAACCCGCCCTAGTCATGGGCTTGGACGGCGCGCGGCTGACGGTAACCAAAGGCAGCGAAGTGAAGAACGAGATTTTGAAGTTTTACGAAATCCTGATGCAGTTCAACCCGAAACTCTTGGGCGGCAAGCTGCCGGATAACGGGTTCTTCTTGGCTTAAAAGAGGATAGAGGCCGTCTGAAAATAGTGGAGTAGCCATGAAATCTGACTTATCATTTTCAGACGGCCTATCAGATAATAGTTCGAACAGTACACAAAGAGCCGTCATTCCCGCGCAGGCGGAAATCTAGTCTTTGATATTGCAGGAATGTTTTAAAATTGCAGCAACCGTAGGTTGGGTTGTTAAACCCAACAAAACTGTTGAATTATCTGAAATATTGGGGCATAACCCAAACTACGTATGCTTTGGTAAATAAAAAGGTAATAAACATGGATGAAACTAATAAACATTATTCCGCATTAACAATCGATACTTCAATTTTTGAAAAAAATGGATTGAAGTTAAATAAAGGACTGTTAGCACAATTACATCAATTTAAAGATAATCCAATAAAATTAATTTTAAGTGATATTGTCTATCTCGAGCTCAAATCTCATCTTGATAGGAAGGAAAAAGAGACAAAAAGTAAAATTGAATCAGCTTTAAATGATGCGTCTGATTATCTAAATTGTTGCATAGATGATATGGAGAAAATCAAGTCATTAATTAAATTGAATTATGAGGCTGAGTCTATATCCAAATTAATATTAGAAGAATTTATAAGAAAATGTGGAATTGAGCTCGTTAAGGGAGAGGAATATTGCGAGATGAAATCTTTAATTGATATGTACTTTCAAAATCTTGCTCCTTTTAAAGAATCAGGTAATAAAAAGAATGAGTTTCCAGATGCTATTGCTCTATTATCATTGCATACATGGGCGCAAGAAAATGATAAAAATTTATTAGCTGTTAGTGCCGATAACGATTGGAAGAAATTTTTACAAAATAAATCTAATATTAAGGTTACTGATAATTTAGCACAAGCAATGGAGATTTTAAATAAACAGAATCAGGCCTTAGATTCTATCATTTGTGAAATACAATCGGATTTTTTAAAAAATAAAAATAGTGAAATTTTTAAAAGAATATCTTTGGCTATTGAAGAAGATATAAATATTTGTGTGATTAATGCTCAATCAGCATATAACTACAATATTGATGATCAAAAAGCAAACTTAATAGATGTTGAGGTTCTTAAGGAAGATAATGGAAAGAAATTAAAAGTCTATATTGTTGATATCAATTCAGAGGCAATTACTATTAGTATCACATGTGAAGTTTCTTGTAATATCGAAGCAACTTTTAATTTCTCAACTTGGGATCCAATTGATAAGGAATATGTATCACTGGGCAGATCAACAAAAATAATAGAAACATCATATAAACCAGATGTTTTGGTTTATTTACGTGGAAACATTTTAGATGGGTTAGAAAATATGTATATTGATGATATAACAATTGATGATTTCTTCGTTGTTGATATGGGAGAAATTTTTCCCTTTTAGTAATAAAGATTATTTCTTAAATATATAAAAAAAGATTGGATTATAGTCTAGACGTAACCCGACAAAACACCAAAATCCCAATCCAAGGTTGTCTGAAAAACACTATTTTGAGAAACCAAGCCGTTTCGTTGGATTGCGGCGTTCCATCTAAGCCAATTACCATTTTTCAGACGACCTACCGTCCCCAAACCATCCCCACCAGCCAACACCCAAACCATGATTAAAACCGATAAAATCCGCAAACCGCAGCCTGCGCTGTTTTACATCATCGACTACCTTTGGAGCGGCTTTGCCGGTCTAGGCGTGGCGATGGTGGTGGTGGCGTTGTGGGCGTGGGGAGGCGCCGTGTTCGGCGAATTTATGCTGCCTGCGCCAGTGGAGGTGTTTCAAAAGTCATTGGATTTATTGAAACATTTTCAGGAAAACGAAATCGGGATTTCGCTGTGGCGGTCGGTGGTGGGCATTTCGGTCGCACTGGCGGCGGGATTGGCGGCGGGGCTGGTGGCGGGCAGTTTTAAGACGGCGATGGCGTTGCTTAAGCCTGTGATTACGATTTTGTTGGCAATGCCGCCGATTATTTGGGTGGTGATGGCTCTGTTTTGGTTCGGTTTCGGCAATCCTAGCGTGTTGTTTACCATCATTGTGTTGGTTGCGCCGCTGACGTTTGCGAGTGCGGCGGTCGGGATGGCGAGCGTGAACAGGCAGCATGAGGAATTGTTTGACGCTTATAAGTTAGGCCGTCTGAAAAAAATCCGTTATCTGTATATCCCGCATCTGACGGGCTATGTGATTTCCAGCATCGGCGTGGCGGTGGCGATGGGGGTGAAGGTGGTGATTATGGCGGAACTCTTGGGCGCGAGCGAAGGCGTGGGTGCGCGGATTGCGGACGCGAGGGCGATGCTGGAGACTTCGACGGTGATGGCTTATGTGGTGCTGGTTATCGTGTTTGTGTCGCTGTTTGAATACCTGATTACCAAGCCTTTGGAAATTTTGTTTATGCCGTGGAGAAGATGATGCTCTGTCTTGAAAACGTGCGTTTTGAAATTCTCCGCGACCCCATTGTGCGCGATTTCAGTTTGAACCTGCAACATGGCGAAGTGAAAGCCTTGTTCGGGCCGAGCGGCTGTGGCAAGACGACGGTTTTGCGGTTGATTGCGGGCTTGGAAACGCCGAAATCGGGCACGATACGCAATGCTTTCCGCAAAACGGGTTTTCTGTTTCAGGAAAACCGCCTGCCGGGAAACTTGACCGCGATGCAGAATATCGCTATTTTTATGGACAAACCCGATGAAGGCGAAATCATCGCGCTGGCGGCGAAAGTCGGGCTGACTGCGGGCGATTTGAACAAATATCCGACCGAATTGTCCGGCGGCATGGCGAAACGGGTAGCATTTTTGCGCCTGCTGCTGTGCGGCTGCGACCTTGCCTTGCTGGACGAGCCGTTCGTCGGTTTGGACCGCGATTTGCGCGATATTTTGGTCGCCATGCTGGTGGAAAAAATCGAGCGGCAGGGCATGGCGTGTATGCTGGTAACGCACGACCGCTTCGAAGCCGCACGCCTGAGCCATGAAATCATGCTGCTTTCCACTAAGGGCATGAACGTGCAAAACGTGATTACCCTGCCTACGCCGCTGTCCGAACGCGATTCGGCTTTTGAAGAAGCCGTGGTGGCAAGAGAGTTTCAGGGGATTCATTATTATGAGTGATAGGAATTTAAATTTCTGACAAACCTTGCGGTTCGTTGCCCTCTCACTAACCCTCTCCCACGGGGAAAGGGGATCAGGTTTCTCAAAATCAGAGAGCCGTAGAATTGGGAATCAGATGTCAGGTAAACCTGAAAATGTTCAGGCTCGACAGCCCAATTCCCTCTCCCCGTGGGAGATGGCTAGGGAGAGGGTAAGCAAGCCGCAGGCTTGCCTCTTTAGCGAAAGATACGAATCTGTTATCCGAACGCGATTCGGTTTTTGAAAAAGCCGTGGTGCCAAGGGGGCAGGGGATTCATTATGAGGTGCTTTATGTTTTCGACTGTGATTACTGCTGCTGTTTTATATATTGCTACAGCAGTAGATTTGTTGGTAATACTATTAATATTTTTTGCTAGAGCAAATACTAGAAAAGAATATCGAGATATTTATATCGGACAATATTTAGGTTCTGTAATTTTAATATTAGTTAGTTTATTTCTAGCTTTTGTTTTGCATTATGTTCCGGAAAAATGGGTGTTGGGTTTATTAGGTTTAATACCGATTTACTTAGGTATTAAAGTTGCTATTTACGACGATTGTGAGGGCGAAAAAAGAGCTAAAAAAGAATTGGATGAAAAAGGGTTGTCAAAATTAGTCGGTATTGTTGCTTTGGTTACAGTTGCTAGTTGTGGTGCAGATAATATTGGACTTTTTGTTCCTTACTTTGTGACTTTAGATCTTGTCGACTTATTAGTTACTCTTCTTGTATTTTTAATATTAATTTTTGTTTTAGTATATACAGCACAAAGATTGGCTAATATTTCAGGTGTTGGTGAAATTGTAGAGAAGTTTAGTCGTTGGATAATGGCTGTTATTTATATTGGTTTAGGATTATTTATTATTATTGAAAATAATACAATTCAAACAATAATATCAATAATATGAATGATACGGGCATTTGAGTATCTGACAAACCTTGCGGTTCGTTGCCCTCTCCCTAACCCTCTCCCACGGGGAGAGGGCTAAGGAGAGGGCAAGCAAGCCGAAGGTTTGCTTCTTCAATACAAGATACAACTCTGTTCACCCAATAAATCCATATCCGAAAGCATCTTCATGCAGAATCAAGCCAAACCATGAATAAGTTTTTCACCCACCCCATGCGGCCGTTTTTCGTCGGTGCGGCGGTGCTTGCCATACTCGGCGCGTTGGTGTTTTTCATCAGCCCCGGTGCCGTCATTTTGCACCGCCAAATCTTCTTAGAACTCATGCTGCCTGCGGCATACGGCGGTTTTCTGACTGCCGCCATGCTTGAATGGACAGGCTATCAAGGCCGTCTGAAACATGTCGCTACTTTGATGGCGGCATTACTGCTCGCCGCATCCGCCATACTGCCCTTTTCGCCGCAAACTGCCTCGTTTTTCGTTGCCGCCTATTGGCTGGTATTGCTGCTGTTTTGCGCCTGGCTGATTTGGCTCGACCGCAACACTGACAACTTTGCCCTGCTAATGCTGCTCGCCGCATTTACTGCTTTTCAGACGGCCTATGCCACAAATGGCGATTTGAACTTACTGCGCGCGCAAGTACATCTGAACATGGCGGCGGTCATGTTTGTATCCGTCCGCGTCAGTATTCTTTTGGGCGCGGAAGCCCTTAAAGAATGCCGTCTGAAAGACCCTGTTTTTATTCCAAATATCGTTTATAAAAACATCGCCATTACTTTCCTGCTCTTGCACGCCGCCGCCGAACTTTGGCTGCCCGCGCAAACCGCCGGTTTTACTGCGCTTGCCGTCGGCTTTATCCTGCTCGCCAAGCTGCGTGAGCTTCACCATCACGAACTCCTGCGCAAACACTACGTCCGCACTTATTACCTGCTCCAACTCTTTGCCGCCGCAGGCTATCTGTGGACAGGCGCGGCGAAACTGCAAAATCTGCCCTCCTCCGCTCCATTACACCTGATTACCCTCGGCGGCATGATGGGCGGCGTGATGATGGTGTGGCTGACCGCCGGACTGTGGCACAGCGGCTTTACCAAACTCGACTACCCCAAGCTCTGCCGCATTGCCGTCCCCCTTCTCTTTATAGCTGCCGTCTCGCGCGCTTTCTTAATGAACGTGAACCCTATTTTCTTCATCACCGTTCCTGCGATTCTGACCATCGCCGTGTTCGTACTGTATCTTTTCACGTTTGTACCGATATTTCGGGAAAATGCGTTTACGGATGATCCGGAATAACACAAAAGGCCGTCTGAAACTTTCAGACGGCCTTTGCTTTAAATAAATGCTTTATTTGTTGGCGTTCAAATAAAGATTAATCAGGCGTGTAGTGGAGCTGTCGTGTTTTTGCACTTCGGTCTCGCCGGTCAATTCGGCAAGAATGGTTTTAGCCAGTTGTTTGCCGAGTTCTACGCCCCATTGGTCAAAGCTGTTGATGCCCCAAATAATGCCTTGAACGAAGGTTTTGTGTTCGTACATGGCAATCAGGCTACCCATATTGCGCGGGTTGATTTTGTCCATGAGGATGAGGTTGGTCGGACGGTTGCCGGAGAAGGTTTTGTGCGGAACCAGCTCTTCGATACGCTCTGCTTCCATGCCTTGGGCTTGAAGCTCGGCGCGGACTTCGTCAGGCGTTTTGCCGCGCATAAAGGCTTCGGCTTGGGCAAAGACGTTGGCCAACAGGATTTCGTGATGCCCTTGCAAATTGCTGCGTTTTTCAAGAGAGGCGATGAGGTCAATCGGTGTGATGTGCGTACCTTGGTGCAGCAGTTGGAAGAAGGCGTGCTGGCCGTTGATACCGGTTTCGCCCCAAATAATCGGGGAAGTTTCGTAACCGACCGGTTTACCGTCAAGGGTAACTTGTTTGCCGTTGCTCTCCATATCGAGCTGCTGAATGAATTTAGGCAGGCGGTGGAGATGTTGGTCGTAAGGTGCGATAACGTGGCTGCCGCCGCCGTAGTAATTGATGTACCAGATGCCGATGAGGGCGAGGATGACGGGCATGTTGCGCTCTAGCGGCGTATTGATGAAGTGTTGGTCCATCAGGTGTGCGCCGTTGAGCATTTCGATGAAGTTTTCTTCGCCGAGATACAGCATAATCGGCAGGCCGATGGCTGACCAGAGGCTGTATCGTCCGCCGACCCAGTCCCAAAATTCAAACATATTGGCGGTATCGATACCGAATTCGGCTACGGCTTTTTGGTTGGTCGATACGGCAACAAAGTGTTTGGCCACGGCGCTTTCATCGCCTGCATGATCCAAGAACCATTTACGCGCGGTCAGGGCGTTGGTGAGGGTTTCTTGGGTGGTGAAGGTTTTGGAGGCGATGATGAAGAGGGTGGTTTCAGGGTGGACTTTGGACAATACATCGCGCAGTTGGGAGCCGTCCACATTGGAGACGAAGTGCATGTTCAAACGCGGATGACCGAAAGGCTTGAGCGCGGTACACATCATCAGAGGGCCGAGGTCAGAGCCGCCGATACCGATGTTGACGACGTCGGTAATGACTTGATTGGTATAGCCCAACCAGCTGCCGCTGCGAACTTCATGCGCGAACTCGCCTATGCGTTGCAGGACATGGTTGACCTTAGGCATCACATCTTCGCCATCCACGACGATAGGGGCGTTGGTGCGGTTGCGCAGGGCAACGTGGAGTACGGCGCGGTTTTCTGTCGTATTGATTTTTTCGCCGTGGAACATTTGCTGCATCCGCTCTGGCACGCCTGCTTCACGCGCCAACTCGAACAAAAGCGACATGGTTTCGTCATTGATACGGTTTTTAGAATAATCCAAAGTCAGGCCGCCAATCTGCAGCCAGTAGCGCTCGGCACGTTCGGGATCTTGCTCGAACATTTCGCGCATGTGTTGTTCTTTGGTTTCGTCAAAATGTATCCATAATTTTGACCAAGCTGGTAAATCGTGAAGGTGTTTCATCGGATGCTCTCCTGGATAGTGGACAGTTTTGTTGAGAAAACGGCCGTGAGGTCGTCTGAAACGGGAACGGGGTGGTTTCCGTTTTTTGAGATTTCAGACGGCCTTGATATGGGTTGGAGCCGTCTGAAAATGTCAGTGAAGAATCAATCTTTATCGTATTCGATGTGTTTGTTATGTATGCTTTTTTTACTTTTTTGTAGTTGCGTGCTGGCAGTGTCGCCCAAACGCAAGGCCAAGCCGATAGCAAGAATGTCGATAACAGCCAGCTGCAGAAGGCGGGACACCATAGGCGTATAAAGCTCGGCATTTTCCTGAGTGGCAATGCTCAATACGCAGTCGGCCATTTGAGCCAACGGCGAATCATTGCGGGTCAGCGCGATAACGGCTGCGCCGTTTTCTTTGGCGATACTGGCCGCGTCCAACAATTCGATAGATGAGCCGGTATTGGAAATCGCCACCAACACATCCTGTTCGGTCAATACGGAAGCCGCCATCAGCTGGGTATGCGTATCGACATAGGCAACGGTGGACATACCGAAGCGGAAGAATTTGTGTTGCGCATCTTGGGCAACGATGCCGGAGTTGCCGACACCATAAAACTCAACGCGTCGCGCGTGCATCAAAATGGCAATCGCGTTTTCCAGCTCGGATTCTTTCAGGAAGCGGCGCTCGCCCAAGAGGGAGGCTGCGGCATTGCCCAATACTTTTTCGACCACGCTGCCCATGTTGTCATCGGCGTTCAATTCTTCATGAACGTAAGGCATACCTTCATGACCGATACTGGCAGACAAAGCGAGTTTGAACTCAGGCAAGCCTTTGTAACCCAAGCTGCGGCAGAAACGGATTACAGTCGGCTGACTGACGGATGCACGCTCGGCGATTTCCGCCACAGCGGCATGAACGAACCATTTCGGCTCGGCCAGCGCAGATTCGGCAACTTTGCGTTCTGCGCCGGAGAGATTGGACAATGATTCGCTGATTTTGCTTAACATATACTCTACCCTTTGATTTTTTGACGTTCAGGACAAGGGTTTTTTCCACCCCCTGCCCTGCACCGCCGTTTGTGTGTTTAAACGTTATTTAAATGATTGTCTAATGCGACCGCCGCGCCGACGATGCCCGGAAACTCGCTCAATACGACATACACGGGAATAGCGGCAAGATAAGCCTCAAAGCGGCCTTTATTTTCAAAGCGGCTGCGGAACGGGGACGTTTTAAAGTAATCCAACACGCGCGGGATAATGCCGCCGCACAAATACACGCCGCCGCGCGCACCCAATGACAAAGCCAAATTGGAAGCAACCGTACCCAGCATGGCGCAGAAAATATCCAAAGTCTGACGGCAAATCGGCGATGTTCCGCTCAATGCCTTATCGGTGATTTCCGAAGGTTTCAGACGGCATTGTTTGATGTTGTCGCGTTTGGCCAATGCTTCGTAAATCAGGCTCAAACCTGCGCCGCTCAAGAAACGCTCGGCAGAAACATGGCCGTATTTGTTTTTAGCGTATTGCCAAATCAACACTTCCATATCGTCAAACGGCGGGAAGCTGGTATGGCCGCCCTCGCCTGCCAATGCCACCCAGCCGGCAGCGCTGTGCACCAAACCGCTGACACCCAAACCGGTACCCGGGCCGATAACGGCTTTAGGTGCAAATTCGATGGGCTTTTGACCGCCGATTTGTACCAAGTCATTCTTTTCAGTTTTGGTCACTGCCAAAGCTTGGGCGGTAAAATCGTTCAACAGAATCAACGTTTCAAAACCCAAAGCCTGACGGGTGGTCTCGATGGAAAACGCCCAGTGGTGGTTGGTCATCTGCACCCAGTCGCCCAAAATCGGATTGGCAATCGCAAAGGCGGCGTGCAAAACTTTCGGGCTGCCTGCGCGTTCCAAATAAGTTTTGACGGCATCAACGACGGTATCGTAATCTTTACAAGGTAAAACTTCAGCCTTCTCAATCACTTGTGGTGCAGTTTCAAGCGCAAAACGGGCATTCGTACCGCCGATATCGGCGACCAGGCGGGGATAAGCTTCAGTGTGCATAGTAGACATGGCAGTTAATTCCTTGATGATTGAGAATCAAGCTGGTCGGATATTCGGTATCGGCCCTTGTGGCAGCTTTATCAAATACTGCTTTTTTCTCTGCGCCTTGAATAGCCAAAAACACATTCGGCGTTTTGGCAATCGCACCCAAAGTCATGCTCACACGCTCATGTGGCGCGGTAACCGGCGTAGTATGAATCAATGTCGGGTCATTGGCTTCATTGATCGCAGCCTGTAATTGAGGCGCTTGAGGGAACAACGACGCCGTATGCCCGTCTGAACCCATGCCCAACACCAGCACGTCAGGTTGCTTGTAATGTTTCAATGCATAAGCAACGACAACTTCAGGTTGTAATTCAGTTTCAGACTTTCCGTCTTCAACAACAGGAATCCATGTGGCAACGGTCGCGTTATTTTTGAGCAGATATTCGCGTACCAAGCCTGTATTGCTGTCGGCATACGTGGTCGGAACAATACGCTCGTCCACCAAAGTAATGCCGACATTTTGCCAATTTAAATCTTTTTGCGACAAAGCCTCGAAAAACGCAATCGGCGAACGACCGCCGGAAACGGCCAAAACCGCATGGCCTTTCTCATTCAACGTGGCTTGCAATGCGGCGGCAACAGCATCGGCGAGAGCTTGCGCGGCAGTTGCAGCGTTTTCTTGTTCGTGCCAAACAAACATGTTTCGTCCTTTCATGGTTTCAGACGGCCTTTTGTTGGAAAACAAGGCCGTCTGAAAGAAATATTATTGCTCTTCGTGCCACTTGTTGCCGTCACGGGCCAACAGCGCGCGCGCAGCTTCAGGACCCCAAGAATGGGCTTCGTAAGCATGTGGAGGCGTTGTATTGTTCGCCCAGTTTTCCAAAATCGGCATCACATATTCCCAAGCTGCTTCGAGTTCGTCACGACGGTTGAACAAAGCGAGTTTGCCGTTAATCACATCCAGCAGCAGGCGCTCATAAGCCTCGGCACGGCGACCCTCTACGGCTGTGCCCAAGTCCACACCAATCGGTGTCACTTCGACTTTGTTGCCAGCACCCGGGGTTTTCACTTGTGTGTAAAGACGGACGGATTCGGTCGGTTGTAGTTCAATAACCAAACGATTCGGCGCAGGTTGGCTGTTGTCAAAAATATGGTTTTGCAGCGGACGGAAGTTCAACACGATTTCCGCCACTTTGTCTGCCATGCGTTTGCCGGTACGCAGGTAGAAAGGTATGCCTTTCCAACGCTCGTTTTCGATTTCGGCTTTGATGGCGACATAGGTTTCAGTGAAACTGTCTTTCGGCACATCGACTTCTTCCAGATAGCCGTTCATGCCGTTTGCTGCAACATATTGGCCGCGAATAACATTTTCGTTGACGGATTCGATGGTCAGCGGTTTCAGCGATTTGATGACTTTCACTTTCTCGTCGCGTACGGCATCGGCATCCAAGCTCGCCGGTGCTTCCATCGCAGTCATACAAAGCATTTGCATCAAGTGGTTTTGCACCATGTCGCGCAATGCGCCGGTAATGTCGTAAAACTCGCCGCGTTCTTCCACGCCCAACTGCTCGGCGATGGTCAGCTGTACACTTTCAATATATTTGTTGTTCCACAAAGGCTCGAACATCACATTGGCAAAACGCAAGGCCAGCAGGTTTTGCAGGCTTTCTTTACCTAAATAATGGTCGATGCGGTAGATTTGTTCTTCTTTGAAATAACGGGCCACATCTGTATTGATTTGCTGTGAAGAGGCCAGGTCTGTACCCAGCGGTTTTTCTAAAACCACGCGCACGTTATCGGCATTCAAACCGATTTCGGCAAGGTTTTCACAGGCTTGCGCAAAGAATTTCGGCGCAGTTGAGAGGTAGATCACGACATTCTCAGTATTCTTGCGCGCTTTTACCAAGTCGCCCAAAGCAATGAAGTCGTCTTTCTTTGTCACATCGACTTTTAAATACTCGAGACGTTGGATAAACGATGCCCACGCTTCATCAGAGAAGTTTTGTTTGACATGGATTTTAGAATTCGTTTCCACTTTGGCCAAAAAGCCGGCGGTATCCAATTCGCTGCGGCTTACGCCCAAAATACGACCCTCGGGATGAAGCAAACCGGCTACATGCGCCTGATACAGGCAAGGCAAAAGTTTACGCATTGCCAAATCGCCGGTCGCGCCAAACAACACCAAATCAAAATTTGTCTGTGTACTCATTGTTTCATCTCTCGTTGAGGAAGCTTGCTTCAAAACTTTTGGACTGTCGTCATCTATAAAAATCGATTAGAATCAAAAGCCTTTAAGCAATAAGCAGTAAAAAACCAATCGCCTGCACCAAAATTTCAAACAAGCGGGCTAATGAGTAGTAATACTACACATGGCTACACATTTTGTCTATTCTCATTTTTACAAATTGTTTGATTTAACATAAAAGTTTGATGACTTTTGCAGCCTGCCATTTTACGAATTGACCATACCTCGATTTAAATCAAATTTCTTCCACTTAGTAAATTATTTTGTAACAAAATTACAGATTTTGTACTATAATATGCGGACGCTTCGAAGAGAAAATCTTCAAATATTCAGACGGCCCATATTATTCATTCCCACAGCTCAAGGCCGTCTGAAGAAAACACCCAATACAAAAATCAGAAACGCGCAAACAAAATCCCTATCATATCGTTTAGCCAGGAGACCGCACATGAACCCCACTCCTATTCACCCGAAACTCGCCGAAATTACCGAGCGCATCATCGAGCGCAGCCGCCCGACGCGTGAAAAATATCTGGCGAAAATCCGTAGTGCCAAACAGATGGGACGCTTAGAGCGCAACCAACTCGGCTGCAGCAACTTGGCACACGGCTATGCCTCCATGCCTAAAAGCATCAAAATCGAAATGCTTCAGGAAACCGTCCCCAACTTAGGTATCATCACTGCCTACAACGACATGGTTTCCGCACACCAACCGTTTAAAGACTTCCCTGACCAAATCAAAGACGAAGCACAGAAAAACGGCGCGACCGCCCAAGTCGCCGGCGGTACGCCCGCCATGTGCGACGGTATTACCCAAGGCTATGCCGGTATGGAATTGTCGCTGTTCTCCCGTGATGTGATTGCCATGAGTACCGCTGTCGGTCTGTCTCATCAGATGTTTGACGGCAGTCTGTTTATGGGTGTGTGCGACAAAATCGTTCCGGGCTTAATGATCGGCGCTTTGTCTTTCGGCCATATTCCGGGCATCTTCGTTCCGGCAGGCCCGATGTCCAGCGGTATCGGTAATAAAGAAAAAGCCCGCACCCGCCAGCTTTTCGCCGAAGGTAAAGTCGGCCGCGACGCCTTGCTTGAAAGCGAAATGGGCTCTTACCACAGCCCGGGTACTTGTACCTTCTACGGTACCGCCAACTCCAACCAAATGATGATGGAAATGATGGGCGTGCACCTTCCTGCCGCCGCCTTTGTCCACCCATATACCGACCTGCGCGAAGCCCTGACCCGCTACGCTGCCGGACACCTCGCACGCGGCATTAAAAACGGCACCATCAAACCATTGGGCGAAATGTTGACCGAAAAATCCTTCATCAACGCCCTGATCGGTTTGATGGCAACCGGCGGCTCGACCAACCACACCATGCACCTCGTTGCTATGGCGCGTGCCGCAGGTGTGATTTTGAACTGGGACGACTTCGACGAAATTTCTTCCATCATCCCATTGCTGATCCGTGTGTATCCAAACGGCAAAGCCGATGTAAACCACTTTACCGCTGCCGGCGGCCTGCCTTTCGTTATCCGCGAATTGCTGGATGCAGGCTTATTGCACGACGATGTCGATACCGTCGTCGGACACGGTATGCGCCACTACACTAAAGAGCCTTTCCTCATCGACGGCAAACTCGAATGGCGCGAAGCCCCTGAAACCAGCGGCAACGACGACATCCTGCGCAAAGCCGACAATCCGTTCTCCCCGGACGGCGGTTTGCGCCTGATGAAAGGCAACATCGGTCGCGGCGTGATTAAAGTATCCGCCGTGCGCGAAGGCTGCCGCATTATCGAAGCACCTGCCATCGTATTCAACGACCAACGCGAAGTGTTGGCCGCATTTGAACGCGGCGAGTTGGAACGCGATTTCGTCTGCGTCGTCCGCTACCAAGGCCCGCGCGCCAACGGTATGCCCGAATTGCACAAACTGACCCCGCCTTTGGGCATCCTGCAAGACCGCGGCTTCAAAGTGGCGTTGCTGACCGACGGCCGTATGTCCGGCGCATCCGGCAAAGTTCCGGCCTCCATCCACATGACGCCCGAAGCCTTGATGGGCGGCAACATCGCCAAAATCCGTACCGGCGACCTGATCCGCTTCGACTCCGTTAGCGGCGAACTCAACGTCCTGATCAACGAAGCCGAATGGAACGCCCGCGAAGTCGAACGTATCGACTTGAGCGCGAACCAACAAGGTTGCGGCCGCGAACTCTTCGCCAACTTCCGCAGCATGACCAGCAGCGCAGAAACCGGCGCCATGAGCTTCGGCGGCGAATTTGCCTAAACCCTTTTCAGACGGCCTTTTAAAACAATCAGGCCGTCTGAAACCATGTTAACGAACCTATTACGATACAGTCCCCAACGGAGACCTAAAATGTCCAAACTGACCCCTCGTGAAATTCTGACTGCCGGCGCAGTTGTTCCGGTAATGGCGATTGACGACTTGAGTACTGCCGTCGATTTATCCCATGCCCTTGTCGAAGGCGGCATTCCCACCCTCGAAATTACCCTGCGCACCCCTGTCGGCCTCGACGCCATCCGCCTGATTGCCAAAGAAGTGCCCAACGCCATCGTCGGCGCAGGTACGGTAACCAATCCAGAACAGCTCAAAGCTGTCGAAGATGCAGGCGCAGTTTTCGCCATCAGCCCGGGTTTGCACGAATCCCTCGCCAAAGCCAGCCACAACAGCGGCATCCCCCTGATTCCCGGCGTTGCCACTCCGGGCGAAGTCCAACTGGCTTTGGAACACGGCATCGACACACTCAAACTCTTCCCCGCCGAAGTCGTTGGTGGCAAAGCTATGCTCAAGGCACTCTACGGCCCTTATGCCGACGTACGCTTCTGCCCAACCGGCGGCATCAGCCTGGCAACTGCACCCGAGTACTTGGCACTGCCTAATGTCTTGTGCGTCGGCGGCTCATGGCTGACTCCGAAAGAAGCCATCAAAAACAAAGACTGGGATACCATCACCCGTCTGGCTCGCGAAGCTGCCGCTTTGAAACCAAAAGCCTAATCAGGTTATTAAGTTAAAAGAGAAAAGGCCGTCTGAATATAATTTCAGACGGCCTTTTCTTTACTGCAAGCATACTGAATCAAGCATTATTCAGCTTAATATTTATCCTAACTGGCCGCATTAACACACAAAGATTCAATCTTACCTGCCCTCGGGAAGCGGATAGTGTAACGTCCTTTCTGATCAATTTCGGCAAAGCTGAAGCGGTTTTCAGGCGTATCACCATCAGCCCCTACTTCCAAAGCAATCCGTTTGCCTTTCGGGTCTTTCACAACGACACCGGAACTAACAGGCGCGAATGAAAGCACTAAACCGGCATCTGCCGAACTATTAAAACCATACACTTGGCCACGTTTAACCTGTAAGGGTTGGTCAATGCAGCCTGTTTCGTTCAGAGGCGGCATTTTTTCAGCAGAGGCAAATGCCGCGCTCCCTAATCCTAAGGCAACAATCAGAGAAAAGCTCAAATATTTCATATATTTCCTTTTAGAATTGAAATTTAAATACAAACAGATATTTAGTCCAGTATCCGCCTCATTCTAATTATCCTTTTCCCAACACTTTCCGTGCCGCTTCCACACCCCAATACAAAGCCTCTTCAAATACCGAATAGCTGCTTAAATCACTGTGTGCGAACAACAATCCGCCATTTCGGTTTCTGATTTTTAATAAAGCCTCATCGCTTAAATAGCCGGGTTTCGGTACACTCATGCCATGCCCGCGAACGGTAATGTCAACATGGGAAACGTGCCGCCAAAAGCCTTCGCCGTAA
Organism: Neisseria sp. HMSC073G10; assembly: GCF_001812605.1. Lineage (NCBI taxonomy): Bacteria > Pseudomonadati > Pseudomonadota > Betaproteobacteria > Neisseriales > Neisseriaceae > Neisseria > Neisseria sp. HMSC073G10. Next base: position 109,269 of record NZ_KV809503.1, on the reverse strand, counting down.
GCGGTAAGCAGATCTTGGGCGGCAAGCTGGAGCAGCTCCTCATCACTTGCCTCGAGTAGCTGGCGGCGGACGGCTTGTGGCGTATCGTGATTGAGCGCGGCGTAGGCGGTAAAAATCGTGCGTTCAGGACGGGCAACCCGAATAAGCTGGTTGGTCGCAACAACGTAGCCCAGCCCTTGGCTGCCGTAAACCACATTGTCCCACGCAAGTTCGCTGTTGTTTTTTTCTTTTGGGAAACTGTGCAGTTCGAAATTGGAAACCAGCCATGGCGCGTATTCGGGAATATCCAGACCAAATTGTTCTGGATGTTCAATAATGCGTGCGGCAACCATCAGCGGCATGGCAGAGATTACGTGTTGCGCGGTAACGGCAACGGTTTCCCCTTTTACATTATCACGCAACCACACTTCAATCCGGCCGTCTGAAAGCGGTTTGATTTTGACGGAGGAAGCATTAACCGAAGCAGGTTTCTCCAAACGGATACTGTTTTCAGACGGCCATTGCCAGCCTTCCTGCAAACCGGCATGACGGCGTAGGTTTTCAGAAAGATGCGCCAAACCTTCGGGCCAAGTGAGGACGGTTTCTGCATTGTTGCGGGCGGCAAAATAATGCAGTCCGGCAAAGGCAGACACTTGCCCGATACCTTGTCCATAATCGTCGCGGCAACAATAATCGAGATACCACAAAAGCTCGGGCGAGTTATAACCTTCTTGCTCAAGCCATTGTTTGAACGTCAGATTATCGAGTTTGCGCCATGTCTCATCTGCCGATGACAGCGCAATCGGAATAGCAAAAATTTTCTTACCGTCATCGCCGTAAGCCTGTTTCAGACGGCCTATCAAATCAAAAAACCGTTTGGAATCCGCATCTTCTCTCGGCAATAAATGTTCCACCCATTTATCCTGATACAAAAGGCGCGATTCGGGCGCATAAACCAAATCGGTTTCCCTAAAGCTGCCGTCCGACTGCAAGATACCGAAATCCGCCAACATCTCGCGCACATACACGCTTTCTTTCGACGGCAAAGCCAAATAATGCGCGCCACTCGGCGCTTTCAGGCCGTCTGAAGACGTATAGGCAGCATTGTTGCCATTGCGTTCAAACCCTTCTGCCAACAATACATCGCAGTGATTATGCTTCGCCAAATACCACAACGCCCCCAAACCCGCCACACCGCCGCCAAGTATCAACGTATTGCATTCATAACGACGGGTCGGCTGATTGAGCAATTCCCCGTCACGCAACAAATGCCCCAACGGTAAGCCGACACGGTTAATAGAAACCGGCGGTTTATGGTTGAGGTATTTGTAAGTCTGCCAAGAAAAAGCAGAAGCAGCGCCAAGCGCGGCGGTATAGCTGAGAAATTGACGGCGGGTTAGCATAATAAATTATTGCTTTTCAGTATTTTTTAGGAAAGCAAGTCATACACCCTTTTCTCTGTAAGATACCCATTATTTCCAAATGCCTTCATGTTATAGAACCGATAACACTTACTTAACCAGCAATAAATTAACATCTCCTGAAATATCAAATGGCGTATGCTTGGCGTTGAACTTTTGCCCCTCTTGCCAATATTGATAAAACTAAAATAAAGTCAAATCACTGCCTCTATTTACAACCGTCCAATCCACCTGTTCCGCCGCCAATTCCCTGCACAAGATTTCCTTCACTTTTTCCAATTTCATACCGCCGCAAATAAATGCGTCTATAGCAGCAAAACGGTGTTCCGGCCAAGTATGGATACTGATATGGGACTCGGCGAGCAGCAAAACGCCGGTTACGCCGCCTGCGCCGCCGAAGGTGTGGAAATGTTCGGTTAATATAGTCGCTTCTGTTGCCTGTGCGGCTGCTACCAAAGCGGTTTTCAGACGGCCTTGGTCTTTCAAAATAGCTTCGTTGCAACCGTATAAATCCAATAGACCATGATTACCGGGCATGTGGGTCATTTATGGCCTCCGGAATAGCCGCTTGAATAGCCTCCGTAGCTTCCTCCTGAATGAACTCGGCTACCGTCATCATCCAAATCAGACAAATCTGCATAATTCATCATCGTAACAAAAACAATCAAAGCCATTGCGCAAATAACATATCCCACTCGGGAAATACTCTGTTCGCCATTTTCATCTCTCTTCCGTCCGACTATAAAAAGAGCATAGACACCCCAACCGATAAGAAATATATCGAATAGTGCATCGAAGCCATTCATAAACAATGACGGAATATTGACGATAACCAAAATAGCAATCATCAGAAGTCGTAATTTTTCATCGATATCATCTGCACTCATTTTCACGGTGTAAGATGATATTTTATTGGTCAATTCAAATGCATCTGCAATTTCCCGATAAGCAATTGGGGCACTTCTAGTCCATGCCATTTCGTGACTGTTTAGTTCGGAGCCAATCTTACGGCTTTGTCCGTCTCGGTAATCGCTGTAATAGTTCAAATCACCGTTTCGGACACGCCAATAAAATGCTCCGCTGGCAATCCTGACTCGTCCGCCATAGTCATAAAGTTTGCCATAGCCTTGCGGTTGGCGGTTGCGGTCGAGGCGCGGCCAATCGTTCAAGGTTTCAGAAATATTCCAACCTTCATCAGCTTCAACCAGCCATAAGAAACCCTGAGTTGGGTTGTAAAGCAAATACTCTGTCCACTGCCCTTCTGGTGCCAATGTATGTTTGGCACCTTTGAACAAGTTATCAAATGTTTCCTGCGCATCTGTTTCTAAATATCGGATTGCGCCGATAACATGAAACTCTTTATTTTTCAGACGGCCTGTCGAGCCGACAGGCAAAGTAAACATCGTATTTTGGGACAAACGCAGATTGTTGGCGATAATAAGCTCCGCTTTATCTTTGCCGACTGCCAATTCGCTGCCGCAACTTTGACAGTTCAGATGGGAAGTCAGCCCGTTTACCCAATGAATGGATGAGCCGCAGTTAGGACAGTTTTCTGAAGTAGTACTACCTTTCAGACGGCCTGCGCTTTCTTTAATTTCATCTTCGTGGCGCGTGTTTTCCAGCTTCAAATCATCTAGGTTTACCATCCGCCCGAAGAAGGCTTCGGGTGTTTCGCTGCTGTAATCTAGCGTGATGAAAAGATTTTCGCAACGCCAGTCGGAAACCCGATTTTCTGTATCTTCTTTCAAAACAAACGGCAACTCACCCTGCGCAGCCGCATGTTTCAAGCTGATTTTGCGGACATCGGAGGCAATATAGTGCTTATCTTGAAAAGTCAGCTCGCTGAATCCGGCTCGCGTGTCTTCAAATTTCGGCGGATTATCGATTTCGACCGGCATGGTCATCACATATAAATCACCCGCCTCAGAAAGCCAACCTGCCCTGCCGTCGTCAAACAGCGCATACCATTCATTCCACGCACCATCGTCGTATTGCACCTGAAGCCGTCCGACCAAGGTAAAGCGTTGCGCGACAAATGTGCCGCTGGTTCCGATCTGCAGCGGACTAAAATCTTCCAGCAATGCGGAATCGCGGCCGGAGTCGACAACGCCGTTATCTTGCCGCACCAGCATGCTGTTGCAATAGCCGCACACCAGCGTCACGGCAGAAGCAGAATGCGCTTCGACAGGTGCGCCGCAGCTTGGGCAGTCGGTTTTGAAGAAAGGAGTTTGAGACATGGATTTGCTTTTCCAGAATGGGTTGGAGTGTTTCAGACGGCCTTAATGTTTATATCAACTGGTTTTATCAATGATTTCAGATTAGAAACAAACCAAATCGCCGAACGAACTCACTCAAATGACTCGAAAGGCCGTCTGAAACCTTTTCACAGAAGCAGCTCAACGCTTCTTTGAATGATATTTTTCAAACGGCCTTCAATTTGTCAACCAATCAACTGCTTCAACACTTCGGCCTTGGCTTTATCAAAATCTTCTTGCGAAATCAAACCGCCATCCAGCAAAGACTTGAGTTTCACCAATTTCGCCTGCGGATCTTCGGCAACCGGCTGAACATTTTGCTGAGCCTGTTGCGTATTCGGCTGCATCATGCCTGACATGGCACCCGCCATCGCCTGACCAATACCGGCACCTACGCCCAAACCTGCACCGATTCCGGCAAGTCCGCCTTCATTTTGTGCCGCAAGTGGGATGGATTCGGCGGTTTGATATTGGGTGTAGCGTCCCAAATCGCCGATAACGCCCATCGAAATTTTCTTATCCAACGCAGCCTGAATAGACGCGGGCAAGGAAATGCTTTCAACAGTGAAGTTTTCCAGCACCAAACCCAGCTTGGCAAATTCCGCGCCAAGCAATTCGCCGATTTTTTGCGACAGCAAAACTTGGTTCGCCGCCATATCCAAGAATGGGATACCGGAGCTGCCAAACGCGGCCGCCAATTGAGTGACTGCAATATTGCGCAACTGGTTTTCCAAATCTACACCGCTGTATTGCGCCGCCACGCCGCTGACTTCTTTGAAGAATTTTGCCGGATCACTGATACGGTAAGAATACATACCGAACGAACGCAGTTGCACCGCGCCAAACTCGGCATCGCGCACGGTAACAGGTTGGGACGTACCCCATTTACGTGCGAGCTGTTGTTTGGTATTGAAAAAGTAAACATCCGATTTAAACGGAGACTCAAAAAGCTTGTCCCAGTTTTTCAAGTTGGTCAGCACTGGCAGCGTTTGCGTATTGAGCGTGTAACGCCCCGGACCAAACACGTCGGCGGTCACGCCTTCATCGACAAACATCGCCATCTGCGCCTCACGCACAGTCAGGCTTGCACCGTTTTGGATCTCCTCATCGGCAATTGGAAAACGCCACATCAGCAGGCTGTCATCGGGATTCGGCCATTGAATAACGTCGATAAACTGTTTCTTGATAAAGTTGAACATCGCAGTTCCTTATTTGAAGAAGAAGGGATAACTTATGGGCAGTCAGGTCAATTTGCCTGGTTGGTCATATCGCTTATTTTATATAACTATAATGTCATACGATATTAACATTCAAAATGTCTTTATGCATGGGAATAGAGTGGGTTGCTCTATCTATTTTTAGTGTTAAATCCACTAGCCGACCCAGAAACATTAACATATCATTAAAATTCATGCAGACTCTGTTTTACACTATTTTTCTGCTTTTACCTGCGCTATATCATAAAAAAGACAAATACAGGTAGAAAATCATTAAACACCATACCAAGCGTTCACTACACCTGTTAATATTTACCAAATCCTAGAAATTCATCATGCTGTATTGTCAAATTATCACATTGGCTTTCATAAAGTAAAAGGAATTTATATGAAAAATTCTGCTCATTTCTGTTTTGCTGTGTTAGTACTCTCTGCTGCCGTAAGTACACAGGCTGCCCGCCCTGTTGAATTTACCGTTGGTAGCGAATATTACAACGAGACCTATCGCGAATACGAAAAAGATGGTAGTCGCTTAATGCAGCAAAAAGGCAACTTATGGTCTATTAATGCCGGCGTAAAATACCGCTTCAACGATCGCCATGCGGCAAAATTAGAAGGCCGTTATTCGCGCGGTAAAACAGATTACACAGGAAGCGTACAATATATAACTGAGGATTATATCGACGATTCAGCAAGTTATGGCTCAGCCACACTCAAAAATGCACCACGCCGCGCATACGATATCCGTGCCTTATACGAATATACACTCCCGATTAATGATCGCTTTAGCATTACTGCCGGAGCCGGCTTGGGACACCGTGTTCTGAGAGACTTAAGTAGTCGCATTGATCCTAATGATTATGACCGCAAAAACCGAACCACATATGCGCAAATCAATACCGGAGTAAATATCGCCCTTCCTGCAAACTTTGAGATATCTCCCCGCATTGCCTACAATCGTGCCGTGAAAGGCCGCCAATATTCTTACGAACCCGACCAGGTAGAAACCCGAATGAAACAAGGTGGCGGACAAGGTATTGAGGTTGAAGTACCTGTATCTAAAAAATTCGCTAACGGTTCTAAAATCACCCTGACCCCGTTCTATCGAGGCTGGAAAGTTAAAGATTCAAACTTCACCGTTACAGAAGACTATGGCTTCGTTCAATTTGGTTCAATTGAACCCAAAAACCGCACTCAAGAAACGGGTGTAAGATTGCAATACTCTTTCTAATTTGATGAACTTAAGTAGTTAAAATGTTTCAGACGGCCTTGTATATAACAGGCCGCCTGAATTTTTTGATGCTTTCAGAATTTCACTATAACGCCAATACCATCAGACATAAGACCTTATCAGTCAAAAAAATATACCGATAATTTTTCCAGGCAGGAGTCAGGATCAGCACATCTTTTGCTATCCAACCGACCATCAAAATCAAGTCAAGCAAGCAGCGTTCAAAATGCCGATCGAGATGGACACTGCACCAAACAGCGCGCCGACGGCGACATTGTTGCCGATAAGTTCTGGGGTAGCGTCTTTAATCATCATTGTTGCAGCGAAATAGACAAAAATCTGAATCACTGCTGCGGCAAGTCCCCACAGGATAAAATCGATGAAGCTGACGCTGTGTGCAATGCTTGAGGCAAGCGTCAGACAGAAACCGACCAACGCGCCGCCAAACGATAAGGCGCAGGCAAGGTTGCCGTTTTTAATCAGGCGCAATTCTTCGGCGGGGGTAATCCGCAGATATACGGCACCGAAAACTACAGTCATGGCGATACCTGCCAACATATATTGCAGGTACAGCAGATATTGGGACAGAGAAATACTCACGATAAGATTCCTTAGTTTGCAATAAAGTGATTATGCCATATTTTTGAAGATAAACCCTTCTGAAAATACGGCATTTTAGAAGCACTTCAGGCCGTCTGAAACAGCCTGATTTTTAATTCATGTTTTATTACGATAATTGTTGACGATTTTTGTATGTTTATGTAACTATTGCGCACTGCCATTTAATTAGAGTAAAGAGGAGAATTATGAGCATGCTCGCCACTATCCGCCCTAAAGAGCCTTTGCGCCATCTGCGCTGGTTTGACATGCTGATTGTTACCGCCATCCTGTTCGGTCAATTTGCCTACCGTTCTACTCAACTTTATATCGCCAGCCTGATGCCGCAAATAGAAACGGCCGCTGTTACCGAAGAGGCGCGCGATACTGCGGTAACCGGCGTGGCTTATTCGGAAAACATGAGCCTGCAATTGACGCTGCTTGCTATTGCTCTGATTTACCTCGTTATCCGCCGTTTCGACTTCAAACAGTTGCCAATTCGCTTTAATTTAGGCGTATTGTTTTGGACCCCTGTGATTTTTATCCTGATGGGTCTGACCGCCGATGCGGTGACTTCGTTAAGCGGCGGCTACAATTACTTCACCACTGAAATCTTCCAATACATCAAACCATTATCCATCTTCGACAAATTCGCTGCCCTTGCACCGATGGCCATCCTCTACGGCCTTTTAAACGGCTTTTACGAAGAATTCTGTTTCCTCGGCCTTTTAACCTGCGTGGAAGACAAATACAAATGGCAGGCATTGGCCTATTCGACCTTGGTGCGCATCTCCTTCCATACTTACCAAGGTATGCTTTGGGCGACCGTTATCGGCGTTGTTTTCGGCTTGATGTACTACTTCTTCTACAAATACAAAGTCAAAAACCTGCTGCCGTTTTTCCTGATTCACGCCTTGGCAGATATCTTCGGCTCCGGCTTCATCTATTTGATTTGCGCTTAAATGGCAACGGTTGTATGAATAAACAAGGCCGTCTGAAACATCATTTTTCAGACGGCCTTTTATTATCTATCGGTTTACTTAATCAAAGTAATTGCCACATCAGCATCTTCGGTTGCAACTGCCTCAATCACTGCATCGCCGCCAAACCGCAAAACCGAGCCTGCGCCGACAGTATGTTTTTCAGTCTGATTCAACGTTACGTCAAAGCTTCCTTTTCCAACGGCAAAAATCAGCGTTTTAAAACCCGGATGATCGTGCGGCTTAATCTGCTCCCCTTTCTTCATGTCTTTCTTAACGACCATGTAATTTTCGCCGCTGAAAATCTTACCGTTTTCGGAAGAAACCTCCCCCAAAGGCGCGGCAGAAACGGCAACGGAAAACAAAGCAGACAACAATACGGCAGAAATGTTGGATACTTTCATGACAAGCCTTTCTTAAAAACAGAACCCCCATTCTATAAAAACCCACTTTATTATTCAATAATAATTCTCATTTTCTGATAAAAAGGCCGTCTAAAACCCAACGATATTTTTCAGACGGCCTGATTGACCTGTATAATATTTTCTTATTAATAAAATCGCTTTACATACCCATCAAATGGAAACCGTCAGAAAAGACCCGCTCGGCTCGGCATGGATGGTTATTGCCGCGCTCGGCTTTACCGTCATGAACCTCTCCATCAAAGCCGCCTCAACGCAATTCGGCTTTTCCAGCGGCGAGCTGGTCTTTTGGCGCATGCTGGTCTCCACCCTGTTCTTAGGCATCATGGCCAAAGCGCAAGGCAACACATTTTCCACACCGCATTGGAAAATCCATCTCAACCGCAGCGTCATCGGCACGCTTGCCATGATGTGCACGTTTTATTCCGTCATGCACCTGCCGCTGGCAACAGGTGTCACGCTCAACTACACGTCCTCCATCTGGCTTGCCATTTTTTCATTTTTCATTTTAAAAGAACGAATTACGCTTTATACCCAAGCCATTTTGGTTATGGGCTTTATCGGCGTTATCCTCTTGCTCAACCCATCTTTTCAAGGCGGACAGGAATTTGCCGCGCTGGTCAGTTTGGCAGGCGGCGCCATGTCAGGCTGGGCGTATTTGCAGGTGCGCGAACTCTCGCTTTTGGGCGAACCGGGCTGGCGCGTGGTGTTTTATCTGTCGCTTACCGGCCTGATTATGGGCGCAGTCTGGAGCACCATCACAGGCTGGCATCCGCTGACCATCTCTTCCCTGCCCTATCTGGCCGGCATCGGTATCTCCGCCATGATTGCCCAACTGGCCATGACCCGCGCCTACAAAGTCGGCAAGAAATTTACCGTTGCCTCACTTTCCTACCTGACCGTCGTTTTCTCCGCCCTCTCCGGCGTACTGCTTTTCGGCGATAAAATCACTTGGCAGGAAGCTGTCGGCATGGTTATCATTGTCGCAGGCGGCGTGTTCAGCAGTTTTACTCCGGCCTCAATCAAAAAATTTCTGATGAAGCAATAATTTAACAAGGAGAACACCATGATTTCCATCCGCGAACAATCTTACGGCTTAAACGTAGCACTGTACAACGAATTCACTTTGGACGATTTCCGCCAATTGGAAGAAGCCTTGTTGGCCGCGAAACAAAAAGTCCATCTGCCCGACATCCTGTTAGATTTATCCATGCTGAAAGACTTCACCATCGATATGGCGGTCGAGCAAATCAAATTCCTCAACCAACATGAAACCGACTTCGGCCGCGTTGCCGTCATTACCGACGACATCTGGATTAAACTCGGCGCGCGCCTTTCCAGCCTCTTGACCAACCAACATCCCAAATATTTCAGCGACGCTGCCGAAGCACAGGCTTGGTTGTTGGCAAGCAATTTGAAATAAAGACAAGGCCGTCTGAACGCATTACCTGAGCAAGTTCAAAACCACTTAGGCTCAAAATCAACGGTATCACAATATTTTTCAAAGCATAAAAAAGGCCGTCTGAAACCTTGCAACCTGCAAAGTTTCAGACGGCCTTTCATCGTTTTTATTCAAAAACTTACATCACATCCAACACATCAATGCCCAATAATTCCAAGCCTTGTTTCAGCGTGTCGCCGGTCAGCTTCGCCAGTTGCAGGCGGCTGTTGCGGGTTGCGCCTTCTGATTTCAAAATCGGGCAGGCTTCGTAGAAGCGGCTGAACAAGGTAGCGATTTGGTAGAGGTAGGCAGCGAGGTAGTGCGGATACGCAGTATCTGCCACGCTTTGCAGTACGTCTTCAAATTTCAGCAGCTCGGTGGCCAGTTGTTTTTCCAAAGGTTCGGTCAAAACGGTTGGCGCATTTGCGTCCCATTCGCCTGCTTTGCGGAACACGCTTTGTACGCGTGTGTAGGCGTATTGCAGGTAGGGGGCGGTATTGCCTTCAAACGAAAGCATGGCATCCCAGTCGAACACATAATCGCTGGTTCGGTTTTTGCTCAAGTCTGCGTATTTGACCGCACCGATGCCGACGGTTTTGCCGATTTTACCTGCTTCGTCTGTGCCCAATTCAGGATTTTTCTCTTTCACCAAAGCTGTGGCACGTTCAACGGCTTCGGTCAGCAGGTCAACCAGTTTTACGGTGTCGCCGCTGCGTGTTTTGAACGGTTTGCCGTCTTTGCCCATCATGGTACCGAAGCCGATAAACTCGGCTTTTACATCTTCCGGCAGATAGCCTGCTTTGCGGGAAGTGGTAAAGAGTTGCTCAAAGTGCAGGGCTTGGCGGTGGTCGACGACGTACAGCAGGCGCTCGGCATGAAGCGTGCCGACGCGGTAGCGCAAACACGCCAAGTCGGTGGAAGCATAAAGGAAGCCGCCGCCTTGTTTTTGTACGATAAATGCGGCAGGTTCGCCTTCTTTGTTTTTGAACTCGTCCAAGAACACGACTTTTGCGCCGTCGTCTTCGACTGCCAAACCTTTTTCGACCAAATCATCTACCACAGGCTGCAAATCGTCGTTGTATTTAGATTCGCCTGCCACGTCTTCAGGGCGCAGTTTCAAGCCCAGCGTGTCGTAAACGGCTTGGGCGTGCGAGAGTGAAATATCGACAAACTGTTTCCACAATGCCAATACGGTTTCATCGCCGCCTTGCAGCTTCACAACGTATTCGCGTGCAGTGTCGGCAAAGGCAGGATCTTCGTCAAAGCGTACTTTGGCGGCGCGGTAAAACTGCTCCAAATCCGCCAGCTCAAACGCGGCATTGTCTTTTTGCTGCTCAACCAAATAAGCGACCAACATGCCGAACTGCGTACCCCAGTCGCCGACGTGGTTTTGGCGGATAACGGTGTTGCCCATAAATTCCAATACGCGCGAAATGCTGTCACCGATGATGCTGGAACGCAGGTGGCCGACATGCATTTCTTTGGCCAGATTAGGCGAAGAATAGTCGATAACGACGGTTTGCGGTTTGTCGGTTTTCGCTACGCCGAAACGCGCGTCGTTCAAGGCTGTCTGAATGTTTTGAGCGAGAAATTCAGGACGCAGGCGCAGGTTGATAAAGCCCGGGCCGGCGACTTCCGCGCTTTCAATCACGGCGTTGTCGGCCAATGTTTCGGCCACTTTTTGCGCCAACTCGCGCGGATTTTGTTTGGTTTTTTTCGCCGCACCCATCACGCCGTTGATTTGGAAATCGCCGAAGTCGGGATTTTTCGCCGCCTGCAATACGACGGGGCTGTCGGACAAACCGGCAGCGGCAAAGGCTGCTTGGGCTTCACGTTCGACGGTTTGGTATAAATTCATGTTGTCGGTCTCTATCAATTCAAATCAGGCGGTATTTTAAAAGAATTTCGGGCTTTAAAACAGGGCAAGCTGCAATACTTTTCCAGCGGCTTGTTATATGATTGCATTCTGATTCAACGATTTTGCTGTAAAGGCCGTCTGAAAGGAAAAGCCATGAACCCCAAAAATACGCTTTGTCTGATTGTCGATATTCAAGAACGCCTGTTGCCCGCCCTCTCCGGCGCGGACGAAATGTTGGAACGCTGCCGCCTGCTGATTCAAGGTTTGACGGCTTTGGACGTACCCTTTGCCGTAACCGAACAATATCCGAAAGGTTTGGGCAACACTGTGTCCGCCGTATCGCTGCTGTTGCCCGAAGGCACGCCTGTTGTCGAGAAAACCCGATTCTCGGCGTTTTTGCCCGAAATTCAGGAAATCTTACGCAAAAACGACATCAAAAACGTCATTTTAGTAGGTGCGGAAGCTCATATCTGTATGCTTCAGACGGCCTTGGATTTGAAGGCGCAAGGTTACGCCGTATCCCTGCCTTTTGAATGCACCGCCTCGCGCACAACGGCCAACCGCGACAATGGGTTGGCGCAACTGAGCCGTCAGGGCATTATCATTTCCAATGTCGAAAGTATTTTGTTCCAACTGCTTGGCGATGCCAAACATCCGGCTTTTAAGACTATCTCCAAACTGATTCAATAAAAGGCCGTCCGAAATGCAATACACCATCCGCCCTGCCCTGCGCCAAGACTTGCCCGCCATCGTCGATATTTACAACAGCACCGTGGCCACGCGCCAATCCACGGCCGATTTGTCGCCGACCACGGTTGCCGAACGCGAAATGTGGTTTGCCGCGCACACGGACAAACGCCCGATTTACGCCCTTTACGATGCCGACGGCACCGTATTGGCCTGGGGCAGTTTCAGCGATTACCATCCGCGCTACGCCTACCACATCAGCGCGGAAGTCAGCGTTTATGTCCGCCACGATATGCGCGGCGCAGGCGTGGGCAAAATCCTGTTGCGGCACATGCTCGAACGCGCGCCGTCCTTAGACATCCGCAACGTCATCGCGCTTGTGTTCGGCCACAACTATCCGAGCATGAACCTGTTTCACCGTTTCGGTTTTGAAGAATGGGGGCGGCTGCCGCAAGTCTGCGATTTGGACACCATGTTGGCAGACGTGGTGATTTTGGGCAAAAGGATTGTGGATTGATGACGACAAAGGCCGTCTGAAAACTGAATTCAGACGGCCTTTTTTACGGCAAAACCTTTATTCCGGTTTCTTCGCCAGCATGGTAACGAATTTGAACTGAATCGGATTGCCGAATTCGTCTTTCGCGTGCATCGAGCCCAGCTCTTCCTTGTATTCCACCAATTCCCAATCTTTATAGTATTCGCGCAGTTCACCCTCTCCAAACTTGAACGGGAACGGCATCGGGCAAGGGAAATCTTCCGTATCCATCGCAGACACGATCAGGTTGTAGCCGCCGGGGTTGGTGTGTTCCTTCATATTGGCAATCACGTCAGGAACGTAACGCGGCATCAGGAACATAAACACCACGGTCGCCACCATATAATCGAAGTTTTCCTGAATATTGGCGGCGTTGAGGTCGTATTCAAACGCGCGGACATTCAACTCTTCGATACGCGCCAGCTCTTCCACGTTTTGAACCGCGTTCGGATTATTATCGACAGCGGTAACGTCAAAACCTTTCAAACCCAAATACAGCGCATTGCGGCCCTGACCGCAGCCCATATCCAAAACCTTGCCGACGGGCACAATGCCTTCAGAGGCGCGGACGGCCGAATGTGTCGCGCTCATGCCGTATTTCTTATTGAAATAGTCTGCCGCCTCGCAGTAAAACGACAGTTGGATTTCCGTGTCTTGCGTTTGCGGCGCGATAAAGTGCCATGCTTGCGGATGGATAATCCAATCGCCACTTTCAGGCGTCAGCTCGTGCGTGGCCGTAATATTGCCCGCTTCGTCCAATTCATTGAAGTTCAGACGGCCTTGGAGGACATTGAGGCAGCCCCAAGTACCGGCGGCGGTATTGTGTTTGGACAACAAAGCTTCGGGAATCTCGTCCGCCATCCACACCGGCATCTGTTTGTAACAAAACAATTCTTGCTGTTCGCTCATCATGTTTCCTTTCTATTTTGACGGTTTCAACACAGCTTCTGCCAAGGCTTTCTGAATGGCAATCACGCTCTTGTCGCTTTTAAATTGCAAGGTTTCGGTCGGCGCTTCGCCGGAAGAAACCCAAATCTTCAGCTCGGCATCCAAATCGAAATGACCCGAGGTTTCCACCGAAAAGCGCGAGACGGAACGGTACGGAATCGAACGGTAAGACACTTTCTTGCCGGTCAAACCCTGTTTATCCACCAACACCAGCCGATATTCGGTAAACACAATCAAATCGCGCACCAGGCTGAATGCCATTTTTACCTGTTCGCCATCAATCAGGATATTCGCCAAATCGCGTTCCACCGCATCGGCGTCTTTTTGCGAAGCATTGCCCAAAAGGCCACTGAACAATCCCATATCTGCCTGCTTTCTATACGAGTGATAAGTGCAGGGTATTTTACACGCGCAAACCGTATTTGCCGATATTTCAGACGGCCTTATGTTATGATACCGCCTTATTCGACAAAGACATGCCCATGGATAAACCCGTTTACCTCTATACCGACGGCGCATGCAAAGGCAACCCCGGCGCAGGCGGCTGGGGAGTATTTATGCGCTACGGCACACACGAAAAAGAATTGTTCGGCGGCGAAGTGGAAACCACCAACAACCGCATGGAGCTGACCGCCGTCATCGAAGGCCTGAAATCCTTAAAACGCCGCTGCCAAGTCGTTATCTGCACCGACTCGCAATACGTCAAAAACGGCATGGAAAGCTGGATACACGGTTGGAAAAAAAACGGCTGGAAAACCGCCGCCAAAAAACCGGTTAAAAACGATGATTTATGGAAAGAACTGGACAATCTGGTTCAACAACACGATGTCCGCTGGACGTGGGTAAAAGGCCATGCCGGACACCCTGAAAACGAAAAAGCTGACGAGCTTGCCAATCAAGGGGCGGCAAAATTTTTATAACACTTCAGCCATAACGGTCCTAAAACATCTCAAGCCGCTATTTTGGATTGCCATCATTGCATTGATTTGTATGACGCCCATAGCGCTTATGTTCGCCTATTCGCCCTTTCATGATGTCAATGATTTTTTTCGCTTTGGCTTGTGTGATCACGTTAAGAGTGCCGAAGAATGTGCCGACTGAATCACGCCCTCCTATTTATTTTGGTGGTTTATACCTAAACCGTGGCTTTTCGCATTCATATCTCTGACTGCCATTTACCTCGTTCTAAAAATCCTGATTGAAATCATCCGATTCCTATTCAGACTGAGAAAGAAAAAACCATGACCTGCCCCATCTGCACTGCCGACAACGAAGACATTTTGCTGCAAACGCTAAACCTGCGCGTTATCGCCGTCCACAACGAAGCCGGCGCACCCGCATTCTGCCGCGTTATTTGGAATAACCATGTTTCCGAGATGACCGACCTTTCCTCTGCCGAACGCAACGAAATCATGGAAATGGTGTATCAGGTTGAAGCCGCAATGCGCCAAGTCTTCCACCCGGCCAAAATCAATTTGGCCAGCCTCGGCAATGTTGTGCCCCACCTGCATTGGCACGTCATCGCCCGCTTTGAAAACGATGCCAACTTCCCCGCGCCGATTTGGGCCGCGCCCGTACGCGAACACGGCATGACCTTGCCCGAAAATTGGCCGCAACAAATCAAAAACTTAATTGCTTAAACTTTCAGACGGCCTGTAAGGTCCGACACGCCAAGTTCAGGCCGTCTGAACATATAACGAAAGGAAAACCTCAATGAACTCCACCACGCGCCGCCATTTCCTGCGTACCTGCTCTGCCGCGGCAGGCGCAGGGTTGTTGCAAGCCTGCGGCACAGGCACGACCACCACGCCGCAAACTAAAACCACATCTACCACCGCGAAAGCCAAAACCGTGCAACCTAAGCAATCCCATCCGCCACGTTCCGGCGACAACCTCCTGCGCGTTGTTGCGCCGTCAGGCTTCGCCGAAGACCCCAACCGCGTAACCACCGGCCTGACCCGCCTCTACAATGCAGGCTTTACCGTGACCAACCAACAGGCAGGCAGCCGCCGTTACCAACGCTTTGCCGGCAGCGACGCCCAACGTGCCGCCGACTTCCAAGACGTTGCCAGCGGTCGTGTCGAAACGCCCAAAGTCTTGATGGGCCTGCGCGGCGGCTACGGCGCGGCACGCATCCTGCCGCAAATCGACTTTGCCTCACTCGGCGCCAGAATGCGCGAACGCGGCACATTGTTCTTCGGTTTCAGCGACGTGTGCGCCGTCCAACTCGCCCTGTTGGCCAAAGGCAATATGATGAGCTTTGCAGGCCCGATGGTGTATAGCGAATTCGGCAAAGCAGACCCCAGCGTCTTTACCATGGATTCCTTTATCCGCAGCACGACCAACAACGTCAACATCGTTGATGTCCCAACCATCCAACGTGCTGATGTCAACGTAGAAGGCACATTGTGGGGCGGCAACCTCAGCGTGCTCGCCTCCCTCGCCGGCACGCCCTACATGCCCGACATTCAAGGCGGCATCCTCTTTATCGAAGACGTCAGCGAGCAACCCTACCGCATCGAGCGCATGCTCAATACGCTTTATCTGTCAGGTGTTTTGCAAAAACAACGCGCCATCATCTTCGGCGATTTCCGCATGGGCACCATCCGCGACGTGTACGACTCCAGCTACGACTTCTCCGCCGTCGTCAACCACATTTCGCGCACCGCCAAGATTCCTGTGTTGACCGGCTTCCCATTCGGCCACATCACCAACAAAACCACTTTCCCGTTGGGCGCGCATGCCAAAGTCCGCAGTACCGGCAACGGCGGTTATTCCGTAACCTTCAGCGGCTACCCGACGCTGAACCCGTCAGCGCTGACACTCGACAGCCTGCTGCCGCCTCCTGTTCCGACTTACGACAGCACCATCTACCGCGACAGCATCACTGAAGAAGTGACCGAATAAGGCTTGTTCAAATAAAAAGGCCGTCTGAAACCCAGTTTCAGACGGCCTTTTTATATCTTCATCTTAACCGTAACGTCGTTGGAAATCTTTCATAAAGTCAGCCAACGCGTTCACACCTTCAAGCGGCATCGCATTGTAAATGCTGGCACGCATACCGCCGACGGTTTTATAACCCTTGAGCAGGCACAAGCCCTGCAATTCGGCTTCCAACACAAAGCGGCGATCCAAGTCTTCGCTTGCAGTTTTGAAGACCACGTTCATTTTGGAGCGCGCATCAGGATGGATATCGTTGATGTAAAAACCGCCGCTGCCGTCTATCGTCTCATACAAGGTTTGCGCCTTTATTCGATTGACCGCTTCAATTTTTTTCACACCGCCCTGCGTTTGCAGCCAGCGGAACACCAAGCCCGACATATAAATCGCATAAGTGGAAGGCGTGTTGTACATACCGTCGCGGTTGATGTGCGAACGGTAGTTGAACACATCGGGAATATCGTTCGGACAACGCTCCAGCAAATCCTCGCGGATAATGACCACGGTCGCACCGGCAGGGCCGATATTTTTTTGTGCGCCGGCATAAATCAAGCCGTAGTCGGACACATTAAACTCACGCGACAAAATCTCGCTCGACATATCGCACACCAGCGGCGGCAGGCCGTCTGAAAGTTTGGGAACGTTTTGATACTGCAAGCCGTTTACGGTTTCATTAATCGCAAAATGAACAAACGCGGAATTCGGGTTGACATCCCAATCCTCCACAGCAGGCAGGTTTTTATAGGCATATTGCTCGCCGCCATGCGCGGTCAAACGGATTTCGGCATTGCTCAAACGGCTCATCTGTTCATAGGCAATACGGCTCCAGTTGCCCGTTACCACCGCATCGGCAGTCGCAAAACCGTGCGCCAAATTCATGGCTACCATATTAAATTGCGTGGTCGCACCGCCCTGTAAAAACAGGATTTTATAGTTGGACGGAATATTCAAAAGCTGGCGCAAGTCTTGTTCGGCATGATGCAGAATACTCAAAAACATATCCGAACGGTGGCTCATCGCCATCACGGGAAAACCCGTACCGTTGTAGTCGAGCATTTCCTGTTGCGCGGTACGCAATACGGCTTCCGGCAATACGGCAGGACCTGCGGAAAAATTGTAAATCGGGTGTGCGGACATGGCGGCCTTCTTTCTTATTCGGTGGGTATGAAGAAATTGTAGAACCGCCTTGCACATTGTGCAAGCACGAAAAATCTGGAAATACAAGGCCGTCTGAAAATAAAGCAATACCAATTATTTGTTTTTCAAAACAATTTCATAAGTACTATATCAAAACTTGTCAACAATTTCCTTTTCAGACGGTCTCACCCCTATCCTTCCATTTACGCAATCACTTCAAAAAATCCACGCCAAATCAACACTTTTCTTTTATCTTGAAAACAGTTATAATAGGCCAATTTTTCAAATCACACGAAAAATGGCCGCGCGGCCATTTTTTTGTTTATGTACTTCTGGAGAAGCATGGATATTCAAAGCATTCTTGATAAAACCCTGCCCGGCTTGGGCTACGAGCTGGTCGATTTCGAACTGACCGCACAAGGCGATTTACGCGTTTTCATCGATAAAGAAGGCGGCATCACCGTCGAAGACTGCGCCACTGTCAGCAACCATCTGAGCCGCGTGTTTATGGTTGAAGACATCGACTACAAACGTTTGGAAATCTCCAGCCCTGGCCTTGACCGTCCGCTGAAAAAAGCCGCCGACTTCGTGCGCTTTGCCGGCCAGAACGCCAAAATCAAAACACGCCTGCCGATTGATGGTCAGAAAAACTTCATCGGCCGCATCGAATCTTGCGAAAACGACATTGTTACCGTCTCTTTCGACGGCAAAACTGCCCAAATCGAATTGAGCAACATCGACAAAGCCCGTTTGCGCCCCGAATTTAAATTTTAAAAACCGATTACTTGGAGATTCTAGAAAATGAGTCGCGAAATGTTACAGCTGGCCGAAGCGCTGGCAAGTGAAAAAAACGTTGAAACGGAAGTCGTATTCAAAGCCCTTGAATTCGCCCTCTCTACTGCTGCCAAGAAAAAAGCCGACCGCGAGCACATGGACGTGCGCGTCGAAATCGACCGCGATACCGGCGAATACCAAACCTTCCGCCGCTGGCTGATTGTTGCCGATGAAGACTACACCTACCCCGACGTAGAAAAAACCATCGAGGAAATCCAAGAAGAAATTCCCGGCACAACCATCCAAATCGGCGAATACTACGAAGAGCAGCTGCCAAACGAAGGCTTCGGCCGCCAAGCAGCTCAAACTGCCAAACAAATCATTCTGCAACGCATCCGCGATGCAGAGCGCGAGCAAAACCTGAACGAGTTCCTCGCTTCTAAAGAAGACATCGTTTCCGGTACGGTAAAACGTGTCGAGCGCCACGGCATCATCGTTGAAGTCGTCGCGGGCAAACTTGACGCCCTGATTCCGCGCGAAGAAATGATTCCGCGCGAAAACTTCCGCAGCGGCGACCGCATCCGCGCCCTCTTCCTGCGTGTGGACGAAATCGGCAATACCGGCCGCAAACAAGTCATTTTGAGCCGTACCAGCGGCGACTTCTTGGCCAAACTCTACGCCAACGAAGTACCTGAAATTGCAGACGGCCTGTTGGAAATCCGCGAAGTAGCACGCGATCCAGGCCAACGCGCCAAAGTTGCCGTTAAGGCCAACGACCAACGCATCGACCCGCAAGGTACTTGTATCGGCGTGCGCGGTTCCCGTGTTAACGCTGTGAGCAACGAATTGTCCGGCGAACGCATCGACATCGTATTATGGTCTCCTGAGCCGGCCCAATTCGTGATGAATGCGCTGTCTCCTGCCGAAGTGAGCCGCATCGTGATTGACGAAGACAAACACGCCGTTGATGTAATTGTTGATGAAAACCAACTGGCGCTGGCCATTGGCCGCGGCGGTCAAAACGTCCGTTTGGCTTCCATCCTGACAGGCTGGCAGCTGAACATTATGACCGTTGAAGAAGCCGACGAGCGCAATGCCGCCGAAGACGCGGTTATCCGCAACCTCTTCACCACCCACTTGAACATCGACGACGAAACCGCCGATATCTTGGTGGAAGAAGGCTTTGCCACATTGGAAGAAGTTGCTTACGTTCCAGCGGCAGAATTGCTCTCGATTGACGGCTTTGACGAAGAAATCGTTGAAACCCTGCGCAATCGCGCACGCGATGCGATCCTGACCATTACCATCGCCGCAGAAGAAAAACTGGGGGAAGTGTCTGAAGACATGCGCAATCTGAACGGCGTAGATTCCGATATGTTGCGCAAACTGGCCGAAGCCGGCGTTACCCAACGCGATGATCTGGCCGAATTGTCTGTTGACGAATTGGTCGAAATTACCGGTGTTGACGAAGAAGAAGCCAAAAAAGTGATTTTGGCTGCACGCGAACACTGGTTTACTGAAGAAAACAACTAAGGGGGTACTGAATGAGTAATACAACCGTAGCGCAATTTGCCGCCGAACTAAACCGCCCCGTCGATGATTTGCTTAAACAATTGAAAGAAGCCGGGGTCAACAAAAACAGCGGTAATGACAGCATAACCACTGACGACAAACAACTGTTGACTGCTTACCTGCAAAAGAAAAACGGCAGCAACAGCGGCACCATCAGCATCCGCCGCAAAAAAACCGAAGTCAGCACCGTTGACGGCGTAAAAGTGGAAACTCGCCGCCGCAGCCGTGCCGTTACCATTCCTTCTTCCGAAGAGTTGGCAGCGGAAGCCAAAGCCAAAGTAGCAGCGGAAAACCAAAAAGCCGAAGCAGAAAAAGCAGCCGCCCAAGCTGCCGAAGAAAAAGCCAAAGCTGAAGCAGAAGCTGCCGCAAAAGCTGAAGCCCGTGCCAAAGCAGAGGCCGAAGCAGCCAGACTGAAAGCAGCCAAAGCCGCACCCAAAGCGGAAGGCAAACCTGCCGAAGCAAAAAAAGAAGAAGCCAAACCGGTTGAAACCGTAGAAGCTAAGACCGAAGCTAAAGTAGACAACAAGCCGTCTGAAAAATCCGTTGAAGCTGAAAAACCAGCCGAAGCCAAAAAACCTGCCAAAGCCAAACAAGACAAAGGCGGAAAAGGCAAAGAAACGAAAAAGGCAGCCAAACCTGCCGCTCCTGCCGTACCGCAACCTGTCGTCAGCGTGGAAGAACAGGCTCAACGCGATGAAGAAGCCCGTCGTGCCGCTGCCCTGCGTGCGCATCAAGAAGCCTTGTTGAAAGAAAAACAAGAGCGTCAAGCGCGTCGCGAAGCCATAAAACAACAGGCTGAGAAAGACTCAAAACCTACGAAAGAAGCCAGATCAGGCGAACGCAATAAACCTGCCGAGAAAGCCAAAGCAGCATCCGGCGAAGGCAAATCCGAACACAACGCGCGCGGTAAAAAAGAAGACCGTCGTGAGCGTGATGAAGACATTCAAGGCCGCAATACTAAAGGCAAAGGCGGCAAAGGTGGTCGCGACCGCAACAATACACGCACTGGCGACGACGAGCGCGTACGCGGCGGCAAAAAAGGCAAAAAACTCAAACTTGAGCCAAACCAACACGCCTTCCAAGCACCAACCGAACCTGTCGTACATGAAGTTTTGGTACCTGAAACCATTACCGTTGCCGACTTGGCACACAAAATGGCCGTTAAAGGCGTCGAAGTGGTTAAAGCCCTGATGAAAATGGGCATGATGGTAACCATCAACCAATCTATCGACCAAGACACTGCCCTGATTGTCGTGGAAGAACTCGGCCACATCGGCAAACCTGCCGCAGCCGACGACCCTGAAGCATTCTTGGATGAAGGCGTTGAAGCAGTAGAAGCCGAAGCATTGCCGCGTCCTCCGGTTGTTACCGTAATGGGTCACGTTGACCACGGTAAAACTTCCCTGCTGGACTACATCCGCCGCGCCAAAGTGGTACAAGGCGAAGCGGGTGGCATTACCCAACACATCGGTGCATACCACGTTGAAACCCCACGCGGCGTGATTACCTTCTTGGATACTCCGGGTCACGAAGCGTTTACCGCCATGCGTGCGCGCGGTGCGAAAGCAACCGATATCGTGATTCTTGTGGTTGCAGCCGACGACGGCGTGATGCCGCAAACCATCGAGGCGATTGCCCACGCTAAAGCTGCGGGCGTACCGATGGTGGTTGCCGTCAACAAAATCGATAAAGAAGCTGCCAACCCAGAACGTATCCGCCAAGAGCTGACTGCGCACGAAGTCGTGCCTGACGAATGGGGCGGCGATGTACAGTTCATCGACGTTTCTGCTAAAAAAGGCCTGAACATCGATGCATTGCTCGAAGCCGTCTTGCTCGAAGCTGAAGTTTTGGAACTGACTGCCCCAGTCGATGCACCTGCCAAAGGTATCATCGTAGAGGCACGTTTGGACAAAGGCCGTGGCGCAGTTGCCACATTGCTGGTTCAAAGCGGTACACTGAAAAAAGGCGATATGCTGCTGGCCGGTACTGCATTCGGTAAAATCCGTGCAATGGTTGACGAAAACGGCAAAGCCATCAATGAAGCCGGTCCGTCTATCCCTGTCGAAATCCTCGGCTTGTCCGACGTACCGAACGCAGGCGAAGATGCAATGGTATTGGCCGACGAGAAAAAAGCGCGCGAAATCGCCCTCTTCCGTCAAGGCAAATACCGCGACGTGCGCTTGGCCAAACAACAGGCCGCAAAACTGGAAAACATGTTCAACAACATGGGCGAAAACCAAGCCCAATCCTTGTCTGTCATCATCAAAGCAGACGTACAAGGTTCTTACGAAGCTTTGGCGGGCAGCCTGAAAAAACTGTCCACTGACGAAGTGAAAGTGAACGTGTTGCACAGCGGCGTTGGCGGCATTACCGAATCTGATGTCAACTTGGCCATCGCTTCCGGCGCATTCATCATCGGCTTTAACGTCCGTGCAGATGCTTCCGCACGCAAACTGGCTGAGAATGAAAACGTGGAAATCCGTTACTACAACATCATTTACGATGCCATCGACGATGTGAAAGCCGCCATGAGCGGTATGCTCTCTCCGGAAGAGAAAGAGCAAGTAACCGGTACGGTCGAAATCCGTCAGGTTATCTCCGTTTCCAAAGTCGGCAACATTGCAGGCTGTATGGTTACCGACGGTGTGGTCAAACGCGATTCCCATGTCCGCCTCATCCGCAACAACGTGGTTATCCATACCGGTGAGCTGTCTTCTTTGAAACGCTACAAAGACGACGTCAAAGAAGTCCGCATGGGCTTCGAGTGTGGTCTGATGCTCAAAGGCTACAACGAGATTATGGAAGGCGACCAACTCGAATGTTTCGACATCGTCGAAGTTGCCCGTACTCTGTAATCAGACAGGCCGTCTGAAAAATCAGAAGCAGGTTTTGCAATGCGAAACCTGCTTCTTTTTTCAGACGGCCTTTTTACAACCATTCATAGTTTGAAACTATGAAAATTGATGTGTGGTATATAAGAAACAAAACAGCCATACAAGGCAAAGCCATTTAGCAAAGGAATAGACGGCAGACAAAGCCTGATAAAGCTCTCTATATATTGTCATATCTTAACGTTTCTGTTGTTTTTATCAAATTTCGGCACTAGTATATACAGCCTAAACACAATACAAATTAAGCAATACCGGCCATATGCCGGATACGTTTACTTCCTTGTTACTCTCATCAATATCTAAAGAAAATATCATGACAATCGAAAAAGCAATGCGCACCTCCAATGCGCAATTTGAATTACGACATTTAGAGCAATTACAACCTTCCTTCCTTGAACAAGTAACGACAGGCACGTCGGAAGATGACGTTTATTATGTAACCCTCAGTGACGATACAATCATTGAAAACCCAAATGGCGGCGATGATACGGTTTGCAGCAACGTCAGCTATACCCTTCCAAACCACGTTAAAAACCTTGTTTTGACCGGTACAGCCAACATTTTCGGTGCTGGCAACAACAGCAACAACATCCTCATCGGCAATGAAGGCCGCAACCGCCTCAACAGCGGGCGCGGTGACGACATCGTTTACGGCGGTGGCGGCAACGATGTTATCAATGGGGGCGAAGGCAACGACCTTCTTTTCGGCGAAACAGGCAATGACATCCTCAACGGCGAAGCAGGCAACGATGTGCTTGAAGGTGGCGAAGGCGACGATACCTACCTCTTCTCTGACAAAAGCGAGCAAGACACCATCATCGATAATCAAGGCCACAACAGCATCCGCTTTCATACTGATCTGAGCCTTAACGATTTAACCGTTGAAGTCCAAAACAACGAAACCGATGGTAAAGACTGGGTGATTGCCGTAAAAAACAGCAACGCCGTTTTAACCATCAAAAACCAATACACTCAAAACGGTACAACACCGGCAGTCTCCCACTTCATCATTGGCACACAAAAACTGGATGTAAACAACTTTGCCAAATATTTCGATATTTCCCTGGCTGAGCATACCGAAATCGGTCAGACCATCGATGGCAGCGACGACAATGACTACCTGATCGGCACATCCGGCGATGATATGATCGACGGCAAAGCCGATGCCGACATTATGGAAGGTGGGGACGGCAATGACACTTACTACGTTGATGATGTAAAAGACGTGGTGATTGAACAGGCTGGTGGCGGCGAAGATACCGTATTCAGCAGCATTTCCCATACTGCCGCTACCCACGTCGAAAATGTTACCCTGACCGGCTCAGCCAATATTTTTGCCGCCGGCAACAACAGCAATAACATCCTGACCGGTAACGAAGGCCGCAACCGCCTCAATAGCGGACGCGGTGATGATACCGTTTACGGCATGGGTGGCAACGACAACCTCAATGGCGGCGAGGGCAATGATTATCTGGATGGCGGCAACGGCAACGATGTCATCAACGGTGATACAGGCAACGACATTTTGGTGGGCGGCAACGGTAAAGACATTCTGAAAGGCGGCGCCGGAAACGATACCTATATCTACGGCGACAACGATACCATTATCGACAACCAAGGAATCAATACCCTCAAGTTTTCAGACGGCCTGAACAATGCCAAGCTCAACCTGAAGACCATTCATAACGATGATGGCAGCCAAAGCTGGGAAATTACTTCCGAACAAGGTTCTGCCCTGATTCAAAACCAAATCGGTGCGGATGGCAGCATTTCTATCGACCGCTTCCAGTTTAACGACCAAACTTACACTGCCACTCAGTTCCAACAAGCCTTTCAACCTGTGAAAGCTGAAACCATTAAATTTGCCGGTACTGACGGCGATGACACTTTGCATGGTAATGCAGCCAACAATGAAATCGACGGCGGCAACGACGGCCATGACACCCTCTATGGCCACGACGGCGATGACATCTTGCGCGAACACAGTGAAACCTATTACAGCACTGAGCCAGATTCCGACGATAAACTCTACGGCGGCAACGGTAACGACAAACTCTATGCCCATGTAGGCGCAGACTTACTCGACGGCGGCGCAGGCAATGATTATCTGGAAGGCGGCGAACACAACGATACCTATGTTTTCGGAAAGGGTTACGGTCACGACACCATTTTTGACTTCAACTTCGGTTTTGATAGCGAGGCAAGCCTACACAGACTCAACGCTAATGTCGTTAAATTTTCCGGCGGCATTACCCTTGACGACCTCGAAATTACCGTTAAAAAAGGTTACGACAAAACCAGTATTGCCAACATGCCTGACAGCAACAAATTTGTATCCAATCCCCTGTTGGATGGCGATACTTGGCATATCCGCATTAAAGGCACAGACGATGTTTTGACTATCAAAAACCAAAGCGGTATTTATGGTGCGATTTCTGAATTTCAGTTTGACGGCAATACCTCATACAGCACGGGCGAGCTAATCAACCACTTCAAACTACCTATCCCGCACATGATCGGCAACACAAACGTCGTCCAATACACCGGCCAACCCGTTGAAGAACTCAACCGTGATGTGTACAACAACTTTAACCACACCATCCACGCCGATAGCGACAACAGCGATTTAGATTTGTCGCGTTACACTTCTGTTGTCGAATACAGGGGCAATCGCAGCGATGAAACCATTACTTTGGGTCGAGGCATCAACATCGTCGATACAGCCAGCGGCAACGATACCATTACCGACCCGGGTGCCGAAAACACCGTTATCATGTTTGGTAGAAACAGCGGCAATGATACCTTTAATCCGTATGGTGGCAGCGATACCCAAGTCCTTTTCAAAGAAGGGCTGACGCTGAAAGATTTACAGTTGAAAACCGGCGATGATTGGGTCTTAACCATCAAAGATACAGGCGACACCCTGACCATCCATGACATTGCCAACAATAATGTCGACAGCTTTGTATTCGGAAACGGTAAGAGCTACACCGCCGACGAAATCAACAAAGCACTGATTACTGAAAATACACAAAACAACGGTATCCTGTAAAACTCAAAGGCCGTCTGAAACCTTAATTCAGACGGCCTTTGTCCTTTGCTGATTTATTTATCGTTCTGCTATATAATTATTCTCATTCGAATTCACAAGAAAGAATAAAAATGGATGCCTTAAATCTCCTCACCACGCGTCGCTCTTCCAAAAAACTGACTGCTCCGGCACCCAATGCCGAGCAACTGGAACAAATGCTGCAAGCGGCAACACAAGTACCCGATCACGGCAATATGCGCCCTTACCGCTTTACTGTAATTCAAAGCGAAGCCGGTTTGCAACGTTTCCGCGAGCTTTTGAGCAAGACCGTTACCGAACTCAACTTCGGCGATGATGCCATGAAAAAAGCCGAACGCGTCGGCAACATGGCGCCTATGATTATCGGCGTTACATTCACGCCGAACCGTGAAGTGGCAAAACCCAAACCTGAATGGGAACAAATGTTGACTGCCGGCTGCGCCGCCTATGCTTTACAACTGGCTGCTTCTGCTCAAGGCTTCGACAATGTTTGGATTACGGGCATGTGGGTCAACAGCCCATTGTTGCGCGAAGCATTTGAGTGTACCTACAAAGACAAAATCATTGGCCTGATGATGATTGGTTCGCCGACCGAAGAAGGAAGCGGCCCGAAAAATACCAACTTAGAATGTTTTACAACTTATTGGTAAAGCCTGAAAATACTAAGGCCGTCTGAAAAACCTGATTTAATGGTTTTCAGACGGCCTTTTTATGTCTCTTGTCAAAATATCAAGCAGGATTCATAAACGCTTCAACTTCTTCCAAAGAAATATCTGCCGTTGCACCATGACGTGAAGCAACCAACGCTCCCAGTGCACAAGCAAAAGCAATGGCTTCTTGAGGAGGCGCATTGTTCAACAGTTTGTAAGTCAAACCGCCAAGGAAGCTGTCGCCGGAGCCGACGGTATCCACCACTTTGACACGGAAACCGCAATGACGGTATAACTCGCCGTTCTTATACAAAACCGCGCCATGGCTGCCCAAAGTCACGCAAAGGATTTTGACGCCGGTCAGCTCAACGAGGTAGCTGATATTTTGCTCGATACTGTGATAAGGAGAACCGTAAGCCGCAGCCAACTCATACAGCTCATCATCATTGAGTTTGACCATATCAGACTGTTTCATGGTCTCCAGCAAGCGGGTAATATCGTAATGTGGCTTACGCAGATTAACGTCAAAAATTTTGAATTTGGCTTCTTTCAGCAAAACTGCCAAGCTTTTACGCGAAACTTCATCACGGGTTGCCAAGCTGCCAAAAACGAAAGCATCGGATTCTGCTACACGTTTGATTGCCGCATCATCAACCGCAATCCTGTCCCACGCGCAAGGATAAACAATCTCATAAGACGCGCTGCCACACTTGTCCAAGTGTACTTTCACCAAGCTGGTCGCACATTCGTGACAAACCTGCAAATAATCAGTGTTGACGTTTTTGCTTTGAATCTGGCGTAGCAATTCTTCGCCATCGGCATCATCGCCGCGACGGCTGATAATGGCAGTATCGATACCCAAAGACTGCAAACGAACGGTAACATTCAGGGGTGCACCACCCAATACCTTTCCGTTTGGAAAATCGTCCCACAGCACTTCGCCGAAACTGGTTACTTTCATTCTTAACCTTCCTTATTTGAGGTTGATTGGCAGGGTCTGCACACCCGACAGATTTTTTGCAAATCATGTACTTGTAGTAAAACTCCAGCATCGGGGGCAAAAGTATTATGTTTTAAAATATTGGGACTGACAAGCAATTAAGGGCATATCAGACAATAAACTTGATTCATCACAAAATTATATTGTCCCTATTTTTTCTTTTTCTTTCACATTTATCCCCTCTCATTTCATTAAAACAAAATATTCTGAAATTTAAATACAAAAGGCCGTCTGAAAACTGATTCAATCAATTTTCAGACGGCCTTTATCGCAGCATTGCAGCGATTAAACTACAACTTCTTCTTTTTTCTTCACTTCTTTGGCAATGTTCTCACGACTCAAGCCAAACATCAGCAAGAGCGGGCTGGCAACCAATACGGAAGAGTAAATACCGAACACAATACCGATGGTCAGCGCCATAGAGAAACCGTGCAAGGCTGCACCGCCGAACACCAGCATAGAAACAACCATTGCCTCGGTCGAACCGTGGGTAATGATGGTACGGCTCATGGTTGCGGTAATCGCGTTGTCGATGACTTCCGGCACAGTGTGGCCACGCATATGCGGCTTACGGAAGTTTTCACGAATACGGTCAAACACCACCACGGATTCGTTCACGGAATAACCCAAAACCGCCAAAATACCTGCCAAGACAGTCAGAGAGAATTCCCATTGGAAGAAGGCGAAACAGCCGAGAATAATCACGATATCGTGCATATTCGCAATAATCGCGGACACTGCAAAACGCCACTCAAAACGCATGGACAAGTAAATAATAATACCTGCCACCACGAATCCCAATGCCATCAAACCATTGGTAACCAATTCTTCACCAACCTGAGGGCCGATAAATTCGACTTGGCGCAAGGTAACGTCAGGATTATCTTTTTTCAGCAAATCCATTACTTGGTTGGACAGCTGGGCTGACGTTACGCCTTCTTTGTTCGGCAGGCGAATCATGATGTGCTTGTTCGTACCCAATGCCTGAACCTGTACATCACCCATTTTCAGCGTATCGAGGCGTTCGCGTGTTTTATTAACATCCACGCCCTGCTGATATTGGACTTCCATCACCGTACCGCCGGTAAATTCGACGGAGAAATTCAGGCCTTTGGTTACCAAAAAGAACACGGCGGCGATAAACGTAACCAACGAAATAAAGGTCGTCAGTTTGCCGTAGCTCATAAACGGAATATCGCGTTTGATTTTAAATAATTCCATGTTTTACTCCTTGCCTTCTGCCATTTCAGCTTTCGGCTTCCATACCGCACCAATGGAAATATTCCGCAATTTGCGACGGCGGCCGTACCACAGGTTGACCAAAGCACGGAACACGACCACAGACGAGTACATCGAGGTCAGAATACCGATACAGTGCACAACAGCAAAACCACGTACCGGGCCGGAACCGAATACCAACAAAGCGATACCAGCAATCAGAGAGGTCAAGTTAGAGTCGACAATGGTTGCCCAAGCATGTTGGAAACCGAGGTTGATGGCCTGTTGAGGTGGTATGCCTCCGCGTAATTCTTCACGGATACGCTCGTTAATCAATACGTTAGAGTCAATCGCCATACCCAATGTCAATGCCAACGCGGCAATACCCGGCAGGGTCAGCGTTGCCTGCATGGCAGACAAAATACCTACCAAGAACAAGATATTGGTACTCAAAGCGATGGTAGAGAAGAAACCCATCAGGCGGTAGTAAACCACCATAAACGCAGCAACAGCGGCAAAGCCCCACAAAGTGGAATTGAAACCTTTTTCAATGTTTTCTTTACCTAAAGACGGACCGATGGTACGTTCTTCAACAATTTGCATAGGCGCAGCCAGCGAGCCGGCACGCAGCAACAATGAAGTATCGTTGGCTTCGGCAGTTGTCATGCTGCCGGAAATTTCTACACGACCACCGGTAATGGCGGAGCGGATGACAGGCGCGGTCACGACTTCGGATTTACCTTGGTCGATCAACACCATAGCCATACGTTTACCCACATTGGCCGAAGTCAATTCGCCAAAAATGCTGCCACCTGCGCTGTCCAAGCTCAGGCTCACGGCAGGCGCACCCATTTGGTCAAAGCTAGGTTGCGCGTCGTTGATGTTGTCGCCGGTCAATTCAACTTGTTTGTTGACCAAAATAGTTTCCGGATGATCGCCACCGCTTGACAGTAACTCATAACCAGTCGGTACATTACCGTTTAAGGCTTCTTGAAGTTTAATCGGATCGTCTTCCACCATGCGTACTTCCAAAGTCGCGGTACGACCGATAATGTCTTTGGCTTTGGCAGTATCTTGCACGCCCGGCAGCTGTACAACAATGCGGTCAAGACCGGATTGTTGGATAACCGGTTCTGCCACACCCAATTCGTTCACACGGTTGTGCAAAGTGTTGATGTTTTGTTTCACTGCATCAGAGCGTACTTTATTGATCGCCTCTTCAGACAGAGTCAGCACAATATTGTTGCCGTCCGCAAGCAAAGTGGCTTCAGGAAACATCTTTTGCAACTGAGGCAAGGCCTTTTGTACATCGGCGGCATCTTGCAGAGGCACAGTCAGACCATTTTCAGCCTGATGCACCGTACCGGTACGGATTTTTTCGCGGCGCAATTCGCGGCGGATGTCGCCGGCGTAACGTTCAAACGTTTTCTGCATCGCGGCTTTCATGTCCACCTGCATGGTGAAATGCACGCCGCCACGCAAGTCCAAACCCAAGAACATCGGATTGGCTTTAATTTTCGCCATCCACTCAGGACTGTCCGCCAAAAGGTTGAGCGCGGTAATATAGCCTTCGCCCAAAGTGTTTTCAATGACATCACGCGCTTTCAGTTGCGTTTCAGTATCTTTAAAACGCACTTTCAGCGAGTTATCGACAATGAACATACCGTCAGTCTGAATACCTGCGCTTTGCAACGCAGAAGACACTTTAGACTGGGTTTGCTCATTGATAACGATGGCTTGTCGGTTGGTTGATACCTGTACGGCAGGCGTTTCACCGAAAAGGTTGGGCAGCGAATAAACAGCCGCAACCACAATCGTGAACGCAATCAGCAGGTATTTCCATAAAGGATAACGGTTCATGGTAAACCTTTGCTTTATTTATAAAGGCAAACAGCCGCACTCGGAAAATGAGGCGGCTTTTCGCAAAAAAACGGATTATTCGGCTTTCGCGGCAATCGCGTTGCGTTCCACTTCTACTTCGATTCTCGCACCTTGGCCGATGTCGACAGTGTAGAATTGCTCGCCGACTTTGGTCACGCGGCCTTTGAAACCTGCAGCCAAAACGACTTTATCGCCTACTTTCAAAGCAGCCAGCATAGCTTGATGTGCTTTGAATTTCTTTTGTTGAGGACGCATAATCAGGAAGTAAAACACCACCATAATCAACAGTAAAGGGGCAAATTGAGCCACAGCTTGATTCATAATATATCCGTTCTTTTGAGTTTTAAGATAAAGTAAAAAACTGCATACAGTCCAAAACGCAGTTGGTCGGACTGTAAAATTGAGCTATTCTAAAGGCCGTCTGAAAAATTTCCAAGCATTTCCGTATTTATTAACCATATTTAGCAGTCCGTGCGACTCGTTCGATACACACTTTCCATGCTTAAAAAAATCATTTGGCGCGTGCGTACCCTGCTGCGTCGACTACTCGGCAAAAATGCCCGCACCGTATGGATTTCCCATCCGATATTTCTGCAGCACCAGCCGGGACCCAACCATCCCGACAGGCCCAAACGCATCAGCGCCATTCAAACCGCCTTAAAACAAGAAGGCATTTGGCGTCGCCTGCAAACCGCCGAAGCACCGGAAATCAAAGATGCGCAGCTGGCATTGGTCCACTCGCGCAACTATCTGCACGAGTTGGAAGCCGCCCAGCCGCTCCCCGGTAAAATCCACCGTATCGACGACGATACGGTCATCTGCCACGACTCCCTCCAAGCCGCCCGTTTTGCGGCCGGAGCCGTTGTTAAAGCAGTCGATATGGTGATGCACAAAAAGGCCTGGCATGCTTTTTGCGCCATCCGCCCACCCGGCCACCATGCCCACAGCAACAGCGCCGGCGGATTCTGCCTCGTCAACAACACTGCCGCCGGCGTGATGCACGCCATTGCCCAATACCGCCTGCAACGCATCGCCGTCATCGATTTCGACGCCCACTTCGGCGACGGTACGGCGGAGATTCTCCGAGACGATCCGCGCGTGATGTTTTTCAACCTGTTTGAAACCGACATCTTCCCCTTCCCGGAGGCGGAACAATACGCCGGCAGCAAAAATATGCTGCATACGCCCCTCAAACCGGGCACAGGCAGCCGTATCTTCCGTACGACCATCCGTGAACAATGGCTGCCCAAGCTGGAAGCTTTCCGCCCCGAGTTGGTGTTGCTTTCAGCTGGTTTTGACGGGCACAAACAAGACGAAACAGGCCGTCTGAACCTGCATGAAGCCGATTTTGCCTGGCTGACGCACAAAATCGTCCAAGCAACGGCAAGCTGTCAGGGGCGTGTCGTTTCCGTACTGGAAGGCGGCTATACCTTGAAATCCATGTCCAAATCCGCCGCCGCCCACATCCGCGTATTAGCAGGCTTGAGCAAGGCCGATTACGTCATCGCCTACCAAAAGCATTTGAAGCGCGGCAAAAGTAACAATCCTACGCAATAACGCATTTAAACTATCGACCCCAGGCCGTCTGAAAACATATTATCCGTTTCAGACGGCCTTTTCTTCATTTACAATTTACACACCTTAATTTGAGCGAAGACAAACCATTTTCATATTATCAGTAGTAAAATAACAAAAATAAAACGTACAAATAAAAAATAGTTCATACACCTCACTGCTACCCTTTTCCCAATTGACCGTCTTTTTCAGACGGCCTCCACAAAAAAAGGAGCGTTACAATGAAAGCAGCACGTTTTTACAACAAAGGCGACATCCGCATCGAAGACATTCCCGAGCCAACCGTCGCTCCGGGTACTGTCGGCATTAATGTTGCGTGGTGCGGTATCTGCGGTACCGACCTGCACGAATTCATGGAAGGCCCGATTTTCATTCCACCTTGCGGCCATCCACACCCAATCTCCGGCGAGTCTGCGCCAGTTACCATGGGTCACGAGTTCTCCGGCGTGGTTTATGCCGTAGGCGAAGGCGTGGACGACATCAAAGTCGGCCAACACGTTGTCGTTGAACCCTACATCATCCGCGACGACGTACCGACCGGCGAAGGCAGCAACTACCACCTCTCCAAAGACATGAACTTCATCGGCTTGGGTGGCTGCGGTGGCGGCTTGTCTGAAAAAATCGCCGTCAAACGCCGTTGGGTACACCCTATTTCCGACAAAATCCCATTGGACCAAGCTGCTTTGATTGAGCCTCTGTCTGTCGGCCACCATGCTTATGTACGCAGTGGCGCGAAAGAAGGCGATGTCGCATTGGTCGGCGGCGCAGGCCCAATCGGTTTGCTGTTGGCTGCCGTACTGAAAGCCAAAGGCATCAAAGTCATCATCACCGAATTGAGCAAAGCACGTAAAGACAAAGCACGCGAAGCCGGTGTGGCCGACTACATCCTCGACCCGTCCGAAGTCGATGTCGTTGAAGAAGTGAAAAAACTGACCAACGGCGAAGGCGTAGATGTCGCATTCGAATGCACCAGCGTCAACAAAGTACTGGACACCATGGTCGAAGCGTGCCGTCCGACTGCGAAAGTCGTCATCGTATCCATTTGGAGCCACCCCGCTACCATCAACGTCCACAGCGTTGTGATGAAAGAGCTGGACGTGCGCGGCACCATTGCCTACTGCAACGACCACGCAGAAACCATCAAATTGGTTGAAGAAGGTAAAATCAACCTTGAGCCTTTCATTACCCAACGCATCAAACTGGACGAATTGATTTCCGAAGGCTTCGAGCGCTTGATCCACAACAACGAATCCGCAGTAAAAATCATTGTCAATCCTAATCTTCAATCCTAAAGCTTAAAGAATAAACAGGCCGTCTGAAACTTTTCAGACGGCCTGTGTACTTGATAAATTCCCGAATGGCCCAATCCTCTGCCAACCATTCACTTATCAAGAGCAAAATCTCATGAATCCAAAATACGCCCCACTCTTTCAAACATACACCCTCAATAACGGCGTAACCATCAAAAACCGCCTTGTCGTCGCCCCCATGACCCATTTCGGCTCACAAGCCGACGGTTTGATCAGCGACCAAGAGCGTACCTTCCTCAGCAACCGCGCAGGCGATATGGGCTTGTTTATCACTGCCGCCACTTTGGTTCAAAAAGACGGCAAAGCCTTTCACGGCCAACCTGAAGCCACAGGCGAACACTGCCTCGACAGCCTGAAAGAAACTGCACAAATCCTGCAACAACAAGGCGCAAAAGCGATTTTGCAAATCCATCACGGCGGTGCCAAAGCCATTGATGACCTTTTGGACGGTCTCGACAAAATCAGCGCTTCCGCCAGCGAAGCTGAACACGCACGCGAAGCGACCGCAGAAGAAGTTGAAGCACTCATCGCCTCTTATGCGCAAGCCGCCGATTTGGCACTTCGTGCCGGTTTTGACGGCGTGGAAATCCACGGTGCGAACGGCTATCTGATCCAACAGTTTTACTCTGCCCAAAGCAACCGCCGCAACGACCAATGGGGCGGCAGCTTGGAAAACAGAATGCGCTTCCCTCTGGCCGTGATCGATGCCGTGGTTGCCGTCCGTGAAAAACACCAGCGCAACGACTTCATCATCGGCTACCGCTTCTCCCCCGAAGAGCCGGGCGACGACGGCTTAACCATGACCGAAACCGGCGCACTGATTGACGCATTGGTACAAAAACCGCTGCAATATCTGCACGTTTCCTTGTGGGAATTTGATAAAAAAATCCGTCGCGGCGGCGATGCCGCCCAAACCCGTATGCAGTTTATCCACGAACGCATCAACGGCAAACTGCCGCTTATCGGCGTGGGCAACCTGTTTACCGCCGACCAAATTTTGGCCGCCTATGAAACCGGCTGGGCAGAATTTATCGCATTGGGCAAAACCGTAATGATTAATCCGCACATCGCCACGCAAATCCGTGAAGGCCGCGAAGATGAAATCGAAACGCAACTCGATCCGACGCGCGCCGACCATTACGGCCTCCCAGACACCTTGTGGGGATTTGCCTCCAGCGGTACGCAATCATGGCTGCCGCCGGTAAAAGGCGCAGAATGGAAACCGATGGATATTTAATCATCGATTCATAAACAAAGGCCGTCTGAAACTTTTCAGACGGCCTTTGTTTGGGTACAAACATTGAATTATCAAGCATTTTTTTGTACAATTCCGCATCTTTCAATCTATTGCAGGGCGTGTTGCACACGCCCTTATTTTAGCCTGTTTTCCAACACCCATATCCTTCAGGCCGTCTGAAAAAGCGGCCTGAAACTTTTTGCAAAGAAAACCATGTCCCAAGAAATCCTCGACCAAGTGCGCCGCCGCCGCACGTTTGCCATCATCTCCCACCCCGACGCGGGTAAAACCACGCTGACTGAAAAACTCTTGCTGTTTTCAGGTGCGATTCAGAGCGCGGGTACGGTAAAAGGCAAGAAAACCGGCAAATTCGCCACCTCAGACTGGATGGACATCGAGAAGCAGCGCGGCATTTCCGTGGCCTCGTCTGTAATGCAGTTCGACTACAAAGACCATACTGTCAACCTCTTGGACACGCCGGGACACCAAGACTTCTCCGAAGATACCTACCGCGTATTGACCGCCGTCGACAGCGCCTTGATGGTCATCGACGCGGCAAAAGGCGTGGAAGCGCAAACCATCAAACTCTTGAACGTCTGCCGCCTACGTAATACGCCGATTGTAACGTTCATGAACAAATACGACCGCGAAGTGCGCGATTCGCTGGAACTCTTGGACGAAGTAGAAAACATCCTGCAAATCCGCTGCGCGCCCGTTACTTGGCCGATCGGCATGGGCAAGAACTTCAAAGGCGTGTACCACATCCTGAACGATGAAATCTATCTCTTCGACGCCGGCGGCGAACGTCTGCCACACGAGTTCGACATCATCAAAGGCATCGACAATCCCGAATTGGAACAACGCTTTCCATTGGAAATCCAGCAGTTGCGCGACGAAATCGAATTGGTACAGGCGGCTTCCAACGAGTTTAATCTCGACGAATTCCTCGCCGGCGAACTCACGCCCGTGTTCTTCGGCTCGGCGATTAACAACTTCGGTATTCAGGAAATCCTCAATTCATTGATTGAATGGGCGCCTGCGCCGAAACCGCGCGACGCGACCGTACGCATGGTCGAACCGGACGAGCCGAAGTTCTCCGGATTTATCTTCAAAATCCAAGCCAATATGGACCCGAAACACCGCGACCGCATCGCCTTCTTGCGCGTCTGCTCCGGCAAATTCGAGCGCGGCATGAAAATGAAACACCTGCGCATCAACCGCGAAATCGCCGCCTCCAGCGTGGTAACCTTCATGTCGCACGACCGTGAGCTGGTGGAAGAAGCCTACGCCGGCGACATCATCGGTATCCCGAACCACGGCAACATCCAAATCGGTGACAGCTTCTCCGAAGGCGAACAACTGGCGTTCACCGGCATCCCATTCTTCGCGCCGGAACTGTTCCGCAGTGTGCGTATCAAAAACCCGCTGAAAATCAAGCAACTGCAAAAAGGTTTGCAACAGCTTGGCGAAGAAGGCGCGGTACAGGTTTTCAAACCGATGAGCGGCGCGGATTTGATTTTGGGCGCGGTCGGCGTATTGCAGTTTGAAGTCGTTACCTCGCGCCTCGCCAATGAATACGGCGTAGAAGCCGTGTTCGACAGCGCATCCATCTGGTCGGCGCGCTGGGTATCGTGCGAAGACAAGAAAAAGCTGGCAGAATTTGAAAAAGCCAATGCAGGCAATTTGTCGATAGACGCAGGCGGCAACCTCGCCTACCTCGCGCCTAACCGTGTCAACCTGAATCTGACACAAGAACGCTGGCCGGACATCGTGTTCCACGAAACACGCGAGCATTCGGTTAAACTGTAAAACGCAAAGGCCGTCTGAAACATTCAGACGGCCTTTTTTTCATTCGATATCAACCCAATAAATCCCAAGCAAACTTCCCAATGGTCAGGCACAGCAGCAACATAAATCCGTAACGCAGCTCAAATATTGTCTTATTTTAGCTTTTAGTACCTCACCAAACATTTTCGGAATAAATGTTTACTTTAACCTTAGGTCAAAGTTTATAATTTGTGCTCCTTCAGTTATCACATAGGCGAAAAACATGAAAAAACTTATGACTTTTATCACACTTAGCGCTGTTGCAATTTCAAATTATGCCCAAGCTAATGAACAATCGCATCAAGCACACATGAATATGCCAATGTCGACAGATTCTGCAATGCAACAAGAATTAATGCAAGGTATGAATCAAATGAATCAAGACATGATGGCAGCTGCGCAATATAAAGATCCTGATGTTGCTTTTGCAGCAGGTATGTTGCCACACCATATTGGCGCAGTAAAAATGGCGGAAGTTGAATTAAAATACGGAAAGGATCCTGAGATGCGTAAGCTTGCTGAGGATATTATTAACGCACAACAAGCGGAAATTGAACAAATGCAAAAATGGCTTAAAGCACACAACAAAAAAAGCTCCGTAAAATGATCTGACCCCAAAAGTTAGACTGATTTAGTTCAAGGACTGAGTTCTGTAATTCACAGAGCTCAGTCCTTTTAGTTTCCCCTGAATGCGCTCATGGTTGTAATAATGAATGTACTCATGAATCGTTTTTTCCAGTTGTTAGAACGTCTCAAATCATTTACCGTAATAACATTCCATTTTTAATCGTCCAATTGATGACCTTTGCCGAAGCGTTGGCCGCTAAAAAATCATAGCCGTAAAAGCGGACGAACACAAAAGCCAGCAGGCTGCCCGTCCCCGGCCCGAACACGCCGTCGTAAAACCCGATTAATGCGCCGAAAAACAAGCCCCATAAGGTTTCACGGCGCGTCAGCTTTTCAGTGCGCGCCGTCTGCCCCAAGTCTTTTTTCAAAAAAGTGTACAGGCACATGGCAATCATGGTGACCAACATTGCCGGTTTCATGTATTGCACAGGAAAATACACCACCGTTTTCGCGCCCAAATATGAAGCGGCAAATGCCAACGCCGCGGCAGGCAGCAGCATTTTCCACGGCACGGGGATTCGGCGCAGATATTGCCCCGTCGCGGTCAACGTGCCGCAGCAGGAAGCAAATTTATTGACACCCATCACCGAGGCCACAGGCATGGTATTTGGCAATAGGTTGAACAATCCGGGAATCTGCAACAGCCCGCCGCCGCCAACCGCCGCATCCATCAGCCCTGCGGCAAAGCCGACCAACACCAGATAATAAAAAAACGAATCTGCAAACATAATGTCCATCTCTAAAAAGCAAAGCGATTTTGCGCGTGTTTACCTGTTCTGACAACCTACAAGGCCGTCTGAAAAACAAGGAACGATATTCTGTTTTCAGACGGCCTTTCTTTTTAAATTCAGCCACTCAAATTGCAGCTTAAAAACTTTTCCATTAAAATGCCGCCCCTTATCTTTCCTACACACAACACATTTTATGGAACATTCCACTCCAACCAAACGCACAGCCCACGATCGAATGGACATCTTCGCGCATTTCATTTTCGCCAGCCGCTGGCTGCAACTGCCGATTTATATAGGCTTGATTATCGCCCAAGTCATTTATGCCTGTAAGTTCCTCAAATCCTTGTGGCACTTGGTATCCAATTTCAGCATCATGGATGAAAACACCATCATGATCGCCGTATTGAACCTGATTGATGTCGTGATGATTGCCAACCTGCTGACCATGGTCATTGTCGGCGGCTACGAGACCTTCGTTTCCCGCCTCCGAGTTGACGAGCATCCCGACCAGCCCGAATGGCTCAGCCATGTCAATGCTTCGGTTTTGAAGGTTAAGCTATCGATGTCCATCATCAGCATTTCCTCCATCCATCTGCTGCAAACCTTCCTCAACGCCGCCAATCTGTCGGAAAAACAAATCATGTGGCAATGTATTACCCACATCTGTTTCCTGATTTCCGCGCTTGCCATGGCTTTAACGGACAAAATCGTGTACAGCACGACGCATAAAGCGCATTGATAAAAAGCAATCAAAAGGCCGTCTGAAATGTTTCAGACGGCCTTTTATTATTTGGCAATGTTTACAGCTTATTGCTTACGCTTGTCCCACCAAGCAAACAAGTTACCCAAAACCGTTCCCGATACGGAGTGCCAAACGCAGGCAACGGCGGCGGCAACGGCAGACTCGGCATTACCGGGGAAGAATTTGGCGCTCAAACCAGTCGCAAGTCCGGCGTTTTGTACGCCGACTTCGATGGCAAGGGTGCGTTTTTTAGCGGTGTTCATGCCGGTCAGCGCGCCACTGTAATAGCCGAGGATGTAGCCACCGATGTTGTGGGCAGCGATGGCAAGTACCATCACGAAGGCGGATTCGGCGAAACGGTGACCGTGAACGGCAGCAACGCCGCCGACGATGCAAGCAAACGCGACAACGGCAACGGCAGGCATAATCGCTCGCACGTCTTCAAACCAATATTTTTGATGCAGTAATATATTGGCGGCAGAGCCGATAACAACGGGCAACAGGGTAACGAGCAACATAAATTTGAACATGCCCCAGCCGTCCATTTCGACGGTTTGACCGACCAAATAAGTCATCCACAGCGGCGTCATCACAGGAGCGAGGACGGTGGAAACCGTGGTCATGCCGACCGAAAAGGCGACATCGCCTTTAGCCAAAAAACTCATGATATTGGACGAAACGCCGCCCGGGCAGGTGCCGACCAAAACCAAACCCAGCGTCAATCCGGGCGAGAGGTCAAAGGCTCTGGCAATACCGATAGCGAGCAGGGGCATAATCGTGTATTGGGCGATTGCGCCGATAAAAATATCGAGCGGACGTTGTGCCAGAATTTGATAATCTTCTTTACCCAAAGTCATGCCCATGCCGAGCATGATGATGCCGAGTACGACGACTTGCGTATCGCCTTTTACCCACGAAAAAGTGGCAGGTTCGATAAAGGCGATAATGGAGGCAAGGACGATAATCAAGGCGGTGAAGCGGGTCATTTGCCGACTGATAGCGGTCAGAAAGTTCATGTTTTTACTCCTTTGTATGTTTTTATCATGACAATAATTACCATAATTTAACACATGTTAACCCTTATGCGCAATTACAGTAACGAAACAGGAAATCCATCATCCAATAATGTTTAAAAACAAACCACACTGACTCCACCCAATATCAACACAAAGGCCGTCTGAAACTTTTCAGACGGCCTTGTTTTATCCGTTCGTTATCGATTTATTCGATATTTTGAACCTGTTCGCGCATTTGTTCGATTAAGACTTTCAGTTCAACCGAAGCTTGCGTGCATTCGGCAGCGATGGCCTTACTGCCCAAAGTGTTGGCTTCACGGTTCAACTCTTGCATCAAGAAATCCAAACGTTTGCCTGCGCTGCCCTTGCCTTCGGTAACGATGCGACGCACTTCGGCGATATGGGTGCGCAAACGGCTGAATTCCTCATCCACATCGGATTTTTGGATGAATAAAGCAAATTCCTGTTGCAAACGGTCGTTGTCGATATTGCCGACGGCTTCTGCCAAACGGGCTTTGACTTTGTCCATATGCGCCTGCAGCAGGCTTGGGAACAGTTCGTTCAAAGCATCCACAATCTCTTCCATGCCGTCCAGACGTTGCAGCAGGTGTTCGCCCAGTTTTTTGCCTTCGCGTTTGCGGGCGGCTGTAAACTCTTTCAACGCGCCGGTCAATAAATCTTTGACACCTTTCGCCAAGGCCTCGGAGTCTTCGCTCTGGCCTGCCAAAACGCCGGGAAAACGCAAAACATCGGCCACGCTCAATTTGGCAAAATCATGTTCCTTGCGCCAAGTTTTGTTCAAATGCGCCAGTTGGGCAACCAAATCCTGATTGACTTCCAAAGTCTGGCCGCCCAAAGCCGCATCTTGCAGCTGAACACGGCATTCCAGTTTACCGCGCGCCACAGCCGAGGCAATCTGTTCGCGCAATGCGCCTTCCAAATAGCGCAACTCTTCCGGCATACGGAATTGGACATCCAAATAACGATGGTTGACCGCGCGGATTTCCAAATTAATCCGTTTGCCTCCGCATTCGCCTGCGGCATTGGCAAAGCCGGTCATGCTGTGGATTTGAATAGTTCGTCTTGTAGCCATGGTTTTACTCCGTTTCCAAATACGAGTGAAAGTATGGACACTATAACACACCCGACCGACGATTTTCAGACGGCCTTTGATGCCAAATTCCTCTATAATTCAAGGCAACCTATTTTTCATTCCGCCCCAAAGGATCATCATGAGCGACTACACCCGCACCGGCCGCACCGCCGACAGCCTGCGCGACATCAAAATTACCCCCAATTTCCTCCCCCACGCTGACGGCTCCTGCCTTATCGAGTGTGGCAACACCAAAGTGATTTGCACCGCCTCCATCGACGAAAATGTCCCACCGTTCCTGCGCGGTAAAGAACAAGGCTGGGTGACGGCCGAATACGGCATGTTGCCTGCTTCCACCGCCTCCCGTATGCGCCGCGAGGCCGCCGCGGGCAAACAGTCCGGTCGCACACAAGAAATCCAACGCCTGATCGGCCGCTCGCTGCGTGCCGTCGTCGATATGGAAAAACTCGGCGAACGCCAAATCCTGATTGACTGCGACGTCATCCAAGCCGACGGCGGCACGCGTACCGCCTCCATTACCGGTGCCTACGTTGCCCTGCAAATCGCCGTGGACAAACTCCTTTCAGACGGCCTTATCAGCGAAAATCCGATCCGTGAAGCCGTTGCCGCCGTTTCTGCCGGTGTGGTGGGTGGTGTACCGCTTTTAGACTTGGACTATCCCGAAGATTCAGGATGTGACAGCGACGTTAACATCATCATGACCGCATCCGGCAAAATCATCGAAATCCAAGGCACAGCCGAAGGCGCACCGTTTAGCATCGAAGAATTGGGCAAGCTGATTGCCTTGGCGCATAAAGGCATTGCCGAATTGGTTCAACACCAGCAGGCCGCCCTTTTGGCCCGATAATCAGCAAGGCCGTCTGAAAACTTTCAGACGGCCTTTTTTAACCAAACCCCTTTATGCGTATTTACTCAAAAAAGCGCGTCCCATCCTTGAATTTCATGTAAAAAATAGTAATAATAACCCTTTTTCCAGCAAACCAAGCTGCCCGACAACCCCCACAAGAAAGCACGAAACATGGCGTTAATCGTACATAAATACGGCGGCACATCAGTAGGCTCGCCCGAACGCATCAAAAACGTAGCCAAACGTGTCGCCAAAGCCCGCGCCGAAGGACACGACATCGTAGTCGTCGTATCCGCCATGAGCGGCGAAACCAACCGACTGGTCGCACTGGCGCACGAAATGCAAGAACATCCCGATCCGCGCGAACTTGACGTCGTTCTCGCTACCGGCGAACAAGTAACCATCGGCCTGCTGGCCATGGCCCTGAAAGACATCGGTGTTGACGCCAAGAGCTACACCGGCTGGCAAGTCGCCCTCCAAACTGACACTTCCCACACCAAAGCCCGCATCGAAAACATCGACGGCGAAAAAATGCGTGCCGATTTGGCCGCCGGTAAAGTCGTTATCGTAGCCGGCTTCCAAGGCATCAGCAGCGAAGGCAATATCTCAACCCTAGGCCGCGGCGGTTCGGATACCTCCGCCGTTGCCATCGCCGCAGCCCTCAAAGCCGACGAATGCCAAATTTACACCGACGTGGACGGCGTTTACACCACCGACCCGCGCGTCGTACCCGAAGCGCGCCGCATGGACACGATCACTTTTGAAGAAATGATCGAACTGGCCAGCCTCGGTTCAAAAATCTTACAAATCCGCTCCGTAGAATTCGCCGGAAAATACAAAGTGCGCCTGCGCGTACTCAGCAGCCTGCAAGATGGCGGCAACGGCACCCTGATTACCTTTGAAGAGGACGACAACATGGAAAGAGCAGCCGTAACTGGTATCGCATTCGACAAAAACCAAGCACGCATCAACGTACGCGGCGTACCTGACAAACCCGGCGTTGCCTACCAAATCCTCGGCGCAGTTGCCGATGCCAACATCGAAGTCGACATGATCATCCAAAATGTCGGCAGTGAAGGCACAACCGACTTCTCCTTCACCGTTCCACGCGGCGACTACAAACAAACCATTGAACTGCTGCAACAACGCCAAGACAGCATCGGCGCCGCTTACATCGACGGCGACGACACCGTATGCAAAGTCTCCGCAGTCGGCTTGGGCATGCGTTCACACGTCGGCGTAGCTGCCAAAATCTTCCGCACCCTCGCAGAAGAAGGCATCAACATCCAAATGATTTCAACTTCCGAAATCAAAGTATCCGTCCTGATTGACGAAAAATACATGGAACTGGCCACCCGCGTTCTGCATAAAGCATTCGACTTAGGCAACTAATTCCAGCCAATCAAAAGGCCGTCTGAAACTTTATTGTTTCAGACGGCCTTTTTTATTAAAACCTTGCTGTTTCAA
Organism: Neisseria sp. HMSC073G10; assembly: GCF_001812605.1. Lineage (NCBI taxonomy): Bacteria > Pseudomonadati > Pseudomonadota > Betaproteobacteria > Neisseriales > Neisseriaceae > Neisseria > Neisseria sp. HMSC073G10. The sequence continues at coordinate 66,072 of NZ_KV809503.1, read as the reverse complement.
AACTCAATCCTTTCCTTCTCTCGAAAAATGCTCAATCTCAAATCCGCTCTGACGATAAGCTCGGAAACGGTCTCGGGCTTCGGCCAAATCTTCTAAGCTGTTGCCCACAATTTCAAGGATACGGTTTGGAATGGCCGGGGCTTGGCTCCAAAAATCGGCAGACAGGTTTAAAACCGTGCAATCCTGCGGAATATTCGGCAATGCATTTCCAAACGCAAGCAATACCGGCGTTTCAGACGGCATGGGGTCGGTAGGCAGCCAAACTTCATGCGGAATAAAGCTTTCGGGAATCTGCTGCCATAAATCAACGTCTAGTTGCTGCATGGCCGCAACAGAATCCGACCACACCAAAATCTGCCCGCCATCGCGTATGGCGCGCGCAATCAGGCGGCAGGCAAAGGCGGCCGGCTGGGCAACGTGTGTATAAAAAGTGGCTTTAGGCATGGCGTATTCTTTCGTTTGAGCAATGGATTAGCCGGTTTCAGACGGCCTTTTTGGTTTTCAATAATCTCAAGGCATTGCCCAACACCAGCAGCGAGCTGAAACTCATGCCGAGCGCGGCGATCCACGGGGTAACGTAACCAAACACGGCCAGCGGAACGGCAACCAGATTGTATGCGCTCGCCCAAGTCAGGTTTTGGCGGATGATTTGATGGGTGCGGCGTGCCTGTTTCATCATCACGGGCAAAACGTTCAAATCATCATTGAGCAAAACCACATCCGCACCATCTCGCGCCACATCAGCACTCGTGGCCACGGCAGCCGACACATCGGCTTGGGCAAGGACGGGGGCATCGTTGATCCCGTCGCCGATCATCATGACTTTACGTCCTTGTTTTTGCAGATTTTCTACATAAGCCAGCTTGTCTTCCGGCGTGGCTTCGGCACGATAGGCATCCAAACCCAGCTCTTGCGCAACTTGGGCTACGGCAGCTTGACGGTCGCCGCTTAAAAGGTGCAGACGGATACCGTGCTGTTTCAGGTTTTGCAACATTTCAGCGGCGCCGTCTTTGATTTGGTCTTCCAGTAAAAAGGCCGTCTGAAAACCGCTTTGATTGCCCAAGAAAATAATGCCGCCTGTGTGGTCGATATGGGCAAATGCTTCAGGCAGATTGCCGGCAATTTCCGAAACAAACGCCGCTTTACCCAAAGCCCAAACTTGGGTTTCGCCATCCAATTCGATTTGCGCGCTGACGCCGTGTCCGATACGGTTGACCCGTTGCCGCACTTTCACATCAAGCGCGGATACAGGGCCGTCTGAAAGCGTATGGTTCAAAATGGCACGGGCGATGGGGTGTTCGGATTGCTGTTCCAATGCTTGGGCGATAGCAAGGGCTTGGACTTCGTTCAGACGGCCTGCGGACAACATACGGCTGACGGAAAGCTGCCCTTTGGTCAACGTACCGGTTTTATCGAACACGACATCGTCAATTTGAGCAAGCGTTTCCAAGCTTTGTTTGCCACTGATGAGAATGCCGTCTTTGGCAAGCGCACCGGTAGAAGCAGCCAGTGCGGTCGGAGTGGCAAGCGATAAGGCACACGGACAGGTAATGACCAGCAGGGCAACGGTAATCCACAGAGCAGTGTGCGCATCGGCATACCACGCCCAGCCGATAAAAACGGGAATAGCAAGCAAGAGCTCGCCAAACACAAAACTGGACGCGTATTTTTCGGCCAATTCGGCGGCACGCGGTTTTTGCGCCAGCGCACGGTCGAGCAGTTTGACGATATGGGACAGGCGCGTGTTGCCGCCGGTATGGTCGGTGCGGATGATTAAAGGGCTGCTGGTGTTAAGCGTGCCGGCGGTTACTTTTTCAGACGGCCTTTTGACAATCGGCAAACTTTCGCCGGTCAACATGGCTTCGTTAACTTCGCTTTCGCCGGACAAAACCGTACCGTCCACCGGAATGACTTCGCCAGGCTTCACAACAATCGTATCGCCGATATTGAGGCGGACGACTGCGGCTTCCTCGATGACTTCGCTTTCCGGATAAGACGGCAAACGGTGGCAGAATGCCGGAACCAGTTTGACCAACCGCTCCGCCGCATCGCCTGCTTTGCGTCGGGCAATCTGTTCCATAAAACGCCCGCCCAACAGGAAAAACAGCAGCATGGCGATAGATTCAAAATACATGCCCTGCCCTGCGTTGGTAGCCAAGCTGTAAATACCGGCGATAAAGGTCATCACAATGGCAATGGCAATTGGCGTATCCATGCCGACACGGCGGTTTTTCCAGTCGCGCCAGGCGCCGCGGTAAAACGGCAACGCGCTGTAAAACACAACGGGCAACACCATCAAAAAGCCGCCCCAATGCAGGATTTCCAAATAAAGCGGCTCGATGTCGCCACCGTAAAAATAAGTCGGCAGGGCAAACATCATCGTCTGCATCATACCCAGACCGGCCACGGCCAATCTGACGATAAACTGTTTGCGTTCCTTCTGCGCCTGCACTTCGATTTTTTGCGCATCATAAGGCGCGGCGGTATAACCAGTTTGGCGGATTTTCAGCAAAATGTCCGACAATTCAATGTGGGCGCTGTCCCACACCACTCGGCAGCGGTGGGTACTGTAATTCAAATCCACGCGCACTACGCCCTTCATACGCAACAACTGCTGTTCAATCAGCCACACACACGCGGCGCAGGTAATGCCGCCCAGCATCAACACCGCCTCGCGCTCATCCCCAACGCCAACCTCGACAAAATCAGCCTGCACTTCGGGCAAATCATATAGTTTTAATTGCGACAACACTTCCGGTGGCGGCAATTCGGATTTTTCCGCGTCTGCGGTACGCTGTTTATAATAATTGCCCAAACCTGCATCGATAATACTCTGCGCCACTGCTTGGCAACCGGCGCAACAGGTTTCGTGTTCTTCGTCTTCAAAACGAACCGTCAAATGCAGATGATCCGGGACTTCAAGTCCGCAATGAAAGCAGTTTTTTTGGGGATGTGTGGAAGATGTCATAATGTGTTCGATTTATTTTTCAGACGGCCTGAAACAATCGTTTCAGGGTGTTACATTTTAGCAAAAAGCGTTTTTCCGCCTCATTTCATTTACTTTTGAATCAATAGACTGTCGAATTTTATAAAAAACATGGAAAACAAAGTATTGACCGTTTATCAAATGATGAACGGTAATATATAAATACCGTTTATCTTTAAAAACTTCCGATTATTTTAATGTAAAAATGGAACTTTTTTAAAAATCCTAATACATTTTTTATTGACCTCAATCCATTTAAGCAGCATACTTTAGGCATTCCGCAAAGACGGAAATAAAAAACACACATTTACTTATAAAACTAACTTATTGGGAAACCTCACCATGATTGATCGCCTTATGCCTATCTTCGCCGTTATCGGCATTTTGTCCAGCACCGTATACCTGAGCCTCGCCGCTTGGATGCTTTACGAAAGCGTGTTCAAAAAGAAAAGCCCTCTGTCGGCATAATCCTCGGATTTAAAATTTTACGGTAAGGCCGTCTGAACATTCAGACGGCCTTGTTTCATTCCATACTATCAAGCACTTGGCTGTACGGCCAATTCAATCATCGCTTCGCGCAAACCGTCCAAGCCCAAACTTTCGGCAACAGAAACATTCACGCCGACGGCATGCCCGGAGTTGTCGCGCAAAATGCCTGCTTCACGCATACCTGACGGCAGCAAATCGATTTTGTTGTACACCACCAATTGCGGAATTTCATGCGCGCCGATTTCTTCCAAGACTTCGTTGACATCGTCCATCTGCCGTTCAAAATCGGTATTGGACGCATCAACAACGTGCAGTAGCACATCCGCCATCGCCGTCTCTTCCAAAGTAGCGGAAAACGCCGACACCAGCTTGTGCGGCAAATCGCGGACGAAGCCGACGGTATCGGTCAAAATCACGCTCGCCTCGTGCGACAGAAAAAGCCGACGCGCAGTGGTATCCAAAGTGGCAAACAATTGGTCTTTCGCCAATACGTCCGCTTTGGTCAGGCGGTTGAACAGGCTGGATTTTCCGGCATTGGTATAGCCGACAATGGCAAAGGTTTTCAGACGGCCGCTCATGCGCGATTTGCGGCGCGTGGCGCGTTGTTTGCGGACATCGGCAAGCTGTTTTTTCAATGCCGTGATTTTTTGTCCGATTAAACGGCGGTCGGTTTCCAACTGGGTTTCGCCCGGCCCTTTCAAGCCGATACCGCCCTTCTGACTTTGCAGGTGTCCATAACCGCGTACCAGCCGTCCGCTCAAATGGTTCAACTGAGCCAGCTCCACCTGCAACTTACCTTCCTGCGATTGGGCGCGTTTGGCAAAAATCGCCAAAATCAAACCCACTCTGTCGAGGACGCGGCATTGAAGCTCTTTCTCCAGATTACGCTCTTGTGTCGGCGTGAGTTCGTGGTTAAACACGACCAGCCCGACATCATGCTGCTTGACCACTGCCGCCAATTCTTCCGCCTTACCCGTACCGACAAACAAAGCCGGATGCGGTTTGTCGCGGCGTGAAGTTTCGATAGAAACCAAATCGCCTCCGGCCGCGCTCACCAATTCTGCCGCTTCGGTCAAGGCCGTCTGAAAGCCGCGCTCGCGCGTTTCATTTGCGCCAGAATAGTCCGCCGTCAGCATTACGCCGACCAAGAGGACGCGTTCGGGCTGCTCCAAAGATTTATCGACGGAAAACAGATTGCGCTTGCTCAAAAAATTTCCTTTCAGACGGCCTTATGGCTGGGTCAAAGTGCTAATTAACGGTTTTTCAAAATATCGGCAAAATATTCGGTCACTTCTGCCAAACGTCCGCCTTGCGCGGCATAAGGCTGCATTACGGCCACCAGCTGCTCCAACACTTCGCGCGTTTCGGTTTGCGCGTGTTCGCGGTAGAGCCACATATTTTGCATGGTCACCGTGGTCAATGCCTCGCGTACATTAAGCAAGAGCAAGTGGCGGCAAGATTCATAGCCTTGGCGCAAATCGCCGGCCGCATAGGCGGTAACCGACAATTCATAGTCGATGTCCAACTGATAAACATTGCTTTGGACAAAAAGAATATCGTCGTTCGGGAAAGGAATGCGTTTCGCCATCAGGCCAATCGCATGGGAAATGCGGTATTTTCCTTCCTGACGCAGCATGGTTTGCGCGAGGTAGAGACACTCGGCACGGTGCGGGTTGTAATCGTAGCCTGCCAACCAAGTCGCCAAGGCTTCATCGCGTTTGCCCATTAATTTATAGCACTCGCCCAGCTGTTGGTAAGAAACCGTTACTTCCTCGATCCAACCGCCCAACTCGATGCGTTTTTTAAACCATTCGCTCGCACGCTCGGGCATATCAGAATCCCAATAAGAGCGTGCCGCATAAAAGGCGTAACGCGGTTTCAGGTCTTCATCTTCAGGGCTGTAAAACGCTTTTTCCAAAGAAACCGCGTCAAGCAGATATTTATTCGCCATATTGCTGCGTGCGCCGAAACGGCCGCTGAGAACCGTATAGTCACCATGAAGCGTGGCTTCGCTGGTATCTTGTTTGTCGGTTTCGATAAACTCGTGCAACACGCCGCGCCAGTAGAATGTACCGTCATTGCGCAACAACAGCGGACGATAATAAACCACGCTGCCCATGGCATTTCTCATGCGGAGGCGGTAACGGTCGGCGGTCAGCTCGGGCAATTCCAATTTACCTTCAAAGCGGTCGTCCGCATCAAAAATCAACACGTAATCGGTTTTGTCTTTTGCGTGTTTCAACGCTTGATTGCGGTTGTATGCAAAATTTTGCCAACCATCATGATGAATCTCGCCTGCGATGCCCTTTGCATCGAAAAAGCGGCGGATCACGCCGGCGGTATCATCGGTCGAGCCGGTGTCGCTGATGACATAGTAGTCAAGTTTGATGTGGTCGGTGATGTTGGCCAGTGTTTCTTCGATGATTGCCGCTTCGTTTTTAACAATCATATTCAAGCAGATGGTTTGGGACATTTTCAATAGCCGCATTGGTTTGGAAAGGTATTATTTTACTTTAGCATTTTGTTTTTTGCACACAAAATACTCAGGCCGTCTGAAGATTGCCTTTCAGACGGCCTGAAGTTGATTTTGCCTTATCTTTTTTCCTGACGACGTATCAGATACACCGCCAACAGTGCAAACAAAACCGTCGGCAATGCGCCTGCCAAAAACGGCGGCACGCCGTACAACTGGCTGGTAAAGCCGAAGAGCCGTCCGGCAAAGTGGAACAGCAAACCGAGACAGATACCGCCGAAAAGTTTCAAGCCCATATTGCCGTGGCGCGTCGTTTGCGGCGTAAAGGCGAAGGCAACAAGCGCCATCACCCATGCGGCAACGGGATACACCAGCTTGCGCCACCATGCGATGGCATAGACTTGGGTATTTTGGTTGTTTTTTTCCAGATGGTCGATGTAGGTGGTCAATTCGCCGACAGACATTTGGTCGGGCTTGACGAGCAATACATCCATCAGGTTGCGTTTGACGGAAATCGGCCAGTTTTCTTCAGTGGCAGTAGAAACTTCGACTTTATCTTCTCCCAATATACTGCGGCGGATATTTTTCAGCTGCCAGCTACCGTCTGGATTCAAAACGGCAGATTCGGCTTCCGCCGCTTGGGTCAATTCGTTTTTATCGTTGCGCTGCCAAATTTTGATGCCCAAAAGCGTATGGTCGGGCAACATTTCGCGCACGTTGATGATACTGTTTTTTTCTTTCAGCCAAAGGCCGGTATTGCCGGTACTGATTTTGCCGTTAATAGCGGCGGCTTTGATGTTTTCGGCTTTTTGGCTCAGCGTGGGCGCAACCCATTCGCCAAGCGCAACGGTGGCAATGGCGAAAATCAGTCCGAACTGCGACAGAATCAACAGCAGCTTTTTGGTGCTCATGCCGCTGGCTTTGATAACGGTCAGCTCGCTGCCGGAAGCCAGTTGGCTGAGGGAAATCAGGCCGCCGATCAAAACGGCGAGCGGCATCAGTTCATATGCGCGCGCAGGCATCTGCATTAAAACATACTGCCCCAACTTTGCGCCGTTATAGCTGCCTTTTCCAAGATCGCCAACTTCGTTGATGATTTCAAAAAAGCTGTACAAAGCGAGGAAGGCAAGGAGGGCATAAACCGCCATAACCGCCATTTGACGGATGATGTAACGTGAAATCAGGTTCATTTTCCGCCTTTCAATGTCAGACTTTTGGCAACCGCCTGCCAGAAGGGTTGGCTAGGCATACTGCGCACGCGCAGCAGGACGACGGCAATCACGAACATGATGATGTGCATAGGCAGCAGTCCGAGCCAGAAATGGATTTTGCCGTCTTCCACAGCATTGCGCAGGAAGGTCAGCCCGTTTTGGTAAACCAAAAACAAACCGATGGCAATCAGGATATTGTAGGTATGGCCGCTGCGCGGATTGAAATAGGAAAGCGGCACGGCAAGCAGGCAGAGCAGAAGGACACTGACGGTCAAGGAAATACGCCACATCAATTCCGCCTGGTGTTGGGGGTTGCTGCTGCCAATCAGTTGGGCGGTCGGAATGGTACGGCGGTGTGATACAGGGTCGATGAGTTTGGGCGTGGTGCTGATAATCAGGCTGAGGTGTTGGAAAGAAACGCGGTTGTAGTCGGCTTTGCCGGGCGTACCGCTGTAACGGTAGCCGTCGCGCAATTCAAGCGTGCGTTTGTTGTCGGTCAGCGAAAAATTGCCCTCTTTGGCAAAAACGATGTTGTCGTTGCCGTTTTTGTCCTGCTCGCGCAGGAACAGGTTTTTCATGATGCCGGATTCAGTATCGAAGGTTTCAACAAAATAAACCCTGCCGTTGCGCTTACCCAAGCTATTGAACTCGCCGGCTTCCACCAAAGACAACTCCTGCTTCTGCTTCAAAATTTCAGCATATTCGCGGCTGCGCAACTCTGCCCACGGCATTACCCAAAGCTGCATGACGGCAATCAAAATGGCAAACGGCACGGCAAACTGCATGACCGGGCGTATCCATTGTTTCAATGCCAATCCGCAAGAGAGCCAAACCGACATCTCGCTGTCGCGCCAGTAGCGGGTCAATACGGTCAACGTACTGATAAATGCGGTCAACACCAGCAAAAGCGGGGTCATGCCGATTACCCAGAAGCCGACTAAGGCCAACACGGCATCGATGGCGACACGCCCGTCGGCTGCGCGGCCAAGCAGGTTGATGGCCTGCGTGGACACCAATACCGCCAAGAGGACGACAAAGATGCCGACGGCGGTAAAGGAAAGTTCTTTAATAAAGTTTCTTTGGTAAATCATAAGATTGAGCGTGGTATACGGTTTATGGGAAACCTATATTTATTAATAAGGCTTCAGACGGCATGACACAAATGGAGTACAATGATTTTCATCTGTTCGGACGGTTGGTCACAGGCCGTCTGAACAACCGACAACCGTTCCAATCAGGAGAATAAACGTGAAATTTAGCACAAAAGCCGAAACTTTGCAGGCTCAACAGGCAGGTGCGCAATTATTTGTCTGCGCCGAAGCATCGCAACTGAGCAACCCAACTGCCCTCGCCCTCTTCGCCTCCCTTGAAGAAGGTCAAAATTTCGCCGACACCAAAATCCCGACGGACAACGGTTTGCAAGCCATTGCCGTCGCCCGCCTCGAAAAAACCGACCGCGCCGCATTGAACAAAGCCGCAGCCGAAGCCGCCAAATGGGCGCAAAATCAAGAAACGGTCAATGTGGACGTTTATGCCTTTGAAGAAGCGCAAGCAGTAGCCGTTGCCGAAGCGTTTGCGATTGCGTTCGGCAATGCCGCCTACCGTTTCGACCGCTACAAAAAAGAAGCCAAACCGGCCAAATTTGCAGAAGCCGTGTTCCACAGCGCACACGAAGCCGCCGTCAAAGAAGCCCTGCGCGTTGCCGAAGCGCAAGTTTACGGACAAAGCCTCTGCCGCGACTTGGGCAATGCCGCACCCAACGAATGCACGCCTGAATTCCTCGCGCGTACCGCCAAAGCCGAAGCCGAAAAACTGGGCGCACACGCCAAAATCATTGAAAAAGACTACATCAAAGAAAACATGGGTTCGTTCTGGTCTGTCGCCAAAGGCAGCGTCGAAGACCCATATTTGGTCGAACTGAGCTATTTCGGTGCGGCCGACAAAGAAGCCGCGCCCGTGGTATTGGTCGGCAAAGGCATTACCTTCGACACCGGCGGCATTTCCCTCAAACCCGGCCTGAACATGGACGAAATGAAGTTTGACATGTGCGGCGCGGCAACCGTTATCAGCACCTTCTGCGCCGCCGTCAAACTACAACTGCCGATCAACCTCATCGCTGTCGTCGCCACTTGTGAAAACATGCCTTCCGGCGCGGCCAACAAACCGGGCGACGTCGTAAAAAGCATGAAAGGCTTGACCATCGAAGTGTTGAACACCGATGCCGAAGGCCGTCTGATTTTGTGCGACGCATTGACTTACGCCGAACAATTCAAACCCAAAGCCGTTATCGACGTCGCCACCCTGACCGGCGCGTGCATTATCGCCTTGGGCCATGACGTCAGCGGCGTGATGGGCAACAATCAAGATTTGGTCGACAGCCTGCTGGCCGCTTCCCGCAACGTGGACGATAAAGCATGGCAGCTGCCGCTCTTTGAGACTTACAAAGACCAACTCAAATCCAACTTTGCCGACATTCCAAACATCGGCACGCCCGGCGCAGGCACGATTACCGCCGCAACATTCCTGTCTTACTTCACCGAAGACTATCCATGGGCACACCTCGACATCGCAGGTACCGCATGGAAATCCGGCGGTGAAAAAGGCGCGACCGGCCGCCCTGTTCCTTTATTGTTGAACTATCTGCGCAATGTGAAATAAATCTTGGGGGAAGCCTGCGGGGTTACACATTTCAACCCCGCAGGCCGTCTGAAAACGGAATCCGCATTATCTGACTCAACCTGACAAACGGAGAACCACCATGAAACCACTATTTGCCGCATTATCTGTCGCCCTTCTGCTCGGCACATCCATAAGCGCTCAAGCTGCCGAACAAACCACCCCCACCGACCGCAGCATCCAAGTGTACAAAAAAGCCGACTTAGCTGAATGGAACCGCGAAAATGCAGCCGGAGGCCAAGGCTCCTTGCTCGGCAGCTTTGCCTTCACGCGCCATCAAACCGCCGACCAAGACGCATTCAAAGAAATCGGCTGGCTCACATTACCGCCGGGTGCCTCCATCGGCCAACACAAACATACCGGCAATGAAGACGTTTACATCATCGTATCCGGCAAAGGCCTGTTTACCGATAGCGAAGGCAAACAAACCGAAGTCGGCGCCGGCGACATTACCATCGCCCGCCCCGGCCAGTCCCACGCACTCAAAAACATCGGCAAAAAGCCGTTGGTATTCTTGGATTTGATTGCAGAGACCGCTGGCGCTAAAGCCGCCGAAACCAAGTAATACTTTCAATGAAAGCAAACAATCTGCCATAACTTTCTGCCTTACCCAAACCAGGCAGCAGAGTGATTGTTCCGTTTTCATTTAAATCCACATACAAGCTAAAGGCCGTCTGAAAACCACGCTATGTTTTCAGACGGCCTTTTTTCTCAAAAATCTTATCATATATAATGAAATGTTATATAATAACAGCCTTTCGAAATATGATGAGAAACTAAAATGACACAAACCACACTCAAACCCATTGTTTTATCTATTCTTTTAATCAGCACCCCCATTCTCTCCCAAGCGCATGAAACCGAGCAGTCGGTTGACTTGGATGAGGTTACCGTCGTCGGTAAAAGCCGTCCACGCGCCACTTCGGGGCTGTTGCACACTTCGACCGCCTCCGACAAAATCATCTCCGGCGATACCTTGCGCCAAAAAGCCGTCAACTTAGGCGATGCTTTGGACGGCGTACTGGGCATTCATGCCTCGCAATACGGCGGCGGCGCGTCTGCTCCCGTTATTCGCGGCCAAACTGGCAGACGGATTAAAGTGTTGAACCATCACGGCGAAACCGGCGACATGGCGGACTTCTCGCCCGACCATGCCTTGATGGTGGACAGCGCCTTGTCGCAACAAGTCGAAATCCTGCGCGGCCCGGTTACGCTCTTATACAGCTCGGGCAATGTAGCCGGTTTGGTCGATGTTGCCGATGGCAAAATTCCCGAAAAAATGCCTGAAAACGGCGTATCGGGCGAAGCCGGATTGCGTTTGAGCAGCGGCAATTTGGAAAAACTGACATCCGCAGGCATCAATATCGGTTTGGGCAACAACTTCGTCCTGCATACCGAAGGCTTGTACCGAAAATCGGGCGATTACGCCGTACCGCGCTATCAAAAAGAAGAAGGCCGTCTGAAACGACTGCCCGACAGCCATGCCGATTCAAAAACAGGCAGCATCGGCCTGTCTTGGGTTGGGGATAAAGGGTTCCTCGGCGTGGCGTACAGCGACCGTCGCGACCGCTACGGCCTGCCTGCGCACAGCCATCTCTACGATGACTGCCACGCCGACATCATCTGGCAGAAAAGTTTGATTAACAAACGCTATTTGCAGCTTTATCCGCATCTGTTGACCGAAGAAGACGTCGATTACGACAATCCGGGCTTGAGCTGCGGCTTCCACGACGACGATAATGCACACACCCATACCCACAACGGCAAACCGTGGATAGACCTGCGCAACAAACGCTACGAGCTCCGCGCCGAATGGAAGCAGCCGCTCCCCGGTTTTGAAGCCCTACGCGTACATCTGAACCGCAACGACTACCACCACGACGAAAAAGCAGGCGATGCAGTAGAAAACTTCTTCAACAACAAAACACACAACGCCCGTATCGAGTTGCGCCACCAACCCATAGGCCGTCTGAAAGGCAGCTGGGGCGTGCAATATTTGGGACAAAAATCCAGCGCGCTTTCCGCCATTCCTGAAACTGTCCAACAACCGATGCTGATTGACAATAATGTGCGCCATTACAGCTTTTTCGGTGTAGAACAGGCAAACTGGGACAACTTCACGCTTGAAGGCGGCGTACGCGTGGAAAAACAAAAAGCCTCCATCCAGTACGACAAAGCATTGATTGATCGGGAAAACTACTACAACCAACCCCTACCCGACCTCGGCGCGCACCGCCAAACCGCCCGCTCGTTCGCACTTTCGGGCAACTGGTATTTCACACCACACCACAAACTCAGCCTGACCGCCTCCCATCAGGAACGCCTGCCGTCAACGCAAGAGCTGTACGCACACGGCAAGCACGTCGCCACCAACACCTTTGAAGTCGGCAACAAACACCTCAACAAAGAACGTTCCAACAACATCGAACTCGCGCTGGGCTACGAAGGCGACCGCTGGCAATACAATCTGGCACTCTACCGCAACCGCTTCGGCAACTACATTTACGCCCAAACCTTAAACGACGGACGCGGCCCCAAATCCATCGAAGACGACAGCGAAATGAAGCTCGTGCGCTACAACCAATCCGGCGCCGATTTCTACGGCGCGGAAGGCGAAATCTACTTCAAACCGACACCGCGCTACCGCATCGGCGTTTCCGGCGACTATGTACGAGGCCGTCTGAAAAACCTACCGTCCCTACCCGGCAGGGAAGATGCCTACGGCAACCGTCCTTTCATCGCGCAGGACGACCAAAACGCACCCCGCGTTCCGGCTGCTCGCCTCGGCGTCCACCTGAAAGCCGCGCTGACCGACCGCATCGATGCCAATTTGGACTACTACCGCGTGTTCGCCCAAAACAAACTCGCCCGCTACGAAACACGCACACCCGGACACCATATGCTCAACCTCGGCGCAAACTACCGCCGCAATACACGCTATGGCGAGTGGAATTGGTACGTCAAAGCCGACAACCTGCTCAACCAATCCGTTTACGCCCACAGCAGCTTCCTCTCTGATACGCCGCAAATGGGGCGCAGCTTTACCGGCGGCGTGAACGTGAAGTTTTAAAATCGGACAGGCAAACAAAAAAGGTTTTCAGACGGCCGTCTGAAAACCTTTTTCTTGTTTTAACCAATCATTTAAAACTGACTATTAATCTTTCAACACATCTTGCGCAGCCGCTTGAATCTTAGCCGCCGCCGCTTCGATTTGCTGCTGTTCGGTAGATTGGTTTGCCACTGTTTCAGCCGGAGCCGCTTGAGAAGCAGACGCAGCTTGAGAAGCTGCGGCTTTAGGCTCAGATTCAGTTTGCGGCGCAGTCAGCGGCAAACGTGCCAATACAGTGCTGACGCCGGTTACTTTATCGCCAATCGCCACTTGCGCCTGCGCATCGACAGGCAGATACATATCCACGCGCGAACCAAAGCGGATAAAGCCATAGCGTTCGCCACGGGACAGTTTCGCACCGGCTTGGGTGTAGCACAAAATACGGCGCGCCACCAAACCGGCCACTTGAACAAAAGTAATTTCACGACCAGAAGCCGTAATCGCCAACACCGCGTTACGTTCATTTTCCGTGCTGGCTTTGTCCAAATCCGCATTCACGAATTTGCCTTTGTTATAAACCACTTTCGTTACCGTACAATCGGCAGGCGATTTTTGCGAATGCACGTTGAACACGTTCATAAAAATACTGATTTTCAAAGCATCGACATCACGATACGGATCGCGTGCGCGCTCGACCACCACGATACGGCCGTCAACCGGGCTCAACACCGCTTCAGGATTTTGCGGAATTTCACGCGCAGGGTCGCGGAAAAACTGCAAAGCAAATACGGTAAACACCCAAAACGGCAAAGACCACCAGCCGCAACACATCGACACCAGCAGGCTCAAAGCCAAACCGCCGCCGATAATCGGCCAGCCCTCACGGGCGATAATCGGGTGGGGATACAAACGGTTCATCACTTATCCTTCATTTAATAATTTCAAAATTGTCGCCATTATATCTGAAACTCCAAACATTGAGGCCGTCTGAAATGTTCAGACGGCCGGTGTCCTTTGTAAAAAATACTCAACATAGATAAAGTTTCAGTTCGGCAACACAATGACGCAGCGTCCTCAACAAGCGGCTCACACGCTCCAACAACTCTCCGCAAATATCATTTTGACCAAACCACTGCCCTCGATTATCTCGACAAACCCAGTATGACCGCCAATACCAGCCAAATCCAATGCCGACGGCGCGATGTAGAAAACAAAGCGCGTTGAGACAGCAAACGCGTTTGGCTCAACTGATACGCCACATCTGCGAGCTTAATCAACTGATTGCCCTGTCGTGTTTTGCTTTCTTCCGCTTTACGCAGTTTCAAATTTTCCGCTTCAATCCGCAGCCGCACCAGCTTAGCTTCTAAAAGCAGCAGCTCGCGCTCTTCTTCATACTCCTGTTGCTTCATCGTCCGCATCCTTATCTATCTCACCGCGCAAATACGCAATGTCCGATCGAATATCCTGCAAGGTTTCAGCCACGCGACTGCCCTGCTCCCGATAGTCCGCCGATACTTTGCGGAACAATACAGCAATAATCAGCAGACTTACAAAGAAAATGCCGAAAAATACCCACAAAGCGGCCACATCCGACAGCACGCGGTTCAATCCGAACAGCAAACCGACCAAGCCCACCATCAACAATGCGCCGGACAACACCAGCCAAATCGCCAACCGGAACACATTCTCCGCCTGACGCGTCAAATCCAAGCCCAATACCTGCAAACGCAGCAGCAGCAAATCCGCGCCCTGATTCAACAAAGCCTTGCCATGTTCAAAACGCTGGCGAATTCCCATCTCGATTATCCTTTTTTCTTAGGAAACATAAGGCTAAGGCCGTCTGCACGGCGCAATGAAATCCATGATTTCATATACACACCTGTTCAGACGGCCTTAACATATTCGCATTAACGGCGGTTCAACAACACACCGACAACCAAACCGGCCAATGCGGCAAAACCCATTGCATAATATGGTTTTTCATGCACCACTTCATCAGCTTGTTTGGCACCGCGTTTCAAGCGTGCACCAGCATCTGACTCTAATTCGGAAAAAAGCTCTTTACCATCTTTAAATCGTTCGCTAATTTCTTCTTCGAAGCTGCTAAAACGCTCTTTGGCTTCTGCCAATTTTGCTTCCAATTTAGCGCGAATTTTACTACCTTCTTCCGAACCGGCTTCAACACCATTGCGGTACAGTTCGTCCACATCATCCATTACTTCTCGGATATCTTCCAACAAAGCATCACGACGTTTTTCAAAATTATGTTTTTTCATACTACTCTCCTATAGATTGATATGATTACAGATTGTTTATCTGTTAATAGTATTATAACCATTTATTTCCAAATAAACGTTAATTTAAATTAAATTAAGTTCCTATAACGAAAACAACCCAATGAAATTAAAAAAGGCCGTCTGAAAACTTCAGACGGCCTTTTCAATTCAGCTTAAAGACTTAAGTCTTATGCCAAACCTTTTGCTTTCAACACTTCCAGCATGGTAGTGCCCAACTCGGCAGGGCTGCGGGTGTAAGCGATACCGGCTTTTTCGAAAGCGGCGAATTTTTCTTCGGCAGTACCTTTACCGCCAGAAATAATCGCACCGGCGTGGCCCATACGTTTGCCTTTAGGAGCAGTAACACCAGCGATGTAACCTACAACAGGTTTGGTTACGTTGGATTGGATGTATTCGGCTGCTTCTTCTTCCGCAGTACCGCCGATTTCACCGATCATGATGATGGCGTCGGTATCTGGGTCTTCTTGGAAGAGTTTCAGTGCGTCGATTTGGTTCATACCAGGAATCGGGTCGCCGCCGATACCGATACAGGTTGATTGACCCAAACCCAGTTTGGTGGTTTGTGCCACAGCTTCGTAAGTCAATGTACCGGAACGGGAAATAATACCGATGCGGCCCGGAGTGTGGATGTGGCCCGGCATAATACCGATTTTGCACTCACCCGGAGTAATCACGCCAGGGCAGTTAGGGCCGACCAAGCGGGTACCGTTGCCGTTGGTTTCCAAGTAACGTTTGGCTTTGAGCATGTCCAAAGTAGGCACGCCTTCGGTAATCACAACGACCAAGCCTACGCCTGAATCAACTGCTTCAACGATAGAATCCAAAACAAACGGAGCTGGAACGTAAATTACAGATGCGTCAGCGCCGGTTTCTTTAACGGCTTCTTTCATGGTGTTGAATACAGGCAGGTCCAGATGGGTTTGACCGCCTTTGCCTGGGGTAACGCCGCCGACAACTTTAGTGCCGTAAGCCAGAGCTTGTTCGGAGTGGAAAGTACCGTTTTTACCGGTGAAACCTTGAACCAATACTTTGGTGTCTTTATTAATCAATACGCTCATTCTTTTCTCCTTAGGCGTTTACGGCTGCAACAATTTTTTCGGCTGCGTCATTCAGGCCGTCTGCAGAAGTCAGTTTCAGACCTGATTCGTTCAGGATTTTCGCGCCGAGTTCGGCATTGTTACCTTCCAAACGAACAACGACAGGAACGTTGACGTTGATTTCTTTAACGGCTGCCACGATGGCTTCCGCAATCATGTCGCAACGTACGATACCGCCGAAGATGTTGATCAATACGCCTTTAACGGATTTGTCTTCCAAAATCAGTTTGAACGCTTCAACCACGCGATCTTTGGTTGCGCCGCCGCCAACGTCCAAGAAGTTGGCAGGTTGGCCGCCTTTGAGTTTGATGATATCCATAGTGGCCATCGCCAAACCGGCACCGTTAACCATACAGCCGATGTTGCCTTCCAGGGCAACATAGTTCAGGTCGAATTCAGAAGCTTTCAGCTCACGTTCGTTTTCTTGAGATTTGTCGCGCAATTCAGCGATTTTTGGCAGGCGGTAGAGCGCGTTGCTGTCGATACCGATTTTGCCGTCCACGCAAGCCAGCGCGCCGTTTTCGCGAACTGCCAATGGGTTTACTTCAAACAGGGCGAAGTCGTTTTCGATAAACGCTTTGTACGCGCCGGTCATCAGTTTGACGAACTCGTTGATTTGTTTGTCTTTCAAGCCCAGTTGGAAGGCAACTTCGCGAGCTTGGCAAGGTTGCAGGCCGACCAGCGGATCAACGGTTACTTTGAAGATTTTTTCTGGAGTTTCGGCAGCAACTTTTTCAATTTCCACGCCGCCTTCGGTAGAAGCCATGAATGTAACGCGGCGGGTAGAACGGTCAACCACTGCGCCCAAGTACAGCTCGGTTTGAACCGGATACATGTCTTCGCAAACCAAAACGCTGTTGACAGGTTGGCCGTTGGCATCGGTTTGGTAAGTTACCAAGTTGGTGCCAATCAGGCTTTCAGCCACTTCTTTAGCTTCTTCGCGGCTTTTAACGACTTTTACGCCGCCCGCTTTACCGCGGCCGCCGGCATGTACTTGTGCTTTGACAACAGCGAATTTGCCGCCCAATTTGTCGTAAGCTGCAGCGGCTTCTTCGCCGTTGTGTGCCAAAATACCGCCTTGTACGGGCAAACCGTAGCTAGCCAGCAGTTCTTTAGCCTGATACTCGTGTAAATTCATGGATTTCTCCTTAAGGTGAGTGGGTTTTAGGAATCGCCCTGCGGCCAATCCCATATTTTCAGACGGCCCTACTATTTACTGAAGGGCAACCACATCCGCGCCAGCAGATACATGGTTGCACCGCCTCCTCCGAGAATAAAAAAGACAATGCCTTTTTTACGCGAATTCGGGCAGAGCAGATAAACGGCAAGGCTGAAACTGATAAACAACAATGCCACGCGCCAAACCAATTCTTTATCTTTGAAACGGTTGAGCGTATAAGTTTCGGTCATCATCACATACATCTGCCACAATGCGGCCATACACATGCTGATGATGCCCATCGGTATAAAGAAAATACCGACTATTTCTTTGTTCATAACGAATGTAAATGCTGTTTGTTTGTCTGATGGAATTATAAATCAGAAAACGAAGCTCTCGAAACATTCAATTTGTCGGAGGCCTTAAGGCCGTCTGAAAAGTTTCAGACGGCCTTAATGTCTATCAACCGTGCAAAGCGCGTTTGTCAGCCGCCAATGCAGCTTCGTGAACCACTTCGGACAAGGTTGGGTGGGCATGGATAATGCGGGCGATGTCTTCGCTGCTGGCGAAGAATTCGAGCGCAGTCACGCCTTCGGTAACCAATTCGCTGACAACCGGGCCGATCATGTGTACGCCCAAGATACGGTCGGTTTTGGCATCTGCCAACACTTTAACCGTACCTTTGGCTTTGCCCATTGCCAATGCGCGACCGTTTGCACCGAAACCTGAAGTACCTTTTTTGTACTCCACGCCTTCGGCTTTGAGCTGCTCTTCGGTTTTACCCACCCAAGCGATTTCAGGGTCGGTGTAAATAACAAACGGTACGTTGTTGAAGTCGATATGCGGTTTTTGACCGGCAATGCGCTCAGCAACGGCAACGCCTTCGTCGCTGGCTTTGTGTGCCAACATTGGGCCGCGGACCACGTCGCCGATTGCCCATACGTTAGGCAGGTTGGTACGGCATTCGCCATCTACTTTGATAAAGCCGCGCTCGTCTTTTTCCAAGCCTACGGCTTCCGCGTTCAGGCCTTTGGTGTTTGGAATACGGCCGATGGCAACGATCAGTTTGTCGAATACTTCGGTTTTGGCTTCGCCGGCAGCAGTTTCGTAAGCAACGGAAACGCCTTTGCCTTCGGATTTGATGTCGCCGATTTTCACGCCCAATTCAATGCTCAGGCCTTGCTCTTTAGTGAAGTATTTGAAGGCTTCTTTGGCGATTTGTTGGTCGGCGGCAGCCAAGAAGGTCGGCGCAGCTTCAAGAATGGTAACTTCTGCACCCACGCGGTTCCATACGGAACCCATTTCCAAACCAATCACGCCGGAACCGATCACGCCGAGTTTGGCAGGTACTTCGGTCAGGTTCAATGCACCTTCGTTGTCCAATACGTTCACATTGTCGATAGCGACTTGTGGCAGCGGACGCGGTACGGAACCGGTGGCTACGATGACGTGTTTGGCTTCGATAACGGTTTTCTCGCCTTTGTTATCGACTTCGATTTGGTAAGCATCGCCATTTTTACCGGCAAAGGAAGCAGTACCGAACAGGCTGGTTACTTTGTTTTTTTGGAACAGGAATTTCACGCCGCCGGTCAGTTTGGTCACGATGGCATCTTTGCGCTCAATCATTTTGGCCGCGTCGAATTTTACGTCGCCGACAGTGATACCGTGTTCAGCAAAATCATGTTGCGCCGCGTGGAAATATTCGCTGGATTGCAACAGGGCTTTGGAAGGAATACAGCCTACGTTTAAGCAAGTACCGCCCAATGCAGGGGCATTGCCTGCTTTGTTAACGCCTGCGTCGACGCAAGCGGTTTTGAAACCCAGTTGCGCGGCACGGATGGCGGCAACGTATCCACCCGGGCCTGCACCAATCACTACTACATCATATTGAGACATCGTGTCATCCTTTGCTTTTGGCAGTATCTCAAAATAAAAACGATACTTTTTGTTTCTTTTTTATTTTGAATGACTGCGTTTTGATGGTTTTAAGAAAAGGCCGTCTGAAAGTCCATATCTGTCGATTCATTCGAATCAAATGTTTCAGACGGCCTCAATCGTTCGTTGAGCCTATTGTAGCACGATACTACATTACGCTACATCTAAATAAAAATTCAGACGGCCTTTTCATTAATAAATAAAAGGCCGTCTGAAACGATTAAAGATCCAACAACAGGCGAGCTGGGTCTTCCAACGCGTCTTTAATGGCTACCAAGGTCAATACAGCTTCTCGGCCGTCAATAATACGGTGGTCGTAAGACAGAGCCAGATACATCATTGGACGGACAACAACTTGACCGTTTTCAACCACAGCGCGCTCTTTAGTAGCGTGCATACCCAAAATCGCAGATTGAGGCGGGTTGATGATCGGGGTAGACATCATAGAACCGAAAGTACCACCGTTGGTAATACTGAATGTACCGCCGGTCAGATCTTCGATAGCGATTTTGCCGTCTTTGGCTTTTTTCGCGTAATCAACAATTGCTTGTTCGATGTCGGCAATGCTCATTTGGTCGGCATCACGCAGGATTGGCACAACCAAACCGCGTGGGCTGCCAATTGCGATACCAATGTCGAAGTAGCCGTGGTAAACGATGTCTTTGCCGTCAACAGAAGCATTCACAACCGGGTATTTTTTCAGGGCGGCAACAGCGGCTTTAACGAAGAAGGACATAAAGCCCAGTTTTACGCCGTGTTCTTTCTCGAATTTATCTTTGTACTTCGCACGTAAGTCCATGATCGGTTTCATGTTGACTTCGTTGAATGTAGTCAGAATGGCGTTTTCTTGTTGAGAAGCCAGGAGGCGTTCTGCAACACGGGCACGCAGGCGGCTCATTGGTACGCGTTCTTCAGGACGTGCGCCGGCAGGCAGCGCAACAGCAGGAGCAGCGGCTGCGGCAGGTTTGGCAGCAGCATTTTGTACGTCTTCTTTCAATATGCGACCGTCACGGCCGGAACCTTGCAATGCGTTTACGTCAACACCGGTCTCGGCAGCCAGTTTTGCAGCGGCAGGCATCGCGGCGTTGTTTTGTGCAGCAGCAGGAGCGGCGGCTGGGGCAGCTTCGGTAGGAGCAGCGGCTGCAGGTGCTTCAGCAGCAGTAGCAGCTGTATCGATGCGTGCCAAAACTTGATCGGCAACAACGGTTTCACCGTCTTGCGCTACGATTTCAACCAATACGCCGGCTTGTGGAGAAGGTACTTCCAAAACCACTTTGTCAGTTTCGATATCGATCAGGATTTCGTCACGGGCAACTGCTTCACCAACTTTTTTCTTCCATTCCAAGAGCGTGCCTTCAGATACGCTTTCAGACAGCATAGGTACTTTTACATCAATAATCATTTTGTGTCTCCAATGGCCCTTTCAGACGGCCTGTTGTGTGTTTTTAATTCTGCATATGGGCACTCCGCCTGAGCAACCTCAGACGGAATGCTACTTGGTTTACAACACCAAAGCGTCTTCAACCAATTGTTTCAATTGAGCAATGTGTTTGCTTGAGTAGCCCACTGCAGGCGATGCACTGCTTGGACGACCGGCATAAGACAGTTTTTGCTCTTCGCTGATAACGTCTTCGATGCGGTGGCGGATTTGATAGAACGCGCCTTGGTTTTTCGGCTCTTCTTGCGCCCAAACCACAGATTTTGCGTTCGGATATTTCGCCAGTTCAGCTTTAACTTCGTCGTATGGGAACGGATACAGCTGCTCAACGCGGACGATAGCAACATCATCTTCCAGTTTACGCTCGGTACGGCCAGCTTCCAAGTCATAGTAAACCTGACCGGCACACAATACCACGCGTTTCACGCTGTCGTTGCTTGCGCGTTCGGCGGTATCACCGATAACCGGACGGAAAGTCGAACCTTCGGTGAAGTTTTCCAGCGGGCTCATTGCACCTTTGAAGCGCAACAGGCGTTTGGACATGAAAATCACCAACGGTTTGCGGTATGAACCCAAGACTTGACGTTGCAAGAGATGGAACATTTGCGACGCTTCAGACGGCATGATGACTTGCATATTGTTCTCAGAACACAGTTGCAACCAACGTTCTACGCGTGCAGAAGAGTGCTCGGGGCCTTGACCGTCGTAGCCGTGCGGCAGGATGGTGGTCAGACCGCACAAACGACCCCATTTGGTTTCGCCTGAAGACAGGAATTGGTCGATAGTCACTTGCGCGCCGTTGGCGAAGTCACCGAATTGAGCTTCCCAAATGGTCAGCTTATCAGGAGCGGAGCAGGCAAAGCCGTACTCGAACGCCATCACGGCTTCTTCGTTCAAAATGGAGTCGATGACCAGGAACTCGCCCATGCCTTCGCCCATATGACGCAGAGGAACATAAGTACCGTCGTCCCATTTTTCACGGTTTTGATCATGCAATACTGCATGACGGTGTGAGAATGTACCGCGGCCGGAGTCCTCACCGGAGATACGTACGCCATGACCTTTAGTCAGCAGGCTTGCGTATGCCAAGGTTTCGGCCATACCCCAGTCGATGGCTTGTTTGCCGGATGCCATGGCTTTACGCGCTTCAATCACACGTTTCGCAGTCGGATGCAGGGCAAAGCCTTCCGGTACGGCGGTAAACTTCTCGGTAAGACGCTCAATATCTGCGGCAGGCAAACCGGTTTCGATGTGTTCACGCCAATCTTTACCTTGGTATTTACTCCAATCGATTTGTGTGCGTTGGAAATTGCTCAAAGTTGTTTGCTCAACATGTTCGCCTTTGTCCAAAGCATCACGGTAGGCTTGGATGTAACCGTCAGCCTCAGCTTGGGTTACCACGCCTTCGGCAATCAGTTGCTCGGTGTACAAAGCACGCGCACCTGGGTGTTGCGATACTTTTTTGTACATCATCGGTTGGGTTAAGGTCGGATCATCGCCCTCGTTGTGGCCCCATTTACGGTAGCAGACAACGTCGACCACGATGTCTTTATGGAATTTTTTGCGGTAATCCAAGGCAGCTTGGATGGCAAAGCAAACGCGTTCAGGATCATCGCCGTTCACATGGATAACCGGAGCGGAAACCATTTTCGCGATATCGGTACAGTATACGGTAGAACGGGTATCGCGGGTATCGGAAGTGGTAAAGCCGATTTGGTTGTTGATCACGATGTGAACAGTACCGCCGGTGGTATAACCGCGTGTTTTAGACAGGTTGAATGTTGCTTGGTTAACACCCAAACCGATAAATGCAGAGTCACCGTGAATCAATACCGGCAAAACTTTATCGCGGCCGTTTTCGCCCAAACGTTTTTGTTTGGCGCGCGCAGAACCTTCCACTACTGGGTTAACAATTTCCAAGTGTGACGGGTTAAATGCCAAAGAAACGTGCATTGGGCCATGCGGAGTGGCGATGTCGGAGCTGAAGCCCATGTGGTATTTCACGTCGCCGCTAGGCAATTTGATTTCGGCACGGCCTTCAAATTCGGCAAACAGATCAGCCGGTTTTTTGCCCAAAATGTTAACCAAAACATTCAGACGGCCACGGTGTGCCATACCGATAATGACTTCTTCCACTCCGTCTTTACCGGCGTTTTGAATCAGGTAGTTCAAACCGGCAATCGCGCTTTCACCGCCTTCTACACCAAAGCGTTTTTGGCCGACATATTTGGTATGCAGATAGCGTTCCAGAGTTTCGGCAGCAGTCATTTCTTTCAAGATACGGCGTTTTTGTTCAACGTTGTAGCTTGGTGTAGACAGTACGCTTTCAAAATAATTGCGAACCCAGCGACGCTCTTCGGTATTTGGAATGTAGATGTACTCTACCGCGATATGACCGCAGTAGGTTTGTTTGAGGTTGCTGATGATTTGGGACAGAGGCAGTTTGCTCTGACCGGAAAAATCGCCCTCGCCCATATTGAACTGAAGCGCCATATCGGCATCTGACAGACCGTGGAATTTAGGATCGAGAGCTTCAATATTTTGAGGAGGAATACGTTTGAGCGGATCAAGTTGGGCTGCACCCACGCCTTGGATACGATAGGCAGAAATCAGTCGCAAAACACTGACTTGCTTTTTCATCATTGCCTCATCCACACCGCCTGCGACGGCTGCGGCAATTTTCTTTTTAGCCAAAGTGGCAAATGATTCACGAATCGGTGTATGGGCAACATCGACAGCGACTGCGCCCGGCTGTTTACTCAAATCGGTAAAGTACTGTTTCCATTTTTCATCGACAGATTCCGGATTATCCAGAAACTTTTCATACAACTCCTCGATGTATGGCGCATTAGAACCAAACAGATAAGAGAAATTGAGTTTTTCGTCCATCATGGCGTGAGCTCTTTTCTTTAAAATATAAACAAAGGGTAGAATCCCGTGTTCTCCGAACGGAATTCAGGCCGTCTGAAATGACACTTTATTCTACCCTATTTCAAATCAAATTACCTGCTATCAACTTAATTAATTACGACCAACCTCATTGAAAACGGCAATTCGATTTTTTCAAACGACTTTTCAACAATATATTAATGTATTGTCTATTAGCGTTTATCTACCGGAACGTAATCACGACGTTCTGCACCGGTATACAGTTGACGTGGGCGACCGATTTTCAGTGCCGGATCGCTAATCATTTCATGCCAATGAGAAATCCAACCTACACTGCGCGACAATGCGAAGATAACGGTAAACATTTCAGTTGGAATGCCCAATGCGGACAAGACGATACCGGAGTAGAAATCGACGTTTGGATACAGCTTGCGCTCAACAAAGAATGGGTCTTTCAGTGCAATTTGTTCCAATTCCATCGCCAGCTTGAATTTAGGACTGTCTTCCAAGCCCAATTCTTTCAAGACTTCATAACAGGTTTCGCGCATGATGTTGGCTCGTGGATCCATATTGCGGTATACGCGGTGACCGAAGCCCATCAGACGGTATTTGCGTTGTTTCACACCTTCCATGTATGCGGCAACATTAGATACATCGCCGATTTCGTCCAGCATCTTCAACACAGCTTCGTTTGCACCGCCGTGTGAAGCACCCCACAGACAGGCGATACCGGCAGCGATACAGGCAAATGGATTTGCACCAGAAGAGCCGGCCAAACGTACAGTCGAAGTAGAAGCGTTTTGCTCGTGGTCGGCATGCAAAATAAAGATGCGGTCGAGCGCGCGAGCCAATACTGGATTAGGTTTGTATTCTTCACATGGTGTTGCAAACATCATGTGCAAGAAGTTTTCAGCATAGGAAAGGTTATTTTTTGGATAATTGAACGGCAGACCGTTGGAATAACGGTAACACATTGCTGCAATTGTCGGGATTTTGGAGATTAAGCGGTAAATCGCAATTTTGCGGTGTTCAGGATTGGCAATATCCAAGCTGTCTTGATAGAAAGCAGACAAAGCGCCAACCACGCCAACCATCATCGCCATCGGATGCGCATCGCGACGGAAACCGCGGAAGAACCAAGTCAGCTGCTCATGTAGCATAGTATGGCGACCGACTGTGGCATCAAATTCTTTTTTCTGTTCAGGGGTAGGCAGTTCGCCGTAAATCAACAGGTAGCAAACTTCCAAGTAATCGGATTTTTCGGCCAACTGCTCGATAGGATAACCACGGTAATACAACAGACCTTCATCGCCATCAATATAAGTGATTTTGGATTCGCAACTTGCAGTGGACACGAATCCGGGGTCGAAGGAAAACAGACCTGTATTTTTTGTCAAAGCACGAATATCAACCACATCATGGCCGATACTTGCTTCCAATACTGGCAGTTCCAAGGTCTCTTGATTTGGGGTGGTGAGCTTGACTGATTTAGACATTCTTAAACTCCTTTGTAAGTTGGGGCTTTCGTTGCCGCCCAAGCGGCACGGTCCTTTTTTTCAGACGGCCTCCGTATGGAAAGAGCTTGTTCGGATTGGCATCGCAAACAAGCTCTATAACACGTCATGCCTGTCTGATTTTTTCAAGCATGGGAATCAGGTGTTTCTTGTCCGTCGCCGAATGTCCGTTAATCAAGGCAAGCAACTCTTGGTCTTGAAATTCGAGGATTTCGGAAAATTCGGACAACTCCTGATCACTCAGGTGCTCGAATTCTTTTTCCATGAACCTGCCGAAGATTAAGTCTAATTCCAATAATCCCCGGCGGGTTTGAAAACGGATTTTCCGTTTGGCAATATCGTCAAAAACCATCATTTCTTAAACGGCTCGTTTCAACATAATCTCTTTAATCTTACCGATGGCTCGGGTCGGATTCAAGTGTTTAGGACATACGTCTACGCAGTTCATAATGGTGTGGCAACGGAACAAACGGTATGGGTCGTTCAGATTATCCAAACGCTCGTTAGTAATGGTATCACGGCTATCCGCAATGAAACGGTAAGCATTCAGCAAACCGGACGGACCGACGAATTTATCAGGATTCCACCAGAATGACGGGCATGCAGTCGAGCAGCAGGCACACAAAATACATTCGTACAAACCGTCCAACTCTTTACGCTCTTCCTGAGTTTGCAAACGCTCTTTGTCCGCATCAATCGGATTGTCGTTGACAACATAAGGTTTGATGGAATGATATTGTTTGAAGAACTGGGTCATATCCACAATCAGGTCGCGGATAACAGGCAGACCCGGCAGAGGACGGATTTTGACCGGCTGTTTTAGGCTGCGCAAATCAGTCAAACATGCCAAGCCGTTTTTGCCGTTGATGTTCATACCGTCAGAACCGCAAATACCTTCGCGGCAAGAACGGCGGAAAGACAATGTATCGTCTTGTGCTTTCAGACGCACCAAAGCGTCCAAAAGTTTAACGTCGGTTGGTTCCAATTCCAACTCGTAACGTTGCATATAAGGTTTAGCATCAACGTCCGGGTTGTAACGGTAAATTTCAAAACTCATTTTTTCCATGAGAAGTGTTCCTTTTCTCATAAACTGCCCAATGATTTTGTATTATGGATTCAGGCAGTTCAATGTGGGTATGGTTAGGTTTCAGACGGCCTCCAAGATAAAGGCCGTCTGAAAACTCATCAATAAACGCGTTTGGCCGGTTTGATGTATTCCACGCTCAAAGGCTTGGTATGTACCGGTTTGTAAGACAAAGTATTGGTATCTGAATGATACAGGGTATGTTTCATCCAGTTTTCGTCATCGCGCTCAGGATGGTCGTCTGAAGCGTGCGCGCCGCGCGATTCTTTACGTGCTTCGGCAGACACCAAAGTCGCTTTCGCTACTTCAATCAGATTATCCAATTCCAAGGCTTCGATACGCGCGGTATTCCACACTTTGCTCTTATCTTTGATTTCAGTACGTTTCACACGCTCGGCAATCGCCATGATTTCTCGAACGCCTTTGCTCAGAATCTCATCGGTACGGAACACGCCGGCGTGCAGCTGAACAGAACGTTGCAACTCGCGACGCAAGGCATCAACGTTTTCACCGCCGGTTTGATTGTCCAAACGCTCGATACGTTGACGGGTCAATTCGCCGGCATTAGCAGGCAGAGGTTTCCAACCGCTTTGCTCTTTGATGAATTTAATCATGCTGTCGCCGGCAGCTTTACCAAATACCACCAAGTCCAACAAGGAGTTGGTACCCAAGCGGTTCGCACCGTGTACGGAAGCACAGGCGCACTCACCTGCGGCATACAGGCCTTTTACAGGTACTTCGTATTCGTCGCCTTGAGGAACGACAACTTCGCCATGATAATTGGTCGGAATACCGCCCATCATGTAGTGGGTAGTCGGCACGACAGGAATCGGGTCTTTAATCGGGTCGATACCGGCAAACTGAATGGAAATCTCGCGGATGCCCGGCAGTTTTTCCATAATTTTTTCTGCACCGATATGGTCGATTTTCAGCAATACATGGTCTTTGTTTTTACCGCAACCGCGACCTTCGTAGATTTCCATTGCCATTGCGCGAGAAACCACGTCACGGGAAGCCAAGTCTTTTACGGTTGGGGCATAACGTTCCATAAAGCGTTCGCCGTTGGCGTTCAACAAAATACCGCCCTCACCGCGCACACCTTCGGTAATCAACACGCCTGCACCGGCCACACCGGTCGGGTGGAATTGCCAGAATTCCATGTCTTCCAACGGAATACCTGCACGGGCACAAATACCCAAACCATCACCGGTATTCATATAGGCATTGGTAGAAGAAGCATAAATACGGCCGCCACCACCGGTAGCAAACATCACGGCTTTAGCGTGGAAAATATAAACTTCGCCGGTTTCCATTTCCATGGCGGTTACACCGACAACGTCGCCGTTTTCATCACGAATCAAATCTTGCGCCGTCCATTCCACAAAGAATTGTGTATTGGCACGGACGTTTTGTTGGTACAACGTATGCAACATCGCATGACCGGTACGGTCGGCAACCGCGCAAGCACGTTCTACCGCGCGTTTACCGTGTTCGGCAGTATGGCCGCCGAAAGGGCGTTGGTAAATTTTGCCGCTTTCTACGCGGTCAAAAGGCATACCCATATGTTCCAATTCAATCACTGCCTCAGGCGCGGCGCGACACATAAACTCAATCGCATCTTGGTCGCCCAGCCAGTCGGAACCTTTCACGGTATCGTACATATGCCAATCCCAACGGTCTTCCTGTACATTACCCAATGAAGCAGAAATACCGCCCTGAGCCGCCACGGTATGAGAACGGGTCGGGAACACTTTAGACAAAACAGCACAATTCAAACCAGATTTAGACAATTGGAGGGCTGCGCGTAAACCTGCACCACCACCGCCAACAATCACGGCATCAAACTTACGAACAGGAAAACTCATATTTACCCCCAAATTACTTTAACTGAATACACCAAGCAACCTACCAACCAAACGATGGTGGCAACTTGTAAAAACAAACGCACGCCGAAAGGCTTAATGTAGTCCATCCACAAATCACGGATACCTACCCATGCATGCAAAAATACGGCCAAAAAGCTCACTTGGGTAAACACTTTCACCCAAGTTTGATCAAAAAATGCCTGCCATGCCGAATATTCTTTAGGCAACGTGAACAAAACAACCAAAAGAACTACGGTGTACACCAACATGATGACCGCAGTTGCACGCTGCATTGCCCAATCGCGCAAACCGTAATGCGCACCTGTCAATTTACGATCTACCATAATAAAGCTCCCAAAACGACAGTCAAAACCAATGCAGAAGCAAATACGGCTTTAGCGGTATTGCGCGCGGTATTCAGCTCCAAGCCTTTATGCGCATCCAAAAACAGAAAGCGGATGCCGGCAAAGAAATGGTGCAGATACGCCCACAGCAGACCGATGAGGATCAACTTCACAAACGGATTAGAAATAACGGAACGATATGCTTCAAACGACGATTCGCGATCCAATGTTCCTGAGAAGAGGTATAAAAGAACAGGCAGCATCAAAAACAAGCCGACGCCGCTGATACGGTGAAGAATAGATACAATCCCCGGTATGGGCAATCGGATATTGGGAATTTCCAAAAATACCGGGCGTGATTTGGCGGACATGGTCAGTTCCTCTATGATTTATTATCAGCTCAAAACCTATAGCTCAAGACTACAATAAGCTACATAAACCATAATTTACCTGTTTTATCTCATTTTGAACAGTGTAATTTATGAGTACTCCAATGGTTTTTACCAAAATACCAATAAAATCAAATAATCATTTCTAAATTTTTTTTTGTATGATTGGTCTTTTTGTGACTTTCCTGCAATTAAGCCACCCTGCCCGCCGCAATACTGACGATAACATCATCATGACTTGAGAATCATATCAACTGCAAGATAAATTCTCATTCTTAAATGCCATTTTTACAAAGGCATATGCCTTTCTTAACTTATTACTATTGCAGCATTGGTATCACTATTACATAGTTATACATTCATAAGCATTTCATCCGCCCCCAAATAGACTAAAATACAACGCAAAACCAACCATGTTTCCATACCTTAAAAGGAAGCTCAATCATGGCACACTCCCCTCATCAAAACACCCCCGATCCGGAAGACTACATCCCCTCCTTTCGCCGTCGAAATTTAGACACATCCGGCTTCATGAAAAAACTCGGACGCTTTGCCGGTCGCTTGGGCAAACCTGTCGTCCGCCAGCTTTATGCGCTTTATTATCTTTGGGAATCCGAACATACACCCAAACGCGCCAAAATGATTATTGTCGGCGCACTGGTTTATTTCCTCAGTCCTATCGACAGCATTCCCGACCTTCTGATTCCCTTCGGCTTCAGTGATGACATTGCCGTCATTGCGTTGGTTTATTCCCAAATGAAAAACTACCTGACCGAAGACATCAAAGAAAAAGCCCGTCAAGCGGCTGACAAGCTGTTTGGCTCTTGATTAGATAGAGTTCAACAATACCGATATAAAATGCAAAAAGAAGGCCGTCTGAATATTCAGACGGCCTTCTCGATTGAGAATTTTTTATTTCAAAGGTTGCATACCCATAACTTCCATCAAGAAGTTGGTAAACGCAGGATTGCT
The DNA here is from genome assembly GCF_001812605.1 of Neisseria sp. HMSC073G10. Classification (NCBI taxonomy): domain Bacteria; kingdom Pseudomonadati; phylum Pseudomonadota; class Betaproteobacteria; order Neisseriales; family Neisseriaceae; genus Neisseria; species Neisseria sp. HMSC073G10. The sequence continues at coordinate 36,205 of NZ_KV809503.1, read as the reverse complement.
TGGCTTGGTATCCATGTTTTTCCAACGTTGTTGCCAACCGCGCAAAGCACCTTGGATATACTGTTTGGATTGCTCGGTAGTAATCTCACCACGTTGGCTGTCAACGGCGGAACGCAGATAAACTTCATACATACTGTCATCGACAGAGTTGCGTCCCACTTGTTGGATACGGAAGCGGTTCAAATATTGGGCAGCCTGAACTTTGGTCAGACTACCTTGGCTCACTTGGGTACTCAAGCGACGTGCTTCATCATGAATCTTGGAAACATCTGCCCAATGCGAAGGAGCCAAATGATAACCGGCAGCTGAAACTTGTGAATCAGCCTTAGGTTTCTTGACGTTGGTTGGTCGAACTGGCACTTCTTTCAATGTTGGAACATAAATCGATTCACAACCGGCAAGTGCCGCCACAGCAAGGATAGGAAGAATGTATTTTTTCATAATGCGCATTATAAGCATGATTCGTTGAAGAAACCAACTTTTGAATAACGGTATTCAAAGATCATTAACTGAATTACAACAGATTTCATACGATATCTCAAGCCCATACGCAAAAAAGGCCGTCTGAAAACGGCCTTTTAACCACAATCCTATATTTATGCCAAATCGGCAAACAGAGGTGTAGAAAGATAGCGTTCGCCATATGATGGCAACAAGACAACGATCAGCTTGCCTTCGTTTTCAGGTTTTTTGGCCAGTTGCAATGCACTCCATACTGCCGCACCTGAGGAAATACCCACCAAAATGCCTTCTTTTTCGGCCATAGCGCGCGCAGTTTCAAACGCTGCCTCGTTAGGTACTTTGGAAATGCTGTCATAAACAGTCGTATTCAAAACGCTGGGGATAAAGCCTGCACCCAAACCTTGAATCGGATGTGGGCCTTTTTCGCCGCCACTCAATACCGGGGAGGCTTCAGGCTCGACAGCCACGATTTGAACTTCGGGTTTGTATTTTTTCAACACTTCGCCCACGCCGGTAATCGTACCGCCCGTACCCACACCGGCCACGAAAATATCCACTTTACCGTCTGTATCGCGCCAAATTTCTTCGGCAGTGGTTTTACGGTGAACTTCAGGATTGGCCTCGTTATCAAATTGGCGCGGCATGAAATAAGTGCCCGGATGCTCGTCCACCAAAGATTGGGCTTTGGCGATAGCGCCTGCCATGCCTTCGGCAGCAGGGGTCAAAATCAATTCTGCACCAAACGCACGCAGCAACATTTTGCGTTCTTTACTCATGCTTTCAGGCATAGTGATGGCCAATTTATAACCGCGGGCCGCGCACACCATGGCCAAACCGATACCGGTATTGCCGCTGGTTGCCTCGACGATAACGGTATCTTTATTGATTTTACCGGCTTGCTCGGCCGCTTCAATCATAGATTCGGCAATACGGTCTTTCACGCTGCTGCCCGGATTAAAGAATTCAAGTTTAACGGCGATTTGCGCTTTTAAACCTTCGGTCAGGCGGTTCAGTTTCACCAGAGGTGTGTTGCCGATCAGCTCGGTAATATTATTTGCAATTTTCATTTCCTGCTCCTGATTTAGATGTAATACAGCCTGCATATTAAACTCAGGCCGTCTGAAAAACCAATATCGAAAATTTCTTTCTTTATAACTTTTGGTTCAAGCGCGGTCAATATCCACTGCGCTCAAAAATCAATGCAACGGCAACCACAGCCTGCATCACGACGGCAACCGTCCAGCCTGCCCACATCTGCCGCATACTGAAAAGAGAGGCAGACTGCTTGCAAACAACCACTCTGTGCAGATAAAACACCAGCATCAGGACGCCCTGCAATGCAAACCAATAAATGGGTTTCAAAGCATAAATTTTCAGCAAGGCCGCCCATGCAAAAACCGAGCCTGCCAGCGGCAAGATGAAATAAACCGCGACAGCCAAGAAAACAAAAGCCAAAGTCATGACGACATTGGAAACGGCAAATAAGGTTAAACCGGTATATTCACCTGCCGACCAAAACTTTCCGTCTTCCGTTTTACCGCAATCGTCAATAAAGAAAAAAACACTGGCGGCGGTCAGGTAAAAATGAGGGATGAACAAAGGGCCTGTATGCGTAAAGCCCCACATTCCGGGCAACAGGCGCGCGCCCAGTGCCGAAATCCCCAGCCACAACAAAACCGCAGCCCAAAGCCATTGAAACCGCTGCGCACGAAAAATAAACGCCAACGATACCGCAGCATACGCAATGGCAAACCAAAAATCCAAAGAAACCATCATGAATACTGCAACTCGCCTTCGAAAACGGTTTCAGCAGGGCCGGTCATTTGCACATCGCCGCCTTCTTCCCAACTGATAAACAGTTCGCCCCCAGGCAGAGTAACACGCACAGGCGCACCCGCTTTCAGCAGGCCATTGCGCACGCCGGCCACCACGGCCGCACACGCTCCAGTGCCGCAAGCCTGAGTTTCCCCCACCCCGCGCTCAAACACGCGCAGACGGACGGACAACTCATCTTCAACCTGCATAAAACCGACATTGACCCGTTCAGGAAACTGCTCGTGCGATTCAATGGCACTGCCCCAATGCTCCACCGGTGCAGCCTCAACATCATCAACCAAAATTACCGCATGAGGATTACCCATATTCACGCAGCTTACCGGTACAGATTCCAAACCGACCAAGACAATATGTGTCAACGCATCTTCCGTTTCACCATACGCAGGCACAAACGGAATTTCAGACGACATGAAACGCGGTTTACCCATATTGACGGTAACCAAACCGTTATCCAGCAGCTTCGGCACAATAATCCCTTTGGCCGTTTCGACCAAAATTTCCGTTTTATCCGTCAACCCCTTATCCGCGACAAAACGCGCAAAACAACGCGCGCCATTGCCGCACTGCTCTACTTCCCGACCATCGGCATTGAAAATGCGGTACCGAAAATCGACCGCATCAGAAGAAGGCTTCTCCACTACCAAAAACTGATCAAAACCCACGCCGCGATAGCGGTCTGCCCATTGGGCAAGCGGCGCAGCCAATGGATCAAAGTCCTGTTCGATGGCATTGACCACCATAAAATCATTGCCCAAGCCGTGCATCTTCGTAAATTTCAAAGTTTTCATTATTCATTCACATTCTTATTAAATCATTATTCCGGCACATTCTACACCAGAATGATATATCCGTTTCTATCTTGTTTTTCAGACTGCATTGTGCCCTTTTACCAATACTAACACCAGCCACCCCGCAAAAATACTATACTTCCCACATTACAAACATTTCTTATTACAAGGATACACATTATGAAAAAAGCTCTCTTACCTGCCCTTTTGGCCGCTTTACTCAGCGCATGTACAGTCGGCACACCCGGCGTTTCCGTCGGCTTAGGCGTCGGCACCAGCATCGGCCGCCATGTCGGCTTGGGCACATCCATCAACATCCCAGTCGGCTTGGACAAAACCAAAACCACCAAAGGCACGGATTCAGACGGCATCCGTATCTCAGAAGAACAAATCGTGACCTATTTTGATGCACACGGCACACCCAGCAACAGCGCAGTCAAAGGCGGTTTCCATCGCCAACTGATCAGCAAACGCAACAACGAATATGTCGTGCAAGACTTTTACAGCGACAACAGCCAAAAACGCACGGACCCCTACGTCCTCAGCCGCAACCAACTGATGCAGTTCCGTGCCACGCCAAGTAACGGCTCGTTAACCACTTACGCTTACAACGGCACGGTGATGCAGCAACAAGTATTCCAAAACGGCAAATTGGTTAACGCCAAATACTAAAGGCCGTCTGAAACGGCTGGGGAGTATGTGAAACTTGATTACAAAATATTTTTAACATTCAAACATTTGAAATATTTTGCACCATTTTCTTGAAAATATGGATTGACACATTTTTTCCAGCCATTATAATACGCCCCATTCCCCGATAGCTCAGTCGGTAGAGCGACGGACTGTTAATCCGCAGGTCCCTGGTTCGAGCCCAGGTCGGGGAGCCAAATTTCAAAAGCCTGAACTGCTGTTCAGGCTTTTTTACATCAATAAGGAACGCTTGTTCTTTCCCAAAGAAAGCCCATGAGTCCTCATAATAAAAAAGGCCGTCTGAAACCCAAATCTGGCTTCAGACGGCCTTTTATTTATTTTTAAATCAACGGAAGAAATCGCCCATACCGGCAGGCAGGCCTTGGGTGAATGCACCCATGGTTTTGTTGGTGGTTTCTTCGGCTTTTTCAGAAGCGGCATTAATGGCGGCCAATACCAAATCTTCCAGCATTTCTTTGTCGTCAGCGGCTTCTTGAATCAAATCAGGGCTGATTTCAAGTTTGCGGACAACGTGGGAACACGTCATCACGACTTTCACCAAACCATTGCCTGCTTCACCTTCAACTTCGGTTTCAGCCAGCTTGGCTTGTGCCTTTTTCATGTTTTCCTGCATTTGTTGAGCCTGTTTCATCAGGCCGCCTAATCCGGCTTTTCCAAACATGTTTTACTCCTATGGGTTTGAATAAATGGGTTTCACTCATGCCGTCTGAAAACGCTATTGCCTTTCAGACGGCCTTGTATATCAGTATGTTAAGAATGTCCTGCCAACTCTAAAGAATCCGGCAGCCATTGCGCCTCAAAGGTTTGCAAGATTTTCTGCGCCGTCGTATCCGCTTCCAGCAAATCTTGCGCCTGCTGCCGCCCTTCCTCTTGAATACGTTTGCGGCGCATCACCGGCGTTTCCCAGCCTTTATCATCTTGCCAAGGCTCGGTTTGCAGCCTTAAATTGCCAAGATGATAGGCCTCGCTCAACGTCTGGCAGATTTTATCCAAGCGCTCTTTATTAGCAGTGGCTTTGGCCTCATCCGTCAACGACAGCATGATTAATCCTGCTTCCGCATCATAACCCGTCCATGCCGCATTTTGCGCCAACATCTGCGCCGCGCCTAATTTACGGGCGAAGCGTTCGATAATGCTGTGCCAATTCTCTGTTTTAAACTCAGGCAAAGGAACGAACTGAAGCTCTTCTCCATCCCCCTCCTCTTCTTCAGGCTCAGCAGACACAACCGGCTGCGGTACTTCCATCACATCAGTATGGTGTGAATCTTCATATGTATATGCTTCATCAAAATACGGAGGCGGAATTTCCACATCCATATGCGGATATTCTTCCAACTCAGAGGCCGTCTGAACTTTTGCAACAGGCAATGGTGCCTCCGCTTCTTGTATCTGCGCCGTTTGTGTTTGAAGCGGCTCAGCCGATACTTGGCTCGGCATTTCCTCCCAAGGCGGTACATCCGCCTGTTGTTGAGCAGTCTGAATAGTTTCTTCAGACGGCCTTTCAACGGGATCCTGTTTGGTCGGAACAGCTTCTTTCTCAACCGCCGGTGCTACTATCGGCTCAGATTTCGGCAGCTGAAAAGGCTTTTTTTCGGCCTCAGCTTTCTGATGATCGGAATGCAAATCCGTGTGTTCAATCTGACTTTGCGTATCACAACCCGAAGCGGCCAACGGCGCAAATGCAAGCATGCGCAAAAGCGTCATGACAAAACCGGCATACTCATCCGGAGCCAGCGGCAAATCCTGTTTGCCATGAATAGCACATTGATAATAAAGCTGAATCTGCTCACCACTCAAAGCCTGACTTAATCGCAGCAAAGTTTCACGTTCAGGGTCGTCATTTGCCAAGGCAGAAGGAATGGTTTGAATCAAAGCCAAACGTTGCAACAGCATGGCCAATTCTGCCAATGCGCTGTCAAAACCAATCGCTCTGGCGGACATTTCCTGAGCTTTTTCCAGCAAGGCCTCACCGTTTTGATTGATGATTCCTTCAAGCAATTCAAACAAATATTGTTTATCGACCGCTCCGATCATCTGGCGGACATCTTGTTCGGCCACTTTACCCGAACCCATGGCAATCGCCTGATCCAAAAGGCTCAACGCATCGCGCATCGAGCCGGCGGCGGCACGTCCTAAAAGCTGCAAAGCCTGCGGCTGATAAGGAACGTTTTCACGATCCAAGACATGCGCCAAATGCTCGGCAACCTGTTGCGTTGTCATGTTGCGCAACACAAACTGCAGACAACGGCTCAATACGGTAATGGGGACTTTGTGCGGATCGGTGGTTGCCAAAATGAATTTAACGTGTTCAGGCGGTTCTTCCAAAGTCTTCAGCATGGCATTGAATGCGCTTTTGGAAAGCATATGCACTTCGTCGATGATATAGACTTTGTATTTACCCGCAGTTGGCGCGTATTGTGCGTTTTCCAACACTTCGCGGATATTGTCGATACCGGTATTCGATGCCGCGTCGATTTCCAATAAATCCACATAACGGCCGCTGTCGATTTGCGTACAGCTTTCACACTGACCGCATGGCTCGCCATGCACGGCATTTTCGCAGTTCAAGCTCTTGGCCAAAATCCTGGCAATCGTGGTCTTACCCACACCGCGAGTCCCTGTCAGCAGATAGGCATGGTGCAGACGGCCTTCGTCCAGCGCGTTGCGCAGGGCTTTGACGACGTGTTCCTGACCGACCAAATCGGCAAAGGTTTTCGGACGCCATTTTCGTGCAAGAACTTGATAAGCCATGTTGTTTCTCTACGGGAAATAAATCGGAAGGCCGTCTGAAAAGAATTATCCGCTCTTCAGACGGCCTCAGAAAATGGCATATATTCTAGCATTTTTTTGATTTTTATTAAGGATTTTCTATCAAGCTGGCAGCGACAGCATGTCATCGCAATGTTAGAATGCCACACAAATGATAAACAATTTGAAGCTAAAATCATTATGCCTGAAATCATACTACGCAACCAATCAGCCACTATGCAAGTCAATACAATGGGCGGATATATTGACTCCCTGATTCTAAAAGGACGGGAAGTCTTGTTTCCGAAAACCAGCGTCCACGTGGGCGATGATACAAAATTACGCGGCGGCATGCACGTCTGCTTACCCCAATTCGGACCGGACAGCAAAAATCATCTAGCTCAACATGGTTTCGGCAGAACTTCAGACTGGGAAATCCGCCATCAAAATGAATCGGATATCGGCTTGAAATTAATCAGCACAGAAAAAGGCTATGAACACGTCGAATGGTTGCTTGATTACAGTCTGCCTAACGAAAATGAAGCCATCGCCATCCTAACTGTCTGCAATTACGGCGAATCGCCCGTCCGCACGTCTCCGGGATTCCACCCCTACTTTACCGCCGCAGGTACACAATTTGATTTCAACGGCGCGCCATACGATGCCGACTATATCTCCCATACCGAATTTGTTTCCTCCGACCAGGATGCACACGTTGCATTTAACGGCTTGAAACTGGATATCCGCACCCACAATCTGCCTGTGTATGCCCTCTGGAGCGATAGAAACGGCCAATATACTTGTGCAGAACCAACCGCAGAAGGCAATGCGTTTTTATCCCCTGCAAAAGGCGGACAGTTTGTTTCAGGGCACAGCAAAAAACGTTACGCCATGAAAATCAAACTGATGGCTTAAAATGTTCTGTAAAAGCCCCAAATACTTAAAAACCACCCAAATGGGTGGTTTTCTTATGGCTTACAGGCCATTGTTATTGATTGCATTCGCAATATCGCGTACCGCTGTTACATACATGCGGCTGTGGTTGTATTGCCATACAGTGTAGAAGTTATTCAGGCCCAAATAGTATTCAAATACGCCCGGGCTGGTTTCCAAAGCATACAATACAGCCTTTTCATTATCCGCAACAGCAGCTTGAGGCACGACACCCAAAGCTTTGAAATCTGCGACAGTGCGCGTCAAGGCAGTTTTCTCATCGATAATCGCCTGCAAGTGCGGAGTAATCGTCAGACTTACCGGCACAACCATCTTACCGCCGGTCTGCCAGCCATGCTGTTTCATATAATTGGCGACAGAAGCCGCCACATCGCCGACATTATTCCAAATATCGCGATGACCATCACCATCATAGTCCACCGCCCATTTACGGTAGCTTGAAGGCATAAATTGCGGCATACCCATCGCACCGGCATAGCTGCCTTTGAAGTCAAAGATATTTTCTTTTTCTTCTTTTGCCATCTGCAAAAGTTCGCTCAACTCGTTTTGGAAGAACTCGGCACGGCGTGGATAATCAAAGGCCAATGTACTCAAGGCATCGGCAACGCGGAAGCTACCCGTATTTTTGCCGTAATTGGTTTCGATACCGAGAATCGCCACAATCAATTCGGCAGGTACGCCGTATTTGCGTGCCACATCATCGATTACGGCACGGTTTGCCGCATAGAATTGTCTGCCGCCGTTAAATTTGGCTGCACCAGAGTTACCGGTGCGGAATTCATACCAAGGACGCGAAGTGCTTGGGCGGTACATAATGGTAATAATGTTGCCTTTATACACCACGCCATTAAAGAAATTGCGCAACTCTTCCGCACTGAAACGGCGGTTTTTTACTTCATATTGGATAAACTGCTGAACATTGACGTTCTCATTAAAACCGCTGCTGGCAACAGATTCAGCCGCTGCATCAAATACAGGGCGTTTTGCAGAAGAAACAGGCTCAACAGGTTTCGCTGTATCGACAGCAGGCTTTTGCGGGGTACTACATGAAGCTAGAGCCAAAGCAGCCAGACCCATCCCAAAGATTTTGATTTTATTCATAAATAATCTCTTTATTAAATACTATGATAAATCCGAATACGAAAGAATATTCGTCCAACACATCATCTCTCTATGCCAACTGCCATCTTTTTAATCAGCCAAAAAATATAGAAACTCGGTACCTATTTGCTTCGACTCAAGCACATAGACAAGGCCGTCTGAAATCCAAGGAAACCCTTGATTTTCAGACGGCCTTGAATGAATCAATTACTCAGCGGCTGCAACAACAGCAACGGTAATTTTAGCAACAGCGTCAGTGTGCAGAGCCACTTCAACTTCGTATTCGCCAACAGCTTTCAATGGGCCGTTAGGCAGACGTACGTTTGCTTTAGCAGCTTGGATACCGGCAGCAACAATTGCTTCAGCGATGTCAGCATTGGTAACAGAGCCGAACAGACGACCATCAACACCGGCTTTTTGAGCAACAGTAATGGTTTGGCCTTCCAGTTTTTCTTGACGTGCTTTAGCATCAGCCAAGATTTCAGCTTGTTTGGCTTCCAATTCAGCGCGGCGTGCTTCGAATTCTTTCATGTTGGCTTCGGTTGCACGTTTTGCTTTACCGGCAGGGATCAGGAAGTTGCGTGCGTAACCGTTTTTAACGGTTACGATGTCACCCAAGTTACCCAGACCGCCGATTTTTTCTAACAGAATAATTTGCATGATTTAAACTCCAAAATTATTTGTGTTGATCGGTGTAAGGCAACAGAGCCAGGAAACGGGCACGTTTCACAGCAGTAGCCAACTGACGTTGGTAGTGTGCTTTAGTACCAGTAATGCGGGCAGGGATGATTTTGCCGTTTTCAGAGATGAAGTCTTTCAACAAATCAACTTGTTTGTAATCAACTTCTTGGATTTTTTCAGCCGTAAAGCGGCAGAATTTTCTACGTTTGAATGATTGACGAGCCATTGTCGTTTAACCTTTATATTCTTTAATGTTCTGTATGCGTAGTACCGGCTTGGGGAAGCGTTGGCTGCGTTGCGCCAAAAAACCTTCCGACTCGATGACGGCATCTTGCCGATACTGCCATTCCTCAGCCTGCTTACCTAAAATCCGCGCGGGAATTTCAAATTTGACCAGACATTTCTGTCCGTTTTCTTCCTGCCAAGATTCATGTTGTAACACAACATCTAAAACAGGAATTCCTGCCGGCGTGTATCTCAAAGGCTGAACCTGTAAGATACGGGCGGTAAGCTTAATCAGATTGTTCAATCTTATTCGGCTGCTGCAACTTCTTCAGCTGCACCGTTCAGCAAATTTTTTGCTTTTTCGCCGCCCAACATTGGAGAAGCTTCAGTTACAGCGTGTTTTGTTTTGATGGTCAGGTGACGCAGTACGGCATCATTGAAGCGGAAAGCAGTTTCCAGCTCTTCAACCACTTCAGGAGTAGTTTCGATATTCATCAAAACATAATGTGCTTTGTGGATTTTGTTGATTGGGTAAGCCAATTGACGACGGCCCCAGTCTTCCAAACGGTGGATTTTACCGCTGGCTTCAGTAATCATGGTTTTGTAACGCTCAACCATAGCAGGCACTTGCTCGCTTTGATCAGGATGAACGATAAACACGATCTCGTAATGACGCATGTTATCTCCTTATGGATGATTAAAAACAGCCTTTCACCATGCGAAGTAAAAGGCAAGGCAAAGAGGCTGAATTTTATCCGCATTTCTTAAAAAATACAAGTCCGGATTCAAAATCCACTTTCTTTTCAATTAAAAAACAACAATAGGCCTTATGGTTATTTCCTAGCAAACCACTCAACTATCTGCCAAAAATCTGCTAAAATCTGCCCCATCCTAATAAATACAGCATCAGAAGGCACACAATCATGGCTCTTTTGCAGATTTCAGAACCCGGCATGTCCGCCGCCCCCCATCAACACCGCCTCGCCGTAGGCATTGATTTAGGCACAACCAACAGCTTGGTTGCCACAGTCCGCAGCGGCAGCGCAGTCTGCCTGCCTGATTCAGACGGCCGCGCCACCCTGCCTTCGGTTGTCCGTTATTTGGATGGCGAAGTTGAAGTCGGCAAAAACGCCCTTTCTGCCCAAAAAACCGATCCGCTAAATACAGTCAGCTCCGCCAAACGCCTGATCGGCCGCACCCTTACCGACCTCGCACAAGAGGCGCAATACCTGCCCTATCGATTTACACCCAATGAGCGCGTGGTCGAGTTAAACACCCGTCAAGGTGCAAAAACGCCTATCGAAGTATCGGCTGAAATCCTCAAAGCCCTTAAATCGCGTGCCGAAGAAACATTAGGCGGCGATTTGGTCGGTGCCGTCATTACCGTACCTGCCTATTTCGACGATGCCCAACGTCAAGCCACCAAAGATGCCGCACGCTTGGCAGGCTTGAATGTATTGCGCCTCCTCAACGAGCCGACCGCCGCCGCAATCGCCTACGGACTGGACAACGCTTCAGAAGGCACGTTTGTCGTTTACGACCTGGGCGGTGGTACATTCGACGTATCAGTATTGCAACTGACCAAAGGATTGTTTGAAGTTAAAGCCACCGGCGGCAACAGCGCATTGGGCGGCGATGACTTCGACCATCGTTTGTTCTGCTACCTGCTCGAACAAAACGACCTTTCCAAACTCAACGAACAAGACAGCCAACTTCTGCTTTCCCTTGTCCGTACCGCCAAAGAAAAACTGACCACTCAAACCGAAGCCGTCATCGAAACCACACTTTCAGACGGCCATAAAGTTCATACCGTCATTACCCGCCAAGAGTTTCACAATCTGACCCAAAATCTGGTACAAAAAACCATCGAGCCCGTCAAACAGGCTTTGAAAGACGCAGGCGTAACCAAGGCAGATGTCAAAGGCGTGATTATGGTTGGCGGCTCTACCCGCATGTTGCACGTTCAACAAGCAGTTGCCACATTCTTTGGCCAAACCCCGCTGAACAACCTCAATCCTGACGAAGTGGTTGCACTCGGTGCCGCCATACAAGCAAACGTCCTTGCCGGCAACAAAACCGACGGCGAATGGCTACTGCTTGACGTTACACCTTTATCGCTTGGTCTGGAAACCTACGGCGGTCTTGCCGAGAAAATCATTCCTCGCAACTCTACCATTCCTACCGCGCGTGCGCAGGACTTTACCACTTTCAAAGACGGTCAAACTGCCATGACGATACACGTCGTTCAAGGCGAGCGCGAACTCGTTTCCGACTGCCGCAGCCTTGCCAAATTTACCCTGCGCGGTATTCCGCCCATGGCAGCAGGCGCAGCGCGTATCCGCGTGACCTTCCAAGTTGATGCCGACGGTTTGCTGTCCGTTTCCGCACAAGAACAAAGCACCGGCGTACAGGCGCAAATCGAAGTCAAACCTTCCTATGGCTTGGACGACGGCACCATCACCCAAATGCTCAAAGACAGCATGAGCAACGCCGCCGAAGACATGGCCGCACGCGCACGCGCCGAAGCTGTAGTCGAAGCCGAAAGCCTGACCGACGCCGTCAACGCCGCCCTTGAATTGGATAGCGACTTATTGGAAGCCGAAGAATTGCAACAGATTCAACAAGACATTGCTGCTTTGCAAGGCCGTCTGAAAGACGGCAAAGCCGAAGACATCCGCGCCGCCGTCGCCAAACTCAGCCACAGCACCGACAACTTCGCCGCCAAGCGCATGAACCGAAACATCCAACGTGCGCTGACAGGCCAAAGCATTGATAATATTTGATGGCAAATGGTTTCAGACGGCCTTTGATAAAAAGGCCGTCTGAAAAGATATCCTCTTACAAACATAAAAATAAAGAACAACAATGGAAAAAGCAGGCATTGTCTACCTGATGAAAACCGTCATCAAAGGTGTATATAAAATTGGTATTACTGACGAAAATAATTTTGAAATTAGAATGCGCCATTTGGAAAACAACGGCTACGCAAACGTTGCTGGGTTAGAGCGCATTCTAGCCATTAAAACCGACAACTATAAAGAAAAAGAAACCTTACTTCATGAAATTTTCGGCAAAAGCCAAATAGGAGAAACTGAGCTTTTTGCAATTGATGAAAATCTTGTGAAAAGGCTTTTTCTCTCATTAAGAGGCGAAATTGTATTTCCTAAAAATGAAATAGCAGAGTTGGGTTTTGAAAAAACTGTCAAAGAACATCATCAAGAAAAAATTTTTGAAGTAAACAGAAGTGCATTTATCTCCTTTATCAAGGAAAAGCATCAACAAAATCCTTCAATATTAAGAAATCTCCTCTCTTCAGAAAATGCATATAAACCCAAAAATTCTAAAGTCCGTCTATATAAAGACGAATACTTTGGGAAAAGTGGATCAAAGCTAACCACTGAAATTGAAGAGGGTCTTCACATTTATACTACCTACTCAAAAAAAGATTTGAAGATAGCTTACGAAGATTACTCAAAATTATTTGAATCACAATGAGACTCTGGCACCAAACCCTTATCCCCCTACTCCCCCGCGCCCAGCTTTTGGGGCAACACCGCGAATGCGCTGCCTTGCGCGGGGCCGGCTGGGGCAGGCCGCATGCGACGGTTAATTACGTTTTCACTCATTCGCCCTACAAACTCTATCTGTATCACGCGTTGATTATGGAAGAGATGGAAAGGCGCGGTTACAAACCGGATGCTTTATGGAAAGACCCGCTATATCGCGGCAAAGCCGCTGCCCCATACCATTCGCACGCGATTGAAGCATCCACTTCGCCGATTTATGCCGAACATGATGATGCCTATCTGGATGAGTGTTTGGAAAATTTAAGAAGTAAAGGCATCATGTTATAAACCCATTTTTCAGACAGTCTGAATATTGAATATCCAAGGCCGTCTGAAACCGCTTTAACCACAACCACTCTTAAACAACTGAGACAATAAAAATGCCAAAAATTACCGTACTCCCACACGCGACATTATGCCCTGAAGGCGCGGTTATCGAAGATGCACCGGAAGGCCAAACCGTCCTTGACGTACTGCTTGACCACGACATCGAAGTCGATCACGCCTGCGAAAAATCCTGCGCCTGCACCACCTGCCACGTGATTATCCGCAAAGGTTTTGACAGCTTGGAAGAACCGACCGAATTGGAAGAAGACCTGCTCGACCAAGCATGGGGCTTGGAAGCCGATTCACGTTTGAGCTGTCAGGCCGTCGTTGCGGATGAAGATTTGGTGGTGGAAATCCCCAAATACACCATCAACCACGCTCGCGAAGATCATTAAAGCGAGATTTAATGAAAAAGGCCGTCTGAAACCACAAATTCATGGTTTTCAGACGGCCTTTTGGTTATGCAGCAAATTATTTGATATGAGGGAAAATAAAACGCATACGCGAAATCTGCATAGCAGCCACTTTCTGCGTAGCGGAGTAATTTTCAATTTTTTCTTGCATTCTGATTTGATGCATATTGCCGTTATAATGGGGAGCCGCGTTCTGAGATTTGTTTACGGTCGGCAGTTCAGCCTCTGCCTTCAACACTTCCTCTGCCTCTATGGCCGAAAGTGCAGCCTCATCTCTTACCAAACCGAAACGCTCGATAATGGCATTGGTTTCATCTATATAATGAGATTTGTCCACGCCATTTTCCAACACCGCATCTTCAAGCACGACCGACAAATGCTTGCCGCACTTTTCGATACGCTCTGCGATCCGCGAATAAACCATCCAACGTTTCAACCTCAATGCGCCTACATCGTCATTAGGTGAAGCGGCATCCAGTTTAATTAAGCCATAGTGCTTGCCGTAATACAGACGGAACACCAGCTGCTTCAAACCTTCTGTTTCGTCCAGCATCCGATAAAATTCGCGAACCAACAACAGCAAACGGTCAAATGCGCCTACTTTAGACAGATACTCCGGATCATCGGAAGCAAGCGCGTAAATCAGTTTGGACAATTTGGCGTTGAGTGCGTTATTCATCTTTTTTTCCTTTTATTTTTAAGCGATGGATTTTCTTAAGAGCCATTCCAAAAAATTTGGTTGCATAACAAAGTGTAAATTTTGTATGAAAACCAAATCATACAAAGCGGAATAGAAAGTATAAAACGGCAGATTGCCGTGAATTTTAAGTGTCTTGCCGTATTTTAACGCAACTATGCTATTTTGTTAAAAAATAGCGCCATCATTTATCTGCCAATCTTCCGTAAAACAATCTGGCAGTCCGACTTCTTCTTGATTAAAATAATTACTAATAGCCCAAACCCAATAAAGGAACACATCATGAAATGGACAGATACCCAACGCATCGCCGAAGAACTCTACGACTTACACGGCGACAGCATCGATCCGAAAACCGTACGCTTTACCCAACTGCGTGATTTGATTATGGCTTTGCCTGAATTTGACGATGATCCGGCGCGTTGCGGCGAGCGTATTCTCGAAGCCGTGCAACAAGCGTGGATAGATGAAGCAGAATAATCTTTCCCCACTTCCCTATCAAACAAGACCTCAGACAGTTTTTCAGACGGCCTGAGGTCTTTATTAAATTTATTCATACAATTTCGGAAAATTTCGAAATTGACTCATACCAACCTCAAATTTATTATGCAACCTGACAACAAATAAAAGATATGCAGAAGGTGCATAACCATGAATCACGCTCGAGAAATCGCCGCTTTAAACAACAGCCTTTCTGATTTAAAAGGCGACATCAATGTTTCATTCGAATTTTTCCCGCCGAAAAACGAACAAATGGAAACCATGCTGTGGGATTCCATCCATCGCCTGCAAACCCTGCATCCGAAATTCGTTTCCGTAACCTACGGTGCAAACTCCGGCGAACGCGACCGCACACACAGTATCGTTAAACGCATCAAACAAGAAACCGGCCTTGACGCAGCCCCACACCTGACCGGTATCGACGCCAGCCCTGACGAGTTGCGCAAAATCGCCAAAGATTATTGGGACAGCGGCATCCGCCGCATCGTTGCTCTGCGTGGCGACGAGCCGCCCGGCTACGAGAAAAAACCTTTCTATGCGGAAGACTTGGTCAAACTGTTGCGCTCCGTTGCCGACTTTGATATTTCCGTAGCAGCCTATCCTGAAGTGCACCCGGAAGCCAAATCCGCACAAGCCGACTTAATCAATCTGAAACGCAAAATCGATGCGGGCGCAAACCACGTTATCACCCAGTTCTTCTTCGACGTGGAAAGCTATCTGCGCTTCCGCGACCGTTGCGTAATGATGGGCATTGACGTTGAAATCGTTCCCGGCATCCTGCCTGTAACCAATTTCAAACAATTGACCAAAATGGCCCAAGTGACCAACGTCAAAATCCCAAGCTGGCTGTCTAAAATGTACGAAGGTTTGGATGACGACCAAGGCACGCGCAACCTTGTTGCCGCCAGCATCGCCATCGACATGGTCAAAGTCCTCTCTCGCGAAGGTGTCAAAGACTTCCACTTCTACACCCTCAACCGTAGCGAACTGACTTACGCCATCTGCCATATTTTGGGTGTACGCCCCCGTTAATAAAACAGACGGCCTCCCCATTCTGATTTACAATATCGAACATTCAGGCCATACCGGCCTGATTAAAAATTCCAACTAGGAGAGTTAACATGACAACATTGCATTTTTCAGGCTTCCCGCGCGTCGGTGCCTTCCGCGAATTGAAATTCGCACAAGAAAAATACTGGCGCAAAGAAATCAGCGAGCAAGAATTGCTGGCTGTTGCTAAAGACTTGCGCGATAAAAACTGGAAACACCAAGCTGCTGCCAACGCCGATTTCGTTGCTGCAGGCGATTTCACTTTCTACGACCACATCCTCGACCTGCAAGTTGCTACCGGTGCCATCCCTGCCCGTTTCGGCTTCGACAGCCAAAACCTGTCTTTGGAACAATTCTTCCAACTGGCCCGTGGTAACAAAGACCAATTCGCTATCGAAATGACCAAATGGTTCGACACCAACTACCACTACTTGGTGCCTGAATTCCACGCCGATACCGAATTCAAAGCCAACGCCAAACACTACGTTCAACAGCTGCAAGAAGCTCAAGCTTTGGGTCTGAAAGCCAAACCGACCGTTGTGGGTCCGTTGACTTTCCTGTGGGTTGGTAAAGAAAAAGGCGCTGTTGAATTCGACCGTCTAAGCCTGTTGCCTAAACTGTTGCCTGTTTACGTTGAAATCCTGACTGCTTTGGTTGAAGCCGGTGCCGAGTGGATTCAAATCGACGAGCCTGCTTTAACTGTTGACCTGCCTAAAGAATGGGTAGAAGCATACAAAGACGTTTACGCTACTTTGAGCAAAGTAAGCGCCAAAATCCTGTTGAGCACTTACTTCGGTTCTGTTGCCGAACACGCCGCATTGCTGAAATCCCTGCCTGTTGACGGCCTGCACATCGACTTGGTACGCGCTCCTGAACAGCTGGACGCATTTGCCGACTACGACAAAGTTCTGTCTGCCGGCGTTATCGACGGCCGCAACATTTGGCGCGCCAACTTGAACAAAGTTTTGGAAACTGTCGAGCCTCTGCAAGCCAAACTGGGCGACCGTTTGTGGATCTCCAGCTCTTGCTCTCTGCTGCACACTCCATTTGACTTGTCAGTTGAAGAAAAACTGAAAGCCAACAAACCTGACCTGTACTCTTGGTTGGCATTCACCCTGCAAAAAACCCAAGAATTGCGCGTTCTGAAAGCCGCATTAAACGAAGGTCGTGATTCTGTTGCCGAAGAACTGGCTGCCAGCCAAGCTGCCGCCGACTCCCGTGCCAACAGCAGCGAAATCCACCGTGCAGACGTTGCCAAACGCTTGGCCGATTTGCCTGCCAACGCAGACCAACGCAAATCTCCATTTGCCGACCGTATCAAAGCGCAACAAGCATGGTTGAACCTGCCTCTGCTGCCGACTACCAACATCGGTTCTTTCCCACAAACTACCGAAATCCGCCAAGCACGTGCAGCCTTCAAAAAAGGCGAGCTGTCTGCCGCCGATTACGAAGCTGCGATGAAAAAAGAAATCGCCTTGGTGGTTGAAGAGCAAGAAAAACTGGACTTGGACGTACTGGTACACGGCGAAGCCGAGCGTAACGACATGGTTGAATACTTCGGCGAACTGTTGAGCGGTTTTGCATTCACCCAATACGGCTGGGTACAAAGCTACGGCTCACGCTGTGTTAAACCACCTATCATCTTCGGTGACGTAAGCCGTCCTGAAGCCATGACCGTGGCTTGGTCTACTTACGCTCAAAGCCTGACCAAACGTCCGATGAAAGGTATGTTGACCGGCCCTGTAACCATTCTGCAATGGTCTTTCGTCCGCAACGATATTCCTCGCTCTACCGTGTGCAAACAAATCGCACTGGCTCTGAACGACGAAGTATTGGATCTGGAAAAAGCTGGCATCAAAGTCATCCAAATTGACGAACCTGCCATCCGCGAAGGTCTGCCTTTGAAACGTGCCGATTGGGATGCCTACCTGAACTGGGCCGGTGAATCTTTCCGCCTGTCCTCTACCGGTTGCGAAGACAGCACCCAAATCCACACTCATATGTGCTACTCTGAGTTCAACGACATCCTGCCAGCCATCGCCGCTATGGACGCTGACGTCATCACCATCGAAACTTCACGTTCCGACATGGAGCTCTTGACTGCATTCGGCGAATTCAAATACCCGAACGACATCGGCCCAGGTGTTTACGACATCCACAGCCCACGCGTACCGACTGAAGCTGAAGTTGAGCATCTGTTGCGCAAAGCCATCGAGGTTGTACCGGTTGAACGTCTGTGGGTTAATCCAGACTGCGGCCTGAAAACACGTGGCTGGAAAGAAACTCTGGAACAACTCCAAGTGATGATGAATGTAACCCACAAACTGCGTGCCGAACTGGCTAAATAATGTGAGTTAGATGAAAAGGCCGTCTGAAAATTTTCAGACGGCCTTTTTTTATTTATCGATATTTAGACCATAAAGATTATAGCTTCAACAGCTTACAAAATCCCTGTCGTTGTATGATGCTCTTCCACTCCTGATGTATACACATTCTTAGTATGGTGATACACAGCATCTTTAGTTGTTGCGACAATATAGTTGGCTTCTGACAAGATATCGCTCAAGGCAACTTTACTGCCGGTCGTATTCACCTTTGTCAGTGCTGCACCATTATGGCTATTGCCTTCTGAATACGTTTTGATGTTATTTTCAAAGCGCAGCCATGAATCATACAGTTCATCTTTGATGTCCGTCATGATTTTATTGTTGGCTACATTTAAAGATGCCTTGCCCTTAGGGTTGGTACTGTATACGTCTACCAAAACATCATCCAGGGCACCACCAAGTTTCAATGTGTTATTGGTGATGTTGTACTCTTTGGCATTACTTTTCAAATAAGCAAATTCGACATAGCCGTCAGATTTTTCACGCACGAAAATTTTGTTGTTGTGAATGGTCACCGCACCATGCATAGCGACATTACCATGGTGTTCTTCCACATAAACCGGTACTGCGCCTTTCATAATCTTGCCGATATTGGCATCATTGCCGCTAATGGTAATAGTACCGCTGCCAATGCCGTTTTTAGATAAAACGCGGTCGTAGGTATCGTTGATGACGGCAATCAGATATTTGGTGGATTCGCCGCTTATCTTGTTATTTGCCATATTGAGCGTGTAATCCATTTTGCTTTCATGGTTACGGAACTCAATCGCGTAAGTCTGAATATTGTTTTGATAAACCGTCAGATTTTTAATGACATTATTGCTGATATCGAAATAGCCTTTGTTAGCCGAGTGCAAATCTTTGTATTGGGTATTGGTTTGCACCTGGATACCTGAATACATGTGATAGTACTTGCCCAAGTCATCATCAACATTCAAACGGAAGCTCGGGTCTTGGATAATGGTATTGCCGGTAATTTTGACTTTATCCATAGAAAACTGGCGGTTGTAAGCAGCAATACCATACAGCCGGTCACCTGTTAACACATTGTCTTCAATGACAATGCCTGTACCATCATGCACATCCAAGCCTTTGCGGTAGTTGTGGTTGGTCGTGTTTTTACGGTATGTGACACCGTAATTGTAGCTGCCCGCAACCACAGCCATACCGTAGCCGGTACCGCCGTCCGCTTCGTGGCCGTTCCAATCCAAACGGTTGCCCTCGCCGATAAAGTTTTGTTGGAAACCGATCAGCGCACCGGCAACGCGGTTGTGGTGCAGATACGAATCAACAATACGGTTGTTTTCACCCAAAGGCAGCGCTTCATATTTTTCATCAATTTCGCCGCTTTGTACGCGCTCTTTAAAGGTCAGCTTTTGACCTTTTTCCTTTTCCAAAGAAGCGGTCGACGTGAACATCACACCAGCACGATTGGCACCGGAAACCTCTACTTTACTGATTAAAGTATTGTCCGCATCGTTCACCAAAATGCCGTTTACCTTGCCAAAATAGCTTAAGCCTTTGCGGTAAAAATCAGGGTTGGTATATTGAACCGACAAGTTGGCAATGGTTTTATTGTTTTGTCCATCGATCAAGATACCGGCAAATTGGCGAATGTCATCATGGTTGGTGTTCGGATTGAACACGCCTGTCTGCGCCTTATCAAACGTTACTTTGGTTTTACCCATCCCCGAACCAAACAAACCGCGTGCGCCGGAAACGGTTTTATCCATCACAATCTGGTTAGAAATATAGTAGGTACCATCCAAGAAGACCATGGCTTTTTCTTTATGAGCAGCTTCTAAAGCCGCTTTAAATGCCTGAAGGCTGTCTTTTTTACCCTGCGCATCGGCACCAAAATCATTCACACGAACATAATTACCATACTCTTTAGATTGATACACGCGGTATTTTCCAGAGACACCTGCCCTGTTTTCGGTATGATCGTCAATTTTGTTTTCTTTGACTGAACTGAGGTGGCTATCGTGACTCATGGCTGTTTTTTTGCCGGAAGAAACGCTCACGACTTTGTTATGGCCGTCTGAATCGTTCAAAATCTTTTTATGCACAATTTCGACTGTTTTTTTTCCTTCGGCAATTCTGTCTTCTGCCTCTTTTTCTTTGCGGGCAGCGTCTTGTTTGGCTTTACGCTCTGCAATCGCTTTTTCGACTGCTGCTTTATGCGCTTCTTTTGCATGCTCGACGGCGTTTGCTTTGGCTGTGGCGGCTTCGGCTATTTTTTTTGCTTTAGCCTCTTCGTATTTTTTTTGCTTTTCAGCCAAAATTTTTTCCATCGATTGATTAACCGGTTTGTTTACCGGCTCTTTTGAAACAACCTGTTTGTCCGTTACTTTAGACGCAATGGTATTTTTACCAGAAACGCTACTTGCAGAAGCAACACTGGCCCGTACGACACGCATTTTTGTTACAACGCCGTCTGAAGATGATGAGGTACTGTTCAATCTTGCCGCCTCAGCCACATGAACCGCATCTCTCGTTACAGTATTTTTACCGCTTAATTGCTTGGGTTCAGGAAAAACAGACGGACTTCCCCCAAAATTTTGGGTGTGTATCCATTCTTTTAGAGGAGAAGATGATTCGGAAGTGGTTTCAGGAGTTGAGGAGCCTTGACGGATATGGGTACGGCCAAGAGGGGCAAGTTTATGTGACATAATCAGCGTATTTCCTTGTATCAAATATCGTCCTTTTCCACCGCACAAGCGTGCAACAAAAAAGTTCGATGAATAAAGAGGTAAGACGGATTCTGTCGTAACAGCAATTGCCTGTATAAAGCTAGCCACTTTGAGAAACTCGGCAGCGTTTCCCCTTCTGCCGATTTTCTGATTGAAAACGGTAATGGTGTTTGGACAGAACCCTTGGATGGCTTTTATAGGCAATCTGTCCGCGTACCATGTGTCCGGTTATTTTTGACGGAAAATGTATCAGAGTCCCTTTTTAATTAATTAGTTCATCCAAAGTTAAGTTATTTTTGATTTTTATAGCAAAATAAAAATGGTTTTATCTTGCATTGTTTTTCTTTTTGGCGTGACAGAGTTAATACCGCGAAGCCAAAAAGGAGGGGAATTCTAACACAATATGTTTTTAGCATTTCCCATTTAACTAAATTTACAAAATAAATATCTATAAATGTTTTTAACTTCATCGAAAAATCAATAAAATTCGATATTTTCAATGTGTATTTTTACAACATAATTGCGCATTATATACCGATTATCTTAAAATGCTACCGTTTGTTTGTAAAATTTAGCATTTTATTATTTGTCTTCCCTCTCTAAAATCCAATAAAAAAGGCCGTCTGAAAAAATATTTCAGACGGCCTTTTTTATTGAATGCGTTCTATTTAACAAACTTCGACCAACCAGCCATGTTTGTCTTCTGCCAAACCGTATTGGATGTCGGTAATCGCCTTACGGATTGCATAACCGCGCTCTTGGCTCTTCACTTCGATTTCTTCGCCATCAATCACGAAAGAAGTTACCGGAGAAATAACCGCAGCCGTACCGGTCAGAATCGCCTCTGCGCCATTTTCCACAGCTGCTTTCAGCTCATCGACAGTAAAGTTGCGCTCGGTAACGGTGTAGCCCAAATCTTTGGCAACTGTCAGTACGGAATCACGGGTAACGCCGTGCAGGAATTCGTCTGTCAACGGTTTGGTAATGATTTCATCACCGTTAATCAGGATAAAGTTAGACGCGCCGGTTTCCTGAACGTCGCCATTCGGACAGAACAACACTTGGTTTGCACCATATTCGGCTTTGGCTTTCAATACCCAAGGCATGGCGGAAGCGTAGTTGCCGCCGCATTTCACACGACCCATATGTGGGGCGCAACGGATGTGTTCGGTTTCCACCAAGATTTTAACGGGCGAACCGGCTTTGAAATAGTCGCCGACAGGAGAAGCCAGAATGTACAGCAAAGCAGTTTCGGAAGGAGAACCGGCTTTACCGATCACAGGGTCGGTACCGATCAAAGTCGGACGCAGGTACAAAGCGGCAGGCGCATCAGGGATTTCCTCGGCGGAACGTTTGACCAATTCGATCAAAGCATTCAAATAAGCCTCTGTCTCAGGACGCGGCAGGTGCAGAATATCTGCGCTTTGCTGCATACGCGCGATGTTAGCGGTCGGGCGGAACATCACGATTTTGCCGTTTGCCTGACGGAATGCCTTCAAACCTTCAAAACATTCGCTGCCGTAATGCAAAGCATGTGCGCCGGGGGCGAGTGTCAGGTCTTTGGAAGATTGCCATTCTACCGGTTGCCATTTACCTTCACGATAAGCGATAACGGGCATTTCAGCGTGAAAAACGCTGCCGAATACGGCTGGAACTGGTCTGCTCATGATGATTGCCTTTCTTATTCTGATGTGCAAAATAAATTAATTAATTAAAGACTGAACAATACGCCTTTCAATATAGGTTTGACAAGTACCCGTCAGCATAAAGACACCGTCACCCTGCCGTCTGAAACATGCCGTCCTATCCGAAATCCGGCAAATCGTTTAAACTGATACCATTTTTCAGACGGCCTGCCCCAACCGCAGCCAATCCGGAGTAACCCATGAAACTCATCTCTACCATCATCAAAATCCTGATTCTTCTTGTTTTCCTCCTGCTGGCCATCACCAATACCCACACCGTATCCTTCTTCTACCTGCCTGGCCAAAACATCAATCTGCCGCTGATTGTCGTGCTTTTCGGTGCATTTATTATCGGCATCGTGTTCGGTATGTTTGCCCTCTTCGGCCGTCTGCTGTCCCTGCGCAGCGAAAACAACCGCCTGCGCGCCGAAGTGAAAAAACATGCCCACCTTTCCGAAAAAGACCTGACTCCGGTCAAAACCGAAACACCGGCAACGACTTCCGAAGCCACTCCCAAAGCGTAACGCCACCAATCAATAAAGGAATACCATGGACAACGAATTGTGGGTTATCTTACTGCCCATCGTCCTCCTCCCCGTTTTCTTCGCTATGGGCTGGTTTGCCGCGCGCGTCGATATGAAGACCGTCCTGAAACAGGCCAAAAGCATACCGGCAGGGTTTTACAAAAGCCTTGACGCCCTCGTTGACCACAACAGCGGCCGCGCCGCGCGCGAATTGGCGGAAGTGATCGATCAACAGCCGCAGTCATACGACTTAAACCTGACTTTGGGCAAGCTCTACCGCCAACGCGGCGAAAACGACAAAGCCATCAATATGCACCGCGCCCTGCTCGATTCGCCCGACACCGTCAACGAAAAACGCGCGCGCGTGCTTTTTGAATTGGCGCAAAACTACCAAAGCGCAGGCTTGGTGGACCGTGCCGAACAAATCTTCCTCGGTTTGCAGGAAGGCGATATGGCACGCGAAGCCCGCCAACACCTTTTGAGCATTTACCAACAGGATCGTGATTGGGAAAAAGCCATCGAGATGGCACAGCTCTTGAGCCATGACGAACAAACCTACCAGTTTGAAATTGCCCAGTTCTATTGCGAAATTGCCCAAGCCGCGCTGTTCAAATCCAACTTCGATGCCGCCCGCTACAACATCGGCAAAGCACTCGAAGCCAACAAAAAATGTACACGCGCCAACATCATCCTCGGCGACATCGAATACCGTCAGGGCAATTTCCCTGCCGCAGTGGAAGCGTATTCCGCCATCGAGCAGCAAAACCACGCCTATTTGAGCATGGTTGGCGAGAAACTCTATGAAGCCTATGCCGCGCAAGGCAAGCAGGAAGAAGGCCTCAACCGCCTGATCGGCTATATGCAAACCTTCCCCGATCTTGACCTAATCAACGTCATCTACGAGAAGGCCCTGCTGCTCAAAGGCGAAACCGAAGCGGCGCAAATCGCTGTCGAACTCGTCCGCCAAAAACCCGACCTCAACGGCGTGTACCGCCTGCTTGGTTTGAAACTCAGCAATATGAATCCGGAGTGGAAAGCCGATGCCGATATGATTCGTTCGATTATCGGCCGCCAGCTGCAAAAAAGCGTCATGTACCGCTGCCGCAACTGCCACTTCAAATCCCAAGTCTTCTTCTGGCACTGCCCTGCCTGCAATAAATGGCAAACCTTTACGCCGAATAAAATCGAGATTTGATCAAGCGTTAAGCATTAAAAAAAGGCCGTCTGAAATCTTTTCAGACGGCCTTTTTATTACGAAACAAAATATCAAAGCGGTTCAAAACATGGCTGTACACACCAGCAATATCTGTCAACAACGCTGCCCTGCCCATGCCAACGCCGCTACAATCTGAGCCTCAATATCGGCATTAAACTCGCCTGCACGGTACGCATCGCGCAATTCTGTGCGACGGGTTTCATCTGCCGCAATTTGGTTTAACACCACTTGCGGAAACTCGTTAAACACAGGCCCTTCCTCTTCATGACCCATCAAAAACAGCGCAGGAATTTTTTGATTGGCGCGGACGATTTCCTGTTGGCGCGGATTCTCAAAACGGCTGCTGTCGCCAAAATCGTTTCGGGCAATATAGTTGACGCGGATATTGGGATTCAACTCCGTCATTTTTTGAATAAACGGCACAAACACGCGGCAATCAGGGCAATATGGCGCAGCGGCAAGCAGCCAGTTTTGCAGACGGCTGATCTTTTTGACCGCCGCTACCGTTTGCGCCGACAGCTCGGTTGCCTGATAGAGTTGCTGCTGTTTCAATTTGTCTTCTTCAGTATCAAAATCCAAATATTCTGCATAATTGGCCATGCTTTACTCCTGTTCTGTTGTATCGGTTTTCCCTGCCACACCGGTCAAAAGCGGAACAAGCAGATTGACGACGAGGTTTTCAAATAGCGGCTCATCAAGAGGCGATTCGTCCGAATGGCCAAACACCAGCTTCACTTCGGTATATTCTTTCTGCCCTTTGCTCATTTTGTTGCCGTTAAAAACCTCATGGGCTTTTCTCAAGGCAGCATCCCAATCCTCTTTCTTGTTGTACTCCTCCGCAGCGGCAAGGCTGGTTTTGGCAAAAAACGGCAAGGGGGTATTTTGTCCGATTCGGAAATATACCAACCATTCTTTCAAAAGTGCCCTCGCCACCTCTTGCCCGATGGCGGCATAGGTTTCGGTCTGTCCCAGGCTGACAATATAGGTTTGTCGGCTTTCAACGGATTTAGGGGCGATGGCGCAAAAAATCAAATGCTCCAATAAACGGGCAATGCGGTTGGGTGCATTGTCTTTTTGATTTAGGAACACAATGCGGCCGCACTCATAAAGATTGCCGATGGTGCCTTGTAAAACCAAATCGTCAAAGTGTTCTTCATAAGGTTCAGACGGCCTTTTGTTACTGCGTATCAGCTCGGCATCCACGTTTTTCGCAGATATTTGATACTGCTTCTGCCACAAGCCACCCAACTCGCCTACCGGCATCAGGCTTTCTGCATTCAGCCGAATGGCCGTATCTTCAAAGTCTTCCCCTTTGCGCCGCGCATCCAAATAGGCATCGGCAATCCGACCTTCATGTTGCGGCTCAAACGGTTCGGCAGATTCCCATGCGCCGTCCAGATACGGCTGATCCCAGCTTAAATTTTTCTTCAGCCAAACTTTGACAGGATTACGCCAAAAACTGATGAGCTCGCCTTGATGAATGGTCTTGTCTGGCTCTTCCTGACTTAAAGCCTCAAGGAAAAACGGCTGCGCTTCCGCTTGCGGTTGGTTCAACGCATCGGCGTAATCTTGGCGCGTACTGAAGAGGCCCTCTGAAAGCGCGTCCTTTTGGAAATAACGGCGTGAAAACGCCTGCAACGGATGATGTTTCACCCATTTCTCCGACAACTCGCGCCCGCTTTTCCCTGTCATGGCGGCAATGGTATCCAGTAGTTCGCTGATTAACGAAGACGACGCAAACTCGGCATCATTGCGTATATCGCGGCCGATATAAGACAAATACAGCATTTCACGTGCGCTGATTAAGGCTTCAAGGAAAAGATAACGGTCGTCGTCGCGGCGGGCGCGGTCGCCTTTTTTCGGATGCTTGGCAATCAGGTCGAACACTGCCGCTTTGGTATTGCGCGGAAAATCGCCGTCATTCAAACCCAACAGGCAAACCATTTTAAACGGCAGGCTGCGCATCGGCACCATACTGCAAAAAGTGATGCCACCGCTCAAAAATCCGGCTTGGCTTTCGCTGTCCAAAAAGCGGCGGATATGGCGGATAATGGTTTTACACGGCAACAATCCGTCAAATTCGGCCAACTGCGCCTCTTCCTGCCATTTCGCCAAAGATTGCTCAAACTGTTGCTTGGCGTATTGGTCGTCCGTATCCGGAGCAAACAGTTTTTCCAACAAATCGCGACAACGCTGCACCCAGCTTTCCACATTGGCAGGCTCTTGCCATTGCGCCGCCATATCGGCCAAAGTACGGACAAATTCGGCAAAACCGCTGAACACGTCCAACTGGTTGACGTTGCTATGCCACGCGCTCACGCCCTGCCACATGCCGTTGCCGCCTTCGGGCAGCATCCAGCCCAAGGCCAAACGCTCTACCGCCTGTTGCCAAGTAAAGAGGTTGTCTTTGCCCTCGCGCATGGTTTGGTCCAAACCCCAATGCACATTTAATCCGGCAACAGTCTCATGCAGCAGTGGCACATCTTCCTCGCTCAAACCGAAGCGTTGCAGCACCAACCGGCTTTCCAGCAAAGGCAAAACCTTGTCTACTTCAAACCGGCTCTCCAGCAAGTCCAAAGTTTGCGCCAAAGCATACAGCAACGGCTGACGGCGGCTGAGTTTCACATCCGAAATCGAATACGGCAAAGCCTGGCTGCCTGCCTGCTCCTGTCCGAAAACAGCTTCGATAAACGGACTGTACGGCTCAATGTTCGGCGTCAACACGGCAATATCGTGCGGCTGCCAGTCGGGATTTTTTTGCAGCACCAGCGACAGCTCTTCTTTCAAAATCTGCAATTCGCGCAAAGGGCTGTGTGCCGCAACGATTTTGACCGAGCCGTCGTTCAGCAGCTTGTCCGGCTCGACACACACTGGATTGCCGTCCGCATCGTGAACCTGAAACAAAGTCGGCTGCGCGCCTGCTTCGCCTTCTTCCTGTTGATACAAGCGTTCAGACGGCATGATTAAGTTTTGAATATCGTTTTGCAGGCAATGCAACAAGGTATCGTCTTTTCCCTCTTCATAAACCTGAATATCCTGCTCAGTTTCCACTTCCAACAGAAAATCAAAGAAATCGCGCCCCTGCTTGCCCAAAGAAGCCAACAGCGGATGCCCTGCCTGCGACAAATCCGCCTCATCGCCCCTTTTCAAAATCTGCGCCTCGTCGATGACCTCGCCCCAATATTGGCTACTCGGATTGAGCGCAAACACAAACACATCGCAATGCTTGGAAATTTGGTGCAGCAGTTGCAGATACATCGGTGCCATTGTCGAAATGCCGAATACAAACAACCTTTGCGGCAAAACCGATTTATCCAACTGTGCCAACAGCTTTTCCCACAAGGCCACGCGGTGCGGCGCAGATTGGCTGCCATCGTCCAAATAACGCCACAGCCGCGCCTGCCAATCCTCATCATCGCCCAAACCCAGCAGCTTACCAGCCTGCCACGCATCAATCCAATCCGGGCGGTACACCAAATATTGGTCGAAAATATCGGCCATTTGTCCAGCAAGCTGATAATCTGCCGATGCCGAGCTGTGCAAATAACTTTCCAGCTTCAGGCGTACGTTTTCGTATTCCGGGGCCGTCTGAAACACTTCGCTGCGGAACAAATCCAGCAAACGCCAGCGCATGACTTCAGGCGAAAACGGACTGAGCGGCGGCACATCGGGAACCAATTTGCGCATCAGCTGCCACGCCAAACCGGCAGGCAGGCTGAACTTCAAATTCGCCGCCACGCCGAGTTTGCGCGCAAAAAACACATTCAGATACCGCCGCATCCCCTGGCTCTGCACCACCACTTCTTCCTGCGCCAATACAGAATCCAAGGGCAAGGCCTGATGAATATGCGCGCACATTTCGGCAAGCGCTTCCAAACGGTCGGACTGATAAAGATAGAACATAGCAGACAATCTAAAAAACAATTGCCCACATTATAATGCCATTAGGACAAATGCTTCAGCAGAAGCGGCAAACAAAAACACAGGCCGTCTGAAACACATCGCTTCAGACGGCCTAAAACAAACCCATCGGCAGCCAATTATTAATTATTTATCGACCCCTGTACAAACCGGCTTCTCCTATCCTATAATTTCCCACATTCGGAATGTAGCGCAGCCCGGTAGCGCACTTCGTTCGGGACGAAGGGGTCGGAGGTTCGAATCCTCTCATTCCGACCAAATACAAAACCTGCTTGAGTCCAAGCAGGTTTTTTACATTCGGCAAGCCTATACTTCCGGCGGCGGGAAAGGCGCGCCTTCAGGATGTTTGTAGCGGTTGTACATAAACAAATATTGTTCCGGAAAACGGCGTATCCAATATTCGGTATTTTCATTGATCACGCGCGCATCGTTCTCCTTATCGCCGTTCAACTCGCCGCGCAAAGGCTCTATATGCAAGACAAAGCCTTTACCGTCGGGCAAACGCTCGCCGCAGAAAAACAAAGCCTTCACGCCTTTGACTTGCGCCAGCTTGCCTGCCAACGTCATGGTGTAGGCAGGTTTGCCGAAAAAGTCCACCCACACGCCGTCGCCCCCTTCTTCCGGAGACGGCACATGGTCTGGCAACACAATGGTCGCTTCGCCACCGCGCAGCGCTTTGATGATTTGTTTGACGCCCTGAATGCTGGTCGGTGCAGTCTTGCCTTTACCGCGCACGCGCCCTGCCTGCATCACCACATCAAATGCCTTGATTTTCGGCGGCTTGTACATCGCCGTCAGCGGAAACGGCAGCTGCTGGCTGATGTAGCGGCCGGCCAAATCATAGCTGCCGATGTGCGGCGTGATAAACAGCAAACCTTCACCCGCGCTCAAGGCCGTCTGAACATGTTCCCAACCGTTGACGCTGACAAACAGGTTTTCAATTTCCTCAGGCCGTCTGAAAAACGCCACCGGCAATTCCAAGCCGCCTTTTGCCGTTTCACGGAAAACTTTTTTTACCGCCTCGTCCGTCGGGTTCAAACCGGCAAGTGTCATGTTTTCGAAAACACGCCGGCGATCTTTCGACAGCACGCGGAAACCCAAACTGCCGAGCAGGTTGCCTAATTTGTGCAACCAAGCCAAAGGCAGCGCGGCCAAAAATTTAAAAACAAAGGTAACAAGCGTTTGCATAAGGTTTTACCAAAATGAAGTGGATAGATTGTAAACGAAACAGGCCGTCTGAACAAAACAGACGTCGGGCAAATATATTGCGGCACACCTGCTTTTCTGCTACTATCCGCGCTGCATTAAGAGTTGGGAATTCCATGCCAACCTGCTTTTCAGAAAGAAAGGTAAGGTGGACGGTTGAAAAACCGATGTGGCTCGCCAGAGCAATCCAAACCCGCTTAATGCGGGAATTTTTTTGCCTGTAAGAAACGCGCAACAGGATTCCGAAACAGCAGACAAGTGCGAATGTTTCTCACTTGTATAGAGAAAAAGCGGAGTTTTTGTTATGATTTCCGCTGTCCGAAATAAAAGGCCGTCTGAAAACACAGCAGCCTGTTTTTAATGAAAGAATAGCAATGAGCGAATATCTGTTTACTTCCGAATCGGTATCCGAAGGCCATCCGGATAAAGTTGCCGACCAAGTATCCGATGCGATTTTGGATGCCATCTTGGCGCAAGACCCCAAAGCGCGTGTCGCTGCAGAAACCTTGGTCAACACAGGCTTGTGCGTATTGGCAGGCGAAATCACTACCACCGCCCAAGTGGACTACATCAAAGTCGCACGCGAAACCATCAAACGCATCGGCTACAACTCCTCCGAGCTGGGCTTTGACGCCAACGGCTGCGCAGTCGGCGTGTACTACGACCAGCAATCCCCCGACATCGCCCAAGGCGTGAACGAAGGCGAAGGCATAGACCTGAACCAAGGCGCGGGCGACCAAGGTTTGATGTTCGGCTATGCCTGCGACGAAACCCCTACCCTGATGCCGTTTGCCATCTATTACAGCCACCGCCTGATGCAACGCCAAAGCGAATTGCGCAAAGACGGCCGCCTGCCTTGGCTGCGCCCTGATGCCAAAGCACAACTGACCGTGGTTTACGACAGCGAAACCGGCAAAGTAAAACGCATCGACACCGTCGTCCTGTCTACCCAGCACGATCCGTCTATCGGTTACGAAGAGCTGAAAAACGCCGTGATCGAACACATCATCAAACCGGTTCTGCCGTCTGAACTGCTGACCGACGAAACCAAATACCTGATCAACCCGACCGGCCGCTTCGTTATCGGCGGCCCGCAAGGCGACTGCGGTTTGACCGGCCGTAAAATCATCGTCGATACCTACGGCGGCGCAGCTCCGCACGGTGGCGGCGCATTCTCCGGCAAAGACCCGTCCAAAGTGGACCGTTCCGCTGCCTACGCCTGCCGTTATGTTGCAAAAAACATCGTCGCCGCCGGTTTGGCGACTCAATGTCAGATTCAGGTTTCCTATGCTATCGGCGTTGCCGAACCGACTTCGATTTCCATCGATACTTTCGGCACCGGCAAAATCAGCGAAGAAAAACTGATCGCTCTGGTTCGCGAACATTTCGACCTGCGCCCTAAAGGCATCGTCCAAATGCTCGACCTGCTGCGCCCGATTTACAGCAAATCCGCCGCCTACGGCCACTTCGGTCGCGAAGAGCCTGAATTTACTTGGGAGCGCACCGACAAAGCAGCCGCATTGAAAGCAGCCGCAGGCGTGTAAACTTCCGCATTTTAGGCCGTCTGAAAAGCAAAACGTTTTCAGACGGCCTTTTTCCTTATACAATAGCCACTTGAATTTCTATATACATTCTGAATAAAGGATACGGATTATGTTCGGCAAACAACTTTTTGAAGAAGTCAGCTCCAAAATCAGCGAAACCATCGCCAACAGCCCTGCCAAAGACATGGAAAAAAACGTTAAAGCCATGCTCGGCAGCGCATTCAACCGCATGGATTTGGTGACCCGCGAAGAATTCGACATCCAACAACAGGTTTTGATCAAAACCCGTACCAAACTGGCTGAATTGGAAGCCCGTTTGGCCAAACTCGAAGCCGCTCAAGAGCCTGAAGAAGCTGCTTTAAAAGCTGCTGAAGCCGCTGCTGAAGAAGCTGTTGCCGAAATCAAACAACAAACCGAAGCTGCCGAATAAGGCCGTCTGAAACATGTCGCTTGCTTTGGTTTACAGCCGCGCCTTAAGCGGCATGAATGCGCCGTTGGTCGAAGTGGAAGCCCACCTTGCCAACGGCTTGCCACATTTCAATATCGTTGGTTTGCCTGATACTGAAGTCAAAGAAAGCCGCGACCGTGTGCGTGCCGCCATTATCCAAAGCGGCTTCGACTTTCCCGCCAAGAAAATTACCGTCAACCTCGCACCGGCCGACCTCCCAAAAGAATCCGGCCGTTTCGATTTGCCGATTGCCTTGGGCATTCTTGCCGCATCGGGACAAATCAATCCTGAAAAGCTCGCGCAATATGAGTTTGCCGGAGAATTGGCGCTGTCCGGCTTACTGCGTCCTGTACGCGGCGCGCTGGCTATGGCATGGCAGGGAATGCAGGCAGGCCGTTCGTTCGTCTTGCCGCAAGAAAATGCCGAACAGGCTGCCGTTATGCGCGGTATCGCGGTTTATGGTGCGCGTTCTTTAGGCGAAGTGGCCGCACATTTAAACGGTATCGAACCGCTGACACAAACCGAATGCAAACTGCCACAAAGGCCGTCTGAACAAAGTAAAATTCCTGATTTAGCCGATGTCAAAGGCCAACATACCGCCCGCCTCGCTTTGGAAATCGCAGCGGCAGGCGGACACAGCCTGCTGATGATGGGCCCTCCGGGTACGGGCAAATCCATGCTTTCGCAACGTTTGCCCGGCATCCTTCCGCCTTTGACCGAAGACGAATTAGTCGAAGTATGGGCATTGCGTTCGCTCCTGCCCAACCATCAACAGCAACTCGACAGCAACCGTCCTTTCCGCAGTCCTCATCACAGTGCCAGCTCGGCAGCCATGGTAGGCGGTGGTTCAGACCCACGTCCGGGCGAAATCTCATTGGCGCATCACGGTGTGTTGTTTTTAGACGAATTACCCGAGTTTGACCGTAAAGTATTAGAAGTATTGCGCGAACCTTTGGAAAACGGCGAAATCCATATTTCCCGCGCCGCACGCCAAGCAGTTTATCCGGCCAAGTTCCAACTTGTCGCCGCCATGAACCCCTGCCCTTGTGGCTATCTTGGCCATCCGTCCAAACCTTGCCGTTGCACGCCTGAAAGCGTTGCCCGCTACCGCAACAAAATTTCAGGGCCATTGCTCGACCGTATTGATTTAACCATCGAAGTACCCAGCCTTTCCGCTGCCGAGTTAATGCAACAAGAAGCAGGCGAATCCAGTGCCACCGTATTGGAACGAGTTACCGCCGCGCGCAAAATCCAATACGGCCGACAAGGCAAAGTTAATGCCGAATTGAGTGTCAGCGAGCTCGATGGTAAAGCCCGCATCCAAAAAGAAGCGCAAGAAGCTTTGGGAACCATGCTCGAAAAACTGTCCCTTTCCGCCCGAAGTTTCCACCGTATCATGCGCGTCGCCCGTACGCTGGCCGATTTGGCAGGCGACGAAGAAGTCAGCAAAACCCATGTGATGAAAGCCATCGGCTTCCGTCGCGCCCTTTAACTTGTCAGACGGCCTGAATCTTTATGTTTAAGTAAAACTAGAGTAAACAAAGCATCAGGATTTTGCCGTCTATAACGGTTATTGATAAAATATCGAATCCAAACTCAGACAGTCTCACTTCAGGCCGTCTGAACACATTATTACAAGGTAAGTCATGAAAAAATCTACACAATATGGTAAAGGCTTGTCCGGTTTCTTTTTCGGCCTAATACTGGCAACAGGTATTATTGCCGGTATTTTGTTCTTCTTGAACCAAGGCAACCAAAACGTTTTCAAAGAGCTGACTCAGCCTAAACAAAGCGAAGAACCTGAAATCCTGAAACCTCAGGACAAAGCAGAGAAACGCCCAGCTACCGACACTTCATCTACCCAAGCAGATGAAGAAAAAGCCAAAGCAGAAAAAGAAGCGGCAGAGAAAGAAGCAAAATATAAAGAAGAGGCTGAAAAAGCTGCCAAAGAAGCTGAAGAAAAAGCTCAAGCGGAAAAAGAAGCTCAGGAAAAAGCCAAACAAGCAGAACGTGAAGCTAAAGAAAAAGCAGAGAAAGCCGCTGCTGATAAAGCCGAACGCGAAGCTAAAGAAAAAGCTGAAAAAGCCGCCGCCGAACAAGCCGAACGTGAAGCCAAAGAAAGAGCAGACAAAACTGCTGCCGATAAAGCCGAACGCGAAGCCAAAGAAAAAGCTGCAAAAGCTGAAGCAGAAAAAGAAGCTACTAAGAAAAAACTAGCCGAGAAAAAAGCCGAATTAGAGAAAAAACGCGAAGAAAAAGCCAAAGCGGAAAAAGAAGCTGCCGATAAAGCTGCTAAAGACAAAAAAGCAGCCGACCAACTGACTGCCAAACAAAAAGAGCGTGCCGAGCGCAAACTGGCCGAGAAAAAAGCAGCTGAAGCCAAAAAGCAAAACAAGCCGACACCTGAGCAAATCCTCAACAGCGGCAGCGTCGAAAAAGCACGTAAAGCAGCAAATGCCTCTGCAGCAAAAGAAAGCAGCAACGCTGCAAGTAAACAGTCAGCAGAAAAAGCCGAAACAGCTGCCAACAGCGGTAAAAAAGCCTTCCTGCAACTTGGTTCATATGCAGACCGCTCCAGCGCGGACTCACAACGTGCAAAACTGGCTATTTTAGGTGTTTCTTCCAGAGTGGTTGAATCGCAAAACGGCGACAAAACCATTTACCGAGTTCAAAGTAACACCATGCCGCAGGAAGCCGCTGTAAAACTGCAAAAAAACCTGCAAGGCCATAATATCAACAGCTTGATTCGTTCTACCAAATAATGGAATCACTGATGAAGCAGCGTATAAAACAAACCATTGCCGCACTCAGCCTGAGCCTGCTCATCCTGAGTGCGCAAGCTGCTACCGAGGGCGTAGACTATACTGTTCTTAGTCATCCTATCTCGCAGCAACAAGCGGGAAAAATTGAAGTGCTTGAGTTTTTCGGCTACTTCTGCGTTCATTGTTACCATCTCGATCCTGTTTTGTTGCAACACAGTAAAACCTTCGCTAAAGATGTTTCCTTACGGACAGAGCACGTCGTTTGGATGCCTGAAATGTTAGGCTTGGCCAAAGTAGCCGCTGCCGTCAATCTTTCAGGTTTAAAATATCAGGCCAATCCAGTCATCTTCAAAGCTGTTTACGAACAGAAGATTAACTTGGCTGATGCAAATGTATTCCGATCATGGGTTGGCAAACAGACGGGTTTTGACAGTCAAAAACTGCTTCAAGCCTACAATAGCCCTGCTGCCGCGTCGGCTGCTGCAAAAATGCAGCAATTGACGGAAACTTATCGAATTGAAAACACACCAACTGTCATCGTCGGTGGTCAATACAAAGTCAATTTCAACGGTAGCGACTGGAAAGCCGGTATGAAAACCATAGACGAGCTCATTGTCAAAGTCCGCCGCGAACAATCCTCAAAACCACTTTAACTATTCAACAAAAGAAAGACGGCCTCAAGGCCGTCTGAAAACTTATGGACATTCTGATTTTATTTAAAGCACTTATTCTCGGTATTATCGAAGGTTTAACCGAGTTCCTCCCTATTTCAAGTACCGGTCACTTGATTGTATTTGGCGACTTAATGAATTTCCAAAGCAACGGAAAAGTATTCGAAATTGCCATCCAGCTCGGTGCCGTATTAGCCGTCGTATTCGAATATCGCCAACGATTTACCCATATCATAAAAGGACTAGGCAAAGAGCGAACAGCCAATCGCTTTGTGCTGAATTTATTTATCGCGTTCATCCCCGCTGCGATTGTTGGCCTCTTATTCAGTAAACAAATTAAATTGCATCTTTTCAACCCGATTACCGTTGCTACCATGCTGGTATTAGGTGGCTTCTTCATTTTATGGGTTGAAAAACGCCAAACAACAGCCAAACCTAAAGTCAACCATGTCGATGATATGCGCCCAATTGACGCATTTGTTGTAGGATGCGCCCAAATTTGTGCCCTTATCCCTGGGACATCACGTTCAGGCAGTACCATCATGGGCGGTATGCTGTGGGGATTAGAACGTAAAACGGCTACCGAATTTTCATTCTTCCTTGCTGTACCAATGATGATTGCGGCCACAAGTTACGACATCTTAAAAAACTACAAACTTTTTACCTTGCAAGATGTCGGACAAATTGCCATCGGTTTTATCGCAGCATTTATCGCCGGTTTATTGGCAGTAAAAGCTTTGCTGAAATTTGTTTCCAGTAAAAACTATGTTCCTTTTGCCTACTACCGCATCGTATTCGGTGGTCTGATTCTCCTTACTTGGATGCTAGGTATAGTCAGCTGGAGCGAATAACCCATCCTCCCCCACCAAAGGACGTTTCCCCTACGTCCTTTTTTTCTTTCTTATATCCCTTCCCCTCCGATGGTCACCCCATAAAAGGCCGACACTCCGCATCATTACCCCTAAATATCTCCTCGCCGTCCGTACAGCTTCCCTTACCCTTCATCTTCCCGCACACCACCGCCGTCAACGACTCGTTCAAACGTAATACCCTAGGCTCCGCCTCCCTGTCCAGAGCCACCGCCTTCA